>CACAHE010000004.1 GCA_902532195.1 uncultured Pelagibacteraceae bacterium | reverse complement strand
AGCATGGAACGAACTGGAAGAAGAAAAACAAAATGAGATTAAAGCAAGACAAGGAGTAAGATATCCTAATACAGAGGGTGTAACGATTATGGATCCAGAAACAATGAAAGAAGTCCCAAGAGATGGTAAAACAATTGGAGAAATAATGATCAGAGGAAATGTAGTCATGAAGGGTTACTTTAAAGATGAAGATGCAACGAACAAAGCAATGAAAGGCGGATGGTTTCATACTGGTGATCTAGCCGTTATGTACCCTGATGGATATGTTAAAATTCAAGATAGGTCTAAAGATATAATTATTTCTGGTGGGGAAAATATATCGTCAATTGAAATAGAAAATACATTGGCAAAACATCCATCCGTATCAATAGCTGCTGTAGTAGCAAAACCAGACGAAAAATGGGGAGAGGTTCCATGCGCATTTATTGAAAAAGTTAAAGATAAAAATGTTACTGAAAAAGAATTAATTGATTTTTGTAAAGAAACTCTAGCAGGTTTCAAAGTACCAAAAAAAATTGATTTCTGTGAACTTCCAAAAACATCAACAGGAAAAATTCAAAAATTTGAGCTAAGAAAAAAGGCTAAAGAATAATAATTTTTAATTTATGAAAACTTATTCTATAGCTAAATCTCGAAGAATTAGAAGCTCTCCTTATACTTCGAGAATTGAAAAACAAGGTGTAACTGCATATACGACCTACAACCATATGCTTTTGCCATCAGCATTTGGCCCACTTGAGGAATCATACTATCATTTAAAGGAAAATGTTCAAATTTGGGATGTTGCTGCTGAAAGACAAGTTGAAATTTCAGGAAAAGATTCTGCAAAATTAGTTCAATTAATGACCTGTAGGGATCTTTCAAAATCAAAAGTGGGAAGATGTTATTATTGTCCAATAATAGATGACAATGCTGGTTTAATTAATGATCCGGTCATATTAAAACTTGATGAAAATCGCTGGTGGATTTCAATAGCAGACTCAGATGTAATTTTATTTGCTAAAGGTTTAGCAATTGGAAATAAATTTGATGTTAAAATATTTGAACCAAATGTAGATATACTAGCAGTTCAAGGACCTAAATCTTTTCAGCTTATGGAAAAAATATTTGGAAAAAAGATTACTGAAATGAAATTTTTTGGTTTCGACTATTTTGAATTTTCAGGTGCAAAACACTTAATTGCAAAATCAGGTTGGTCAAAACAAGGTGGATACGAAATTTATGTAGAAAATACAAAATCTGGACTTGCTTTATATGATGAATTATTTGAAGTTGGAAAAAAATTTAATGTTAAGCCCGGATGTCCAAATTTAATTGAAAGAATTGAAAGTGCACTTCTATCTTACGGAAATGATATTGACAATAATGACAATCCACTTGAATGTGGACTAGACAAATATGTTAATTTAGAAACAAATGTAAATTTTCTGGGTAAAGAAAAACTTAAAAAAATCAAAGAAAATGGGATTAAAAAAAAATTAATGGGAGTAATTATTGATTCAAAAGAGATAAACGTCTCTAAATCAATTGATCTTACTAATGAAAAAAATTTAAAAATAGGCGAACTAAGATCAGGAGTTTACTCACCACATTTTAAAAAAGTGATAGGAATAGCAATGCTCAATAAACCTCATTTTGAAGTTTCTCAAACATTTAAAATATCAATAAATCATAGTATTTATGAGGGAAAAGTTTGCGATTTACCTTTCATTTAGTATAACTAAATCATCATGAATATAGCAATTGTAGGAGCAACAGGAAATGTTGGTAGAAAAATTATTGAAGTTTTAGAAAAAAAGGATTTTCCTATAGGTAATTTATATTTAGCTGCATCTTCTAAAAGTGCTGGGTCAAAACTAAAATTTAAAAATAAAGAAATTGAAGTTGAAAATTTAGAAACTTTTGATTTTTCAAAAGCAAAAATTACTTTTTTCTCCGCAGGAGGTAAAATTTCTGAAAAATATGTTCCCCTTGCAGCAAAACACTCAGTTGTAATTGACAACTCAAGTTATTTTAGAATGGATCCCGATGTTCCTTTGATTGTACCTCAGGTTAATTCAAATGATTTAAAAAATATTAAAAAAAATATAATTGCAAATCCAAACTGTTCAACAGCTCAACTTGTTATAATTTTAAAACCATTGCATGACTTATTTAATATTAAAAGAGTAGTGATTTCTACTTATCAATCAACATCTGGCGCAGGTAAAGCCCCCATGGATGAACTAGTAGAACAAACTAAACTTTCGTTGGAAAACAAAAAAATTATTTCGAAAAATTTTACTAAGCAAATTGCATTTAACGCAATACCTCATATTGATATGTTTGTAGACGATGGATACACTAAAGAGGAAGTAAAAATGGTTAATGAAACAAAAAAAATTCTAGATAATAAAATAGAATTAACAGCAACATGTGTAAGAATTCCAGTTATGGTTTCTCATGCAGAATCATTAAATATAGAGTTTGTAAAACCATTTAATTTAGAAAAAATTCGTGAAGTTTTAAATAATGCTGATGGTTGTAAAGTCGTTGATGAAAGAAAAGACGGAGGATATATAACACCAGCTGAAGCTGAAGGGAAAAATGAAACTTTTATCTCCAGAATTAGAAAAGATAATAGCAATAAAAATACAATTAATCTTTGGTGCGTATCTGACAATTTGTTAAGAGGCGCGGCTTTAAACGCAGTAGAAATTGCTGAAGCATATATTAAAAATAAATAATGAAAGATAAAAACCCTTTATCACCACATATACAAATCTATAATTGGCACATATCCTCTTTAATTTCTATTTCTCATAGAATAACAGGTATTATAAATATAATTATTATAACTTTAATTTGTTTTTGGTTGGCATTTTTACTTTTTGGCACTAAAAATTATGAATTAATATTCAATTTTTTTGGAACTTTTATTGGTAAATTTTTAATAGTTGGTTCAATATGGTCCTTTTCTTTTCAAGCTCTAAGTGAAATTAGGCATCTTTTCTGGGATTTAGGATTTGGATTTGAAATTAAAACCTCAAATATAACAGGACTCATAGTTATTTTTGGTTCTTTTATTTTAACAATTTTTTTAATTTTAAGTAAAAATATTTTATTATGATAAATGCAACTAAGAAGTGGCTATTTTTAAAAATAAGTTCAGCAATATATGTTTTATTAATGTTATGGTTCTTATTTAATTTAGTAAATATTTATGACAAACCTTACGATGAAGTATTGTTATTTTTTATTAGCCAACCTACAAAATTTTTATTTTCATCATTTATAATTTTTGCATACTTCTATTCAGCTCTAAGTATTAGTGAAGTTTTTGAGGACTATATTCAAGTTGAAAAATTAAAAAATGTCGCAAACAAATCGCTCTTTTTATTTGCTATTATAATACCTATATTAGTATTAATTATATTGTACAAATTAAGTTTATGAGTTCATACAAAATTATAGATCACGAATATGACGTAGTTGTCCTTGGTGCTGGAGGCTCAGGTCTAAGAGCAGCTGTAGGCTTAAGTGAAGCTGGATTAAAAACAGCATGTATTTCAAAAGTTTTTCCTACAAGAAGTCATACGTCTGCAGCACAAGGTGGTATTTCAGCGGCACTAGGAAATATGGGCGAAGATGATTGGCGTTGGCATATGTACGATACAGTCAAGGGATCAGATTGGTTAGGAGATCAAGATTGTATTGAATATTTGTGCAAAGAAGCTCCAAAAGCTGTTTTAGAACTTGAAAAATATGGTGTTCCTTTTAGCAGAACTAAAGAAGGTAAAATTTATCAAAGACCTTTTGGAGGAATGACAAAAAATTATGGTAATGAACCCGTTCAAAGAACATGTGCGGCTGCAGATAGAACTGGTCATGCAATTCTTCATACGCTTTATGGACAAGCGTTGAAACACAATACAGAATTTTTTATTGAATATTTTGCACTAGATCTATTAATGAGTAACGGAGAGTGCAAAGGCTTAATCGCTTGGAATTTAAATGATGGAACAATTCATAGATTTAGAGCGCATATAACAATTATTGCTACTGGCGGATATGGTAAAGTTTATTATTCAGCTACTTCTGCTCATACTTGCACTGGCGATGGTAATGCAATGGTGCTTAGAGCAGGATTGCCTTTACAAGATATGGAATTTGTTCAATTTCATCCAACAGGAATTTATGGGCATGGAACATTAATCTCTGAAGGAGTTAGAGGAGAAGGTGGTTACTTACTTAACTCAAAAGGAGAAAGATTTATGGAACGCTATGCTCCAAAAGCAAAAGATTTAGCTTCAAGGGATGTAGTCAGTAGATCAATAGCAATAGAAATAAATGAAGGAAGAGGCTTAGGTCAACAAAAAGATCATGTTCATCTTCATTTAAACCATCTTGATCCAAAAGTAATTGAGCAAAGACTTCCTGGAATATCTGAGTCTTCAAAATTGTTTGCAAATGTAGATGTCACAAAAGAGCCAATTCCAGTTGTACCTACTGTTCATTATAATATGGGAGGTATTCCTACTAACTTTAAAGCTGAAGTCTTAACTATGAATGGCTCTGAAAAAGTAGTTCCAGGTTTAATGGCAATAGGAGAAGCTGCTTGTGTTTCCGTTCATGGTGCAAATAGATTGGGCTCTAATTCATTGATAGATTTAGTTGTTTTTGGAAGATCAGCTGCAAAAAGAGCATCTGAAATAATTAAATCAGGAACACCTCATCAAGAAATATCAAAATCTGAGACGGATAAATGTATTGATCGATTTGATAAGTTAAGAAATGGCAATGGAGAAAATCGTACAGCTGATTTAAGATTATCAATGCAAAAAACTATGCAATCAAAATGTGCTGTTTTTAGAACTGAGAAAACTTTAAAAGAAGGTGTTGAGGAAATACGAAAACCTTTTGATGGAATGAATTCTATATCGGTTAAAGATAAATCATTAATATTTAATACTGATTTAGTTGAAACTTTAGAATTTGATAATTTAATAAGACAGGCAATAACAACAATGGATTCAGCTTTTTATCGAAAAGAAAGTAGAGGAGCCCATGCAAGAGAAGATTTTCCTAAAAGAAATGATGAAAAATTTATGCAACACACTTTATCCTGGTGCAACGGTAGTGAAACTAAAATTGATTATAGACCAGTTAATAAATCAACTTTAACTAATGACGTTCAATATTTTCCACCTCAAGAAAGAGTATATTAATGGTACAAATAAATTTACCCAAAAATTCTAAAATTCAAAAAGGAAAATATTATAAAGATAATACTGGTTCAAATAATATTAGAAAAGTAAACGTTTATAGATGGGATCCTTCAACTGAAGAAAATCCTAGAATAGATACTTACGAAGTAGATATGAATAATTGTCCATCAAAAGTTCTAGATATATTAAATAAAATCAAAAATGAAATTGATCCATCTTTAGCTTATAGAAGATCATGTTCACATGGTGTCTGTGGTTCTTGTGCAATGAATATGGATGGGAAAAATGGTTTAGCTTGCACAAAATCACATTCTGAAATTAAAGGAGATATTAATATTTATCCATTGCCACACTTAAAAGTTTTAAAAGATTTAATTGGAGATTTAAGCATTCTTTATAAACAGTATGAGTCAGTTGAACCATGGCTTAAAACTTCAAAAAAAAGTGAAAAAGAAAATATTCAATCAATGGAAGATAGATCAAAATTAGATGGACTTTATGAATGTATAATGTGTGCATGTTGTTCAACTGCATGTCCAAGTTATTGGTGGAATGGAGAGAAATATTTAGGACCTGCAGTTTTATTACAAGCTTATAGATGGATAATAGACAGTAGAGATGAAGATAGAAAAGAAAGATTGAAGAAAGTTGCTGATGAATTGAAGCTTTATAGATGCCATACAATTATGAACTGTACTAATGCATGTCCAAAAGGTTTAAATCCTGCAAAAGCTATTGCATCTATTAAAAAAATGCTTGCAACTAGCTAATTATATATTTAAATAATTTCGATGAATTTAATACAGCATTACATCAATGGCAAAATTGTTTCTGGGGGTTCAAGCAGAAAAGGTAAAGTATTTAATCCAGCAACTGGAGTTCAAGAATCTGAGGTTATATTAGGAACGAAATCAGATTTAGATAAAGCAGTGGAGCATGCAAAGAAAGCTTTTTTTACTTGGTCAGCAAAACCACCAATACAGAGAGCAAGAATAATTTTTAAATACAAAGAATTAATAGAAAAAAACTCAGATGAACTTACTAAATTAATTGTTTCAGAGCATGGAAAAGTTTATGAGGATGCGAAAGGATCACTTACAAGAGGTTTAGAGGTAGTAGAATTCGCATGCGGAATTCCTCAAATGTTAAAAGGTGAATTTACTGAAAATGTTGGAACGAATATAGATAGCTGGTCAATTAGACAACCGTTAGGAGTTTGTGCTGGAATAACTCCATTTAATTTTCCAGCTATGGTACCAATGTGGATGTTTCCAATGGCTATAGCCTGTGGCAATACCTTTGTTTTAAAACCTTCCGAAAAAGATCCATCTTGTTCAATAAAATTAGCTGAATTATTTGCAGAAGCTGGTTTACCTGAAGGAGTCTTAAATGTAGTTAATGGAGACAAGGAAGTTGTAGATGCAATATTAACAAATAAAGATATTCAAGCAGTAAGTTTTGTTGGATCAACTCCTATTGCAAAATATATTTATGAAAATGCTGCAAAAAATGAAAAAAGAGTTCAAGCATTGGGAGGAGCCAAAAACCACTGTGTTGTGATGCCAGATTGTGATTTAGATCAAGCTGTAAATGGTCTAATGGGAGCAGCTTATGGCTCTGCTGGAGAAAGATGTATGGCGCAATCAGTTGCTGTTGCTGTTGGAAATGTAGGGGACAAACTTGTTGGCGAACTAGCGAAAAAGGTTGAAGCTTTAAAAGTTGGACCAGGAATGGATAAAAATTCAGAAATGGGTCCTTTAGTTACCAAGGAACATTTAGAAAAAGTTAAAGGCTATGTAGATTTAGGAGTTAAAGAAGGGGCTAAGTTAGTTGTAGATGGAAGAAAAATTAAACTTCAAGGTTATGAGAAAGGTTTTTATATAGGAGGCTGTCTTTTTGACCATGTAAAAAAAGATATGAGAATTTATAAAGAGGAAATATTCGGGCCTGTATTATCAGTCGTGAGAGCTAAAGATTTTGATGAAGCCACTCAACTAATCAATGACCATGAATTTGGAAATGGTACAAGCATTTATACCAGAGATGGTGATGTAGGAAGGACTTTTGCAAGTAAAATTAAAATTGGTATGGTTGGAATTAATATTCCAATCCCAGTACCAGTTGCGTTTCACAGTTTTGGTGGTTGGAAAAGATCGTTATTCGGAGATCAACATATGCATGGTCCAGAAGGAGTAAGATTTTATACAAAATTAAAAACAATAACTTCAAGATGGCCTTCTGGTGTGAGATCAAATCCAGAATTTATAATGCCAACTATGAAATAACTTCCAAGGTAAGGAAAAATAATGAGAAAAATATCTCTAATAGGTGCTGGACAAATAGGCGGAACTTTAGCTCATTTAATTGGAATAAAAGAGTTAGTAGATGAGGTCGTTCTATTTGATGTTGCAAGCGGCATAGCAAAAGGTAAAGCTTTAGATATAGCACAATCTTCATCGGTAGATGGATTTAATGTAAAATTCAGTGGAACAGATAATTATGAAGATATTAAAAATTCTGATGTAATTATAATTACTGCAGGTGTTCCTAGAAAACCAGGAATGAGCAGAGATGATTTGCTAGGAATAAATCTAAAAATTATTAAACAGGTTGCCCAGGGTATTAAAAAGTACTCTCCTAGCGCATTTGTGATTTGTATAACAAATCCATTGGATGTGATGGTTATGGCTTTACAAAAATATTCAGGATTGCCACCAAATAAAGTGATTGGCATGGCAGGTATATTAGATAGTTCCAGATTTAAGTTCTTTTTATCTTTAGAGCTTAGTGTTCAAGTTAAAGAAATAGAAACTATGGTTATGGGAGGTCATGGAGATACAATGGTTCCTTTGCCAAGATTTACAAAAGTTTCAGGAAAACCTTTGTTAGATTTAGTTAAGGAAGGTAAAATTTCAGAAGAAAGATTAGAAAGTATTAACCAAAGGACCAGAGATGGTGGTGCTGAAATTGTAAAATATCTTGAGAAAGGTTCAGCATTTTATGCACCTGCTGCTTCCGGCGTTCAAATGGCCGAAGCTTATTTAAATAATGCAAAACAAGTATTACCATGTGCAGTTTTTTTAAATGGTCAATATGGATTTAAAGATATTTACGCAGGAGCACCAGTTGTTATAGGTAAAAATGGAGTAGAAAATATTCAAAAAATTGATCTTGATGAAAATGAAAAGAAGGAATTTAATAATTCAATTGAAGCTGTAAAAAAACTTTGGGACGCAGCAACTTCTATTGATCCAGATCTAAGTAAATGAATATTCACGAGCATCAGGCCAAAGAGATTTTGAAAAAATATGGTGTATCAGTTCCAAATGGAGTGATGGGCTTTTCAGTTGATGATATTATCGAAAAAGCAAAGAAATTAAACACTCAAAAATATGTACTAAAAGCTCAAATTCATGCTGGTGGACGAGGAAAAGCTGGAGGCATCAAAATATTAGACAATATAGATGATTTAACTAAAGCTTCAAAAGAAATGCTTGGTAAAATCTTGGTAACTCATCAAACCGGACCAAGTGGAAAAGAAGTAAAGAGATTATATGTTGAAGAATCATCTAAAATAAAAAAAGAGTTTTACCTTTCTTGTTTGGTTGATCGTACAAGTTCTAAAATAGCATTTATATCAAGCGACCAAGGAGGAATGGATATTGAAGAAGTTGCAAAATCTAGTCCAGAAAAAATTATAACTACAAAAGTAGATTTTCTTAAAGAAATTAGTGAAGAGGATTGTAAAAAAATAATTCAAATATTTAATCTAGACGGCAATGCATCGTCGAATGGAATTAAACTTATAAAATCAATTTATAAAATGTTTATTTCTACTGATGCAAACCTAGTTGAAATCAATCCTTTGGTTTTAACTCAGGAAAATAATTTACTTTGTTTAGATGCAAAAATGAATTTTGATGATAACTCAATTTTTAGGCATCCAGAAATTTTAGAATTAAGAGATTTAAACGAGGAAGATCCAACAGAAATCAAAGCAAGCAAATATGATTTGGCATATATCAAATTAGATGGAAATATTGGTTGCATGGTTAATGGAGCTGGTCTAGCCATGGCTACAATGGATATTATAAAATTATATGGAGAGGAACCTGCAAATTTTTTAGATGTTGGTGGTGGAGCTTCAAAAGAAAAAGTATCTGCAGCATTTAAAATTATTCTTTCCGATAAAAATGTAAAAGGAATTTTAATAAATATATTTGGTGGAATTATGAGATGTGATGTTCTTGCCCAAGGGGTTGTTGATGCTGCAAAAGAAATTAAAATTAATGTCCCACTAGTCGTTAGATTAGCTGGAACAAACTTTAAAGAAGGTAAAAAAATTTTAGATAATTCTAATTTAGATATTATCTCAGCTTCTGATTTATCTGATGCAGCACAAAAAATTGTAAAGGAAATTAAGTAAATGTCAGTTTTAGTAAATAAAGATACCAAAGTTATATGCCAAGGGTTCACAGGAGCGCATGGAACTTTTCATTCTGAACAATCTATTAAATATGGAACTAATCTAGTAGGAGGTGTTACTCCGAAAAAAGGTGGACAGGTTCATTTAGAAAGACCCGTGTTTAATACGGTTCAAGAGGCAAAAACTGAAACTGGCGCTAATGCCACCATGATTTATGTTCCTGCAAAATTTGCAGCTGCAGCAATAATTGAAGCAATTGATGCTTCTATGGAATTAATTGTTTGTATAACTGAAGGAATTCCAATTTTAGATATGTTAAAAGTGAAAAAGAAATTATTTAAATCAAATTCAAGATTAATCGGACCAAATTGCCCTGGAATTATTACTCCTGAAGAATGTAAAATTGGAATAATGCCTGGCAACATACATAAAAAAGGATCTGTTGGTATAGTTTCTAGATCGGGGACTTTAACTTATGAAGCAGTTGCTCAAACGACAGCAAATGGTCTAGGACAATCTACTTGTATAGGTATTGGCGGTGATCCAATTAATGGAACAAACTTTATAGATTGTTTAGATTTATTTTTAAATGATCCTCAGACAGAGTCTATATTAATGATTGGAGAAATAGGAGGATCAGCGGAGGAAGAAGCATCAGAATTTATTAAAAATAATAAAATAAAAAAACCAACTGTAGGGTTTGTTGCAGGTCTTACTGCCCCAAGTGGTAGAAGAATGGGACATGCTGGGGCTATTATTTCTAAGGGAAAAGGAGGTGCAAAAGAAAAGATTGAAATTATGGAAGATGCAGGAATAACTGTTGCAAAATCTCCAGCAGAACTGGGAAAAACACTTTTAAATAAATTGTCACTTTAAAATTTACTTTTAAATAATATAATAAGTAAATAAAACTAATGTCTTCTTCAAAAAATTTAGAAATATCCAAAACTTCATTTTTGAGCAAAGCTAATAGTAGTTTTATTGAGGATATGTATCTTCGATATCTTGCAAATGATACAACTTTGCCTTTAAGTTGGAAAAATTATTTTAATACATTAGGCGAAGAAATAGATACCATAGTAAAAGATTTAGAAGGCCCTACTTGGAAACCTGATAAAAAAAAAGTAGATATTCAAATTTCAAAAGAGGAATTTAAAGAAGAAAAAGAATATCGTAGTTTAAATATTACTAGTAAAGATATTGAAAAATCAAAATCTGATACAATAAAAGCAATAGCTCTTATTAGAGCATATAGAATTAGAGGTCATTTAATTGCAAATTTAGATCCTCTTGGGATGATGGAAAGAAAATATTTATATGAATTACATCCTTCAGATCATGGTTTTAAAAAAGATGAATACGATAAAAAAATATACTTACACTCATACATGGATAAAGGCTATTCATCTATAAATGAAATAATCAGTTTTCTAAAAAAAATCTATTGTTCAACAATAGGTGTAGAGTATATGCATATTTCAGATCCTGAAGAAAAGAAATGGTTCAGAGATCGAATGGAGAAAGAAGAAAATAAAATTAATTTTACTAAAAATGGAAAAAAGGCAATTTTAAATAAATTAATTCAAGCAGAAGGATTTGAAAAATTTTTAGCATTAAAATTTGTAGGTACAAAGAGATTTGGCTTAGATGGAGCCGAGTCTCTTATTCCAGCATTGGAACAAATAATAAAAAGAGGTGGCCAACTTGGTGTTAAAGAGCTTAAAATTGGAATGTCCCATAGAGGAAGATTAAATGTTTTAGCTAACGTTTTTCAAAAATCTTATAAAAGAATATTTAATGAGTTTGCTGGAGAATTATCTAACACACAAGAAGATTCTGCTGGAGATGTAAAATATCATTTAGGAGCTTCTTCAAATAGAGAATTTGATGGAAACTCTGTTCATGTCAGTCTAACTGATAACCCATCACATTTAGAAGCTGTAGATCCAGTTGTGCTTGGGCAAACAAGAGCAAAACAATATTTTCATAATGATATAAAAAGAGAAAAAGTAATACCAATTTTAATTCACGGTGATGCTGCATTTGCAGGACAAGGTGTTGTTGCTGAGTGTTTTTCTATGTCAGGATTACCTGGTCACAATACAGGGGGAACAATTCATATTATTGTAAATAATCAAATTGGATTTACAACAAGTCCTAGATTTGCAAGATCAAGTCCATACCCTTCTGACTTAGGAAAAGTTGTAGATGCTCCTATACTACATTGCAATGGTGATGACCCTGAAGCTGTTACTCATTGTGCTAAAATTGCTATTGAGTTTAGGCAAAAATTTAAGAGAGATGTTGTTTTAGACGTGATTTGCTATCGTAGATTTGGCCACAATGAAGGTGATGAGCCATCATTTACTCAACCATTAATGTATAAAAAAATTAGACAGCATCCGTCGTCTCTTAATGTATATGGAAAAAAATTAATTAAAGAAGGAATAATTAGTACTGAAGAGTTTGATAAAATGAAAAAAGAATTTAAAAATCTTTTAGAAGAACAATACAAAACTGCAAAAGATTATAAACCTAAAATTGAATGGTTTGAAGGAACTTGGTCCAGATATAGGCCAATAAAAGGTAAAGATAAAAGAGGTAGAAGTGGAGTAGATTTAGATAAATTAAAAATTATTTCTGAAAAAATTAATACCATTCCGGCAGAAATAAATGTTCATAAAACAATCACAAAAATTATGGATTTAAGAAAACAGTCAATAATATCAAAAAAAGGAATTGATTGGTCAACAGCTGAGTCGCTAGCATTTGGAACACTTCTAGACGAGGGTTTTCCAGTTAGACTGGTAGGACAAGACACTGGACGAGGAACATTTAGCCAAAGACATTCTGTGCTACGTAATCAGGTTGATAATTCAAGATATATTCCATTAAATAATGTCTCAAAAAATCAAAAAAAATTTGAAGTTGTTGATAGCTTTTTATCTGAACTTGCTGTGTTAGGATTTGAGTATGGATATAGTTTAGTAGAGCCAAGTACTTTAACTATTTGGGAAGCACAGTTTGGAGATTTTGCAAATGGTGCACAAGTAATTATTGATCAATTTATTTCCTCTGGCGAAAGAAAATGGTCAAGAGCTAGCGGCTTAGTTATGCTTTTACCACATGGTTATGAAGGTCAAGGCCCAGAACATTCTTCTGGTAGATTAGAGAGATTTCTTCAAATGTGTGCTCAAGATAATTTGCAAGTTATTAATTGTACAACGCCAGCAAATTATTTCCACGCATTAAGACGACAAATTCATAGAGATTTTAGAAAACCATTAGTTGTTATGACCCCTAAGTCCTTGCTAAGAAATAAACTTTGTGTTTCAAATTTAGAGGATTTTAGTAAAAAAAATTCTTTTCATAGAGTTCTATGGGATCATGCTATTGATCCAAAAGAAAGTAAATTTATAAAACTTGAAAAAAATAGTAAAATTAGCAAAGTGATATTGTGTTCAGGTAAAATCTATTTTGACTTATTAGAAGCAAGAGAAAAAATTAAAAGAAAAGATATTATATTTTTAAGAATCGAACAATTATACCCTTTTCCAGTAAAATCACTCGTAAAGGAAATAAAAAAATATGCAAAAAATGCAAAATTTTATTGGTGCCAAGAAGAGCCAAAAAATATGGGTGCCTGGTTTTCCGTGAGAGATTATATTCAATGGACATTAGATTATATTGGAGCTAAATATAATAATATTTCTTATATTGGAAGAAATCCTTCGGCTTCACCTGCAACAGGTTATGCTAAAAGACATTTAAACCAACAAAAAGAAATTATAGAAAAAGTTTTTAAATAATTATGAGTGAAAAAATATTAGTACCTGCTCTTGGAGAGAGTATAAATGAAGCCACAGTTGCAAAATGGTTAAAAAATGAAGGGGATAGTGTTACAGCTGACGAACCAATAGTAGAATTAGAAACAGATAAAGTAAATTTAGAAGTTCCCTCACCAGTAAGTGGAACTCTTTCAGAAATAAATTCTAAAGATGGTTCAACGGTTGAGGTTGGCTCTGTTTTAGGCGTGGTAACAGAAAATAATGTAGAAAAAAAAAGTATAGAAAAAATTAAAACCAGTAAAATTGAAACTAAAAAACAAGAAAATAATATCATTAAACTAGAAGTAGAAAAAAAATCTGAACCAAGCATTTTTGAAGATAAAGATGAATCAGATATCAATGAACAACCTTTAATTTTAAAAAATGAAATCCCTAAAGAAAGCAGTCAAAAACTAGAAAGAATTTTGTCTCCGTCGGTAAGAAAAATAGTATCAGAAAAAAAAATTAATATTGATGAAATAAAAGGATCAGGCAAAGATGGAAGAATATTAAAGGGAGATTTGATTGATTTAATGGGATCTACCCCAAAACCTAATGAAAGAAAAATCCAATATGGTCATGAAGAAAGAATTAAAATGTCTAGATTACGACAAACAATTGCAAAAAGGTTAAAGCAAGCCCAAGATAATGCTGCAATGTTAACTACTTTTAATGAGGTAGATATGACAGCAATAATTTCTATGAGAGAAGAAAATCAAGAAGACTTCAAAAATAGATATGGAATAAAACTTGGTTTTATGTCATTTTTTGTAAAGGCTTGTGTAGTAGGGTTAAAACTTTTCCCAGCGATAAATGCAGAAACCGAAGATAACGAAATAATTTATAAAAATTACTATAATATTAGCTTTGCTGTAGGAACAGAAAAAGGTTTGGTAGTTCCTGTCTTAAGAAACGCTGATGAACTATCATTTGCAGATATAGAAAAAGATATAAAAAAACTTTCAGAAAAAGCAAAAAATGGAAATTTGACAATAGAAGATTTACAGGGTGGAACTTTTACAATTAGCAACGGTGGAGTTTATGGATCGATGCTATCTACACCAATATTAAATCCTCCTCAATCTGGGGTTCTTGGAATGCATAATATTGTAGACAGACCAATTGCAGTTGGAAAAGAGGTAAAAATTCGTCCTGTAATGTATTTAGCTTTATCATATGATCATAGAATAATAGATGGGAAGGAAGCTGTTTCATTTCTTAAAATTGTTAAAGAAAATTTAGAAGATCCAAGAAGGTTATTTTTAGATATTTAAATGACAGATAAATTTGACGCAACAGTTATTGGAGGAGGCCCAGCGGGTTATGTGTGCGCAATTAGATTATCCCAATTAGGATTAAAAACTGCATGTATAGAATCAAGAAAAACTTTAGGCGGAACTTGTTTAAATGTGGGATGTATTCCTTCTAAAAGTTTACTTAATCTTTCAGAAAATTTTAGTAAAGCAAAAAATTTTCAAAAATTAGGAATTGAAATAGAAGGATTAAAATTAAATTTAGATAAAATGATGCTTAGTAAAGAAAAAGCAGTAACAAATTTGACAAAAGGCGTAGAATTTCTTTTTAAAAAAAATAAAATTAAATATTTTCAAGGCACTGGAAGTTTAAAATCAAAAAATTCAATTTCTATATTTGATGAAAAGAATAATGAAACTTTAATTGAAAGTAAAAATATAATTTTATGCACAGGATCAGAGCCACTATCATTACCAGGAATTAAGTTTGATGAAGAAAAAATTGTATCTTCAACAGGCGCTCTGTCTTTAAAAAAAGTTCCAAAAAAACTGGTAATTGTTGGAGGAGGCTATATTGGTTTAGAAATGGGGTCTGTGTGGTCTAGACTTGGTTCTGAAGTTCAGGTAATTGAATATTTAGATCATATTACACCAGGCATGGATAAAGAAATATCTATGGAATTTATGAAAATTTTATCTAAACAAGGTATAAAATTTAATCTTAAAACAAAAGTCAAATCGATAAAAAAAACAAAAAAAAATTTGATTATTGAGACATCAGACTCCAATGGTAAACTTGATAATATTGAATGTGATGTTGTATTAGTATCTGTTGGCCGTAAACCTTTTACAAACAAATTAAACATTGAAAATTTGGGCATAGAAATTGACAAAAAAGGCAGAATTAAAGTTAACAATAAATTTCAAACAAGTATTTCAAATATATATGCTATAGGTGACGTCATTGATGGACCAATGTTAGCACATAAAGCTGAAGAAGAGGGTATAGCAGTTGCAGAAATAATTGCAGGGCAATCAGGACATGTGAATTATGAAGTAATACCAGGAGTAATTTATACATTTCCAGAAGTTGCTTCAGTTGGTAAAACTGAAGAACAATTAAAAAATGATAATATTAATTATAAAATAGGGAAATTTCCTTTTATAGCTAATTCGAGAGCTAAAGCTATTGATCAACAAGAAGGATTTGTTAAAATTTTAGCTGATAGCAAAACTGATAAAGTTCTTGGAGTTCATATAATAGGATCGCATGCTGGAGAAATGATTGCTGAAATGTCTGTTGCTATGGAATTTGGAGCTAGCTCAGAAGATATAGCTAGAACATGTCACGCGCATCCAACATTTTCAGAGGCCATTAAAGAAGCAGCTCTATCGGTTGATAAAAGACCAATACACTCATGAGAAATTTTCATAAAAAATTATGAAAATACCAGTCTTAGTACCTAATATATTTGATCATCCATTTACTTACAATTCTGATATAAAACTAAGCACGGGAGACTACGTAAAAGTACCTTTTGGAAAAACTAAAATTACTGGAGTTGTCTGGGATCATTTTGAAAATAATAATAAAAAAAATTTTAAGATAAAAAAAATAATAAAAAAAATTAATATTAAACCTTTACATAGTAAAACTATAAAATTTTTAAATTGGTTTTCAGAATATAATTTAGTTCCAAAAGGGATGTCATTAAAATTACATCTTTTAAGTAACGAGGCAATAGAGGATCAAAAACTAATAGATTATGAGAAATATAATATATTTAAAGAACCATTAAAATTTAGACTTTCCAAGGAACAACGTTTAGCCTTAAAAGAACTAAATAAAAATAATAAAAAATTTAGAGTACACTTGCTACAAGGCACCACAGGATCAGGAAAAACAATTGTTTATTTTCAATCTATAAAAGAAAAAATTGATAAAGGATTTCAAGGATTAATTTTACTACCTGAAATCGGATTAACCAGTGAGTTCGAAAAAAAATTTAAAGAATATTTTGGATTTAATGCAGCTTTATGGCACTCTGGAGTTTCAAAAAAAAGAAAAAAAATAATTTGGAGTGGACTACTCAATGGAAAAATAAAAGTAGTTATAGGAGCAAGGTCTGCTCTATTTCTACCATTTAAAAAATTAGGAGTAATTATTGTAGACGAAGAACATGACCAGTCTTTTAAACAAGATGAAGGTGTCATTTATAATGCGAGAGACATGGCAATATCAAGAGCTTCTTTTGAAGATATACCCATAAACCTCGTAACTGCTGTACCATCAATTGAAACATTTGAAAATTTAAAGAAAAAAAAATATAATTATTCAAGACTTATTAATCGATATAAAAAAGCAAACCTACCATTGCATGAAATTATTGATTTAAAAAAATATGAATTGAAAAATAATTCTTGGATTTCATCTAAAACAATTGAAAAAGTTAAATATCATTTAGAAAAAGGTGACCAAGTACTTTTTTTTCTTAATAGAAGAGGATTTTCACCAAGTGTTTTATGTAAAAATTGTTACAAAATTTATTCATGTCCTAATTGTTCAATTAATTTAGTTTACCATAAAAATAAAAAAAAACTTTTATGCCATTATTGTGGATTTAAATCTGATTTAAAAAGAGAATGTAAAAGAAATATAAGTGGAATGTGCAAATTTATATTTGGTGGGCCGGGTGTAGAAAAAATATATGAAGAAGTAAATTTATTATTTCCTAACTATAAATCGACAATATTTTCTAGTGATACCATGAATAAAAAATCTTCTTTAGAAATATTAAATAAAATTCATACCAACGAAATTAAAATTTTAATTGGTACACAATTAATTTCAAAAGGTTTTCATTTTCCAAATTTGAATTGTATTATTGTATTAGATATAGATTTATCTTCACAGGGTCATGATTTAAGAAGTAATGAAAAAAATTTACAGTTATATCATCAGTTGTCAGGTAGAGCAGGAAGAGCGGGCACCCCTTCTGTAGTATACTTTCAAACATATAATATTAATGAAAAAATAATTTCTCAATTAACTAATAAAGATCCTTTTGATTTTTTAGAAGAGGAATTAAATATGAGAAAAAAGAATAATTTACCTCCTTATGAAAGATTTATTTCTTTGATACTTACTTCCAAGAACAATCAAAAACTTGATCAAGATTCATATAAATTAAAAAAATTTCTTGAAAAAAAAATAAATGGTAAGATTTTAGGTCCTGTAAATGCTCCTTTATATATGCTAAAGAAAAATTATAGAAATAGACTTCTAATAAGATCAAACAAATCATTTAAAATTCAGCAGTCTTTAGGACTTGCTCTAAAAAGTTTTAATTTAAGTTCAGAAATAAAACTGACAGTTGATGTTGATCCAATAAACTTTAATTAATTGGATAAAAATAGTAGAATTTGACAATGTGCTACTTGAAGACATTTAACTCATGTGCTAACTAATTCCAACTTTATAAAATCTTCAATTATATTAAGGGGATAAAATTGAGCGCTATAAATGAATTTTCTGATACATCTGCTAGAAGATACTCTTTAGCTCTTTATGAGTTAGCTGAGGAGTCAAATGTAATAAAGGAAGTTGAAAATCATTCAATTGCTATGATTAAATTAATTTCGGAAAGTAAAGATTTTAATTCATTAATAAAAGATCCTACCAATAATCAAAAAGATCAACTTTTAGTAATATCGAAAATATCTGAAAATTATAAATTAAATAATTTACTAATAAAATTTTTAAGTTTTTTAATTTCTAAAAGAAGATTTTTTTATGTTAAAAAAATATTAAATGACTTTGTAGATACTTGTTCTAAAAAAAGGGGAGAAATAAAAGCTGTATTAGTTTCAGCTAAAAAACTTTCAGATGATGAAATCAATGTCATTAAAGAAGATTTATCAAAAAATTTTAATTCAAAAATAAAAATAAAATATAAACATGACGGGAGTTTAATTGGAGGTTTAACTGTACAAGTTGGCAGTGTAATGGTAGATACTTCTATCAAAAATAAATTACAGCAAATTGAAAATAGAATGATAGAGGCTTAGATGGAAATAAATCCTTCAGAAGTAACAAAAATATTAAAAGAGCAAATAAAAAAATTTGGAGATAAAGCAGAAGTAACAGAAGTTGGACAAGTCTTATCAGTTGGTGATGGAATCGCTAGAATATATGGATTAGATAATGTTCAAGCTGGAGAAATGGTAGAATTTTCAGATGGTTCTAAAGGAATGGCATTAAATTTAGAAAGTGAAAATGTTGGAGTAGTAATTTTTGGTGATGACAGAGCAGTTAAAGAAGGCGATACAGTAAAAAGGACAGGAGCTATTGTAGACACACCAGTAGGAAAAGAATTATTAGGAAGAGTGGTTGATGGATTAGGAAATCCCATAGATGGAAAAGGTGAATTAGATAAAGGAGTTAAAAGATCAAGAGTTGAAGTAAAAGCACCTGGTATTATTCCAAGGAAATCTGTAAGTGAACCAATGCAAACAGGTCTTAAGTCTGTTGATAGTCTAGTGCCAATTGGAAGAGGACAAAGAGAATTAATTATTGGTGATAGACAAACAGGAAAAACAGCTGTTGCAATAGATACTATAATAAATCAAAAGAAAATTAATGAATCAAATGATGAAAAACTTAAATTATACTGTGTTTATGTGGCGATTGGACAAAAAAGATCTACAGTTAGACAAATTGAAAAAACTTTAGAAGAGGCTGGAGCAATGGAGTATACAACAATAGTTGCTGCTACTGCCTCAGATGCTGCGCCACTTCAATTTTTGGCACCTTATACTGGTTGCACTATGGGTGAATATTTTAGAGATAATGGAATGCATGCATTAATTATTTATGATGATCTCTCAAAACAAGCAGTAGCCTATAGACAAATGTCCTTATTGCTAAGAAGACCTCCTGGAAGAGAAGCTTACCCAGGGGATGTATTTTATTTACACAGCAGATTACTTGAGAGAGCCGCTAAACTTAGTGATGAACATGGAGGAGGTTCTTTAACAGCTCTTCCAATAATCGAAACTCAAGGTGGAGATGTTTCAGCATTCATTCCTACAAATGTTATTTCAATCACAGATGGACAAATATTTCTTGAAACAAATTTATTTAATCAAGGTATTAGACCTGCAATTAACGTAGGTCTGTCAGTATCTAGAGTTGGATCTTCAGCGCAGACAAAAGCCATGAAAAAAGTTTCTGGATCGATGAAACTAGAATTAGCACAATATAGGGAAATGGCAGCATTTGCTCAGTTTGGATCAGACTTAGATGCATCCACTCAGAAACTTTTAAATAGAGGTTCAAAGTTAACTGAACTCTTAAAACAAAAACAGTACTCACCAATGACAGTTTCTGAGCAAGTAATTTCAGTTTTTTGTGGCGTCAGGGGTTATTTAGATAATGTAGAACTAAAAAATATTGCTGAATTTGAGAGGCAAATTATTGAAAAATGTAAAAATGAAAAACCTGAGATTATAGATGCTATTTCCAGCTCTGGAAAACTAGAGGAAGATACTGAAAAATTATTAGTAGAAACAATATTAAGTTTAAAAGAAAGTATAAAATAAAAAAAATGCCAAGTTTAGACGATTTGAAAAAAAGAATATCTAGCGTCAAGTCTACACAAAAGATCACCAAGGCAATGAAGATGGTTGCTGCAGCAAAACTTAGAAAAGCGCAAGATAATGCAGAAAAAGGAAGACCTTACTCTGAGAAAATGAATAATATCATTCTTAATTTATCTGATGGAATTTCAGATAAAGAAAACGCACCAAAATTACTAGCAGGTACAGGGGATGAAAAAATATACTTATGTATAGTTTTAACCTCTGATAGGGGGCTATGTGGTGGATTTAATTCAAATATAATTAAAAAAGCAAAAATTTATTTCCAAAAAATATTAAGTGAAAATAAAACTTTAAAAATTATAACTGTGGGATCTAAAGGTTATGATCAATTGAAGAGAGTATATAAAGATAATATAATTGAAAAAATTTCATTTAAAGATTCAAAAAATGTTAACTATTTTGATGCTAATAAAATTGGAAAAATTATTATTAATAGATTTGAAAAAAAAGAATTTGATGTATGTACAATTTTTTACAACCAATTTAAAAATGTAATTACTCAAATACCGCAAGAGCAGCAAATAATTCCTTTAAAGACATCTGACATTAAAAAAAAAGATTCTTCTTCTATAGATAATTACGAATTTGAACCAGAAGAAGATGAAATATTAAGTATTTTATTACCTAAAAATATTTCTACTCAAATTTTTAAAGCAATGTTAGAAAATTCAGCTAGCGAGCAAGGATCAAGAATGACAGCCATGGATAATGCTACTCGTAATGCAGGTGAAATGGTTGATAAACTCACTATTCAATATAATAGAAGTCGTCAAGCTGCAATTACTAAAGAATTAATAGAAATTATATCAGGAGCAGAAAGTTTATAATTATGAAAAAAGGAAAAATTACTCAAGTTATTGGCGCAGTAGTAGATGTTAAATTTGAAGGAGAACTACCAGAAATTTTGACAGCATTGGAATGTAAAAATGGAGAAAATAGATTAGTTTTAGAAGTCGCCCAACATTTGGGTGAATCTAGTGTAAGAACTATTGCAATGGATGCTACAGAAGGATTAAAAAGAGGAGATGAAGTCAATGATACTGGAGCTCCAATAAAAGTTCCTGTTGGGCCTGAAACATTAGGAAGAATAGTAAATGTTGTTGGTGAACCTATTGATGAAAAAGGTCAAGTTAAAACCAAGGAAAGCTGGCCAATACATAGAGCAGCACCAGTATTTAATGATCAATCAACAGAAACAGAAATTTTAGTAACTGGAATTAAAGTAGTTGATTTATTAGCACCTTACGCCAAGGGTGGTAAAATTGGACTTTTTGGTGGAGCAGGAGTGGGAAAAACAGTTATTATTATGGAACTTATTAATAACATAGCAAAGGCACATGGTGGATTTTCAGTTTTTGCAGGAGTTGGAGAAAGAACGAGAGAAGGAAATGATCTATATCATGAAATGATAGAGTCAGGTGTAATTAAACCAGAAGGACCTAGATCAAAAGCTGCGTTAGTTTATGGACAAATGAATGAACCTCCGGGAGCTAGAGCTAGAGTCGCTTTAACAGGATTAACTGTTGCTGAATATTTTAGAGATCAAGAAGGTCAAGATGTGCTTTTTTTCGTTGATAATATTTTTAGATTTACTCAAGCAGGGTCCGAAGTTTCAGCTTTACTTGGTAGAATTCCATCTGCAGTTGGATATCAACCTACTTTAGCTACTGATATGGGAAATTTGCAAGAGAGAATTACAACAACTAACAAAGGATCAATTACATCAGTACAAGCTATTTATGTACCCGCTGACGATTTAACAGACCCGGCTCCAGCAACATCATTTTCTCATTTGGATGCAACAACAGTATTATCAAGGCAAATAGCTGAACTTGGAATTTATCCTGCGGTTGACCCGTTAGATTCAACTTCTAGAATTCTAGACCCTAGAATAGTGGGCGACGAACACTATAGAGTTGCCAGAGAAGTTCAAAAAATTTTGCAAACATATAAATCTTTACAAGATATTATAGCAATTCTAGGAATGGACGAACTTTCAGAAGAAGATAAATTAACAGTTGCTAGAGCAAGAAAAATTCAAAGGTTTTTATCCCAACCATTTTTTGTTGCTGAAGTATTTACTGGATCCCCAGGAAAACTTGTTGATCTAGAATCAACAATAAAAGGATTTGATGCAATTTGTAAAGGTGAATATGATCATTTACCTGAATCAGCTTTCTATATGGTTGGAACCATAGAAGAAGCTGTTGCAAAAGCTGAAAAAATGGCCAAAGAAGCTGCAGCATAATGAGCCAAGATTTTAAAATTGAAATAGTAAATCCAGAGAAGGCATTTCTTTCAAAAGAAGATATTACAGAGGTAGTAGTGCCAGCTTTTGAAGGTGAAATGGGAATTTTAAAAGATCATATTTCTATTATTTCATTTTTAAAACCAGGTATAATAAAAGTTTTCTCTCAAGAAGGTGAAGAAAAATTCTACATTGACGATGGTATTATGGAATTTAAAGATAATATATTAACGATATTAACAAGTTATGTTTTCAATTTAAAAAAATTGGATAAAAATTATATAGAAAAATCTATTGAAGAGGCCGAAAAATCACTTTCAAATGAAATTAATGACCAAAAACGATTTTTAGTAAATCAAAAAATTGAAGTATTAAAAAGTTTAACTTTAAATTAACAATAATTTCTTTAATTCTATTTTAATTTGTTCATAAACTTTAAGTTTGAAATCAACAACAACATCAGTTAGACGGTCTATTTCAATCCATTTCCAGCTTAAAAACTCAGGTTTAACTGTATTAATGTTAATCTCACTATCATTTCCATTAAATCTTAAAACATACCATTTTTGTTTTTGACCTTTAAATTTACCTTTCCAAATGATCCCTAACAAGTGGTCTGGTAAATTATAAGTTGTGTAACCATCAATTTCTTTTATCAATGAAACATTTGTAATACTAGTTTCCTCTTTTAATTCTCTTAAGGCTGCTTTAAAAAAATTTTCATTTTTATCAACTCCTCCTTGAGGCATTTGCCAGAAATTTTTAGGATTATCTATTCTTTTTGCTACAAAAACTTTATTATCTTTATTAATCAATACAATTCCTACCCCAGTTCTTAGAGGTAAGTTTTGATATTGTTTTTGCATTTAGTTGCTTTCTAGCTAGCCATTAATTAGCTTTAATGCAAATTCGAGCTGGTTATCTGTTTCGGTATTAATTCTAAATTGATCATTTTCTTCTGTGATTTCTATATCTGGCACTACTCCAACCTCAGAAATTGATTTACCTGATGGTAAATAGTATTTTGATACAGTTAATCTAATAGCCCCTCTATTGTTAAGTGGAATAATTGATTGTACAGACCCTTTGCCATAAGTATTTTCGCCAATCAAAATAGCTCTTTTATGATCCTTTAATGCTCCTGCTACTATTTCTGAAGCAGATGCAGATCCATAATTAATTAAAACAATAAGAGTATCTCCATTTATAATATCACCTTTTTTTGCAAACCATTTTCTATTTTCTTTACCTTTTCTACTTTTAGTAGAAACAATTTCTCCATTATCTAAAAAAAAATCTGAAATTTTTATTGCTTGAGATAAAAGTCCGCCAGGATTATTTCTTAAATCAAGAATAAAGTGCTCGACTTTATTTTTATTTTTAAATTCTTTTATTTTTTCTTTTATTTGATTACTACTATTTTCATTAAACGACGTTAATCTTATATAAGCAACATCACTATTAAATAATTCTGTTTTAACTGAAGCAACTTTAATAATTTCCCTAGTAATTTTAAATATAATTGACTTTTTTACTCCTCTTCTTCTGACAGTAATTTCAATATCTGATCCTACGGGCCCTCTCATTAAATCTACAGCCTCTGTTAGTGTTTTTCCTTGGACTTGAATATCATTAATTTTAACAATGTAATCTCCAGCTTTAACGCCAGCTTTATATGCGGGCGAACTATCAATAGGTGATATTACTTTTACTACACCTGCTTCCATGCCGACTTCTATACCTAAACCACCAAACTCTCCGCTAGTTTCAGTTTGCATTTCTTCTAACATTTCTGGAGACATGTAAGAAGAGTATGGATCTAATGATTGAAGAACTCCATTAATTGCTGCATCCATAGCGTCACTTTGATTTACTTCTTCCACATACTCTTTATTTATCTTGTCTAATACTTCACTAAATAAATCAATTTTATTATAAATATCCTCTTCACTTGCATTAGAAGTAATTTTAGTAAAGGTTAAAAAAATTAAAATAAAAATTAAAAATATTTTGAAATTATTTTTCATATCATTAATTTTTCTTTTGGTATTAGTTCTGACCACATTTTTTCTAGTTCATAAAATTTTCTTTTTTCAGGATTAAATATATGAACAATTAAATCTATTCCATCAACTAATTTCCACTCATTGCTATCTTTTCCTTCAATTTTGCAGTTCTGTATTCCATTTTTTTTAAATTCATTAAATACCTGTTCAGAAAGAGCCTGTATATGTCTTGATGAGGTGCCGCTTGCGATAATCATATAGTCAGCAATAGAAGACTTCCCCTCAAGATTAATAGTTACTATATCTAATGCTTTGTTTGAATCTAAGGTTTTAAGAATTATTGTTTTTAAGTTGGAAATTTTATCCATTAATTGCTTTTAGATTATCAAATTTTTCTTAATTTAGAAGATGAAATATTTACTTTTTTAAATTTGATATATTCTAATCCTTTTTTATTACATGTTTTATATGTTATAGATTTTAGAGATTTAGATCTATATTTGTCTCTATCAAATACTAAAATGTTACATTTATGTAAAATTTGTCTCCATTTGTACCATTTATGAAAATTTATCAAATTATCAGCACCTATTATAAAATAGATACTTTGATTTTTTTTATTTTTTTTTAGATAATTAATTAGATCAATAGTTTTGTTAGATTTAATTTTATTTTCTAAAAATCTAACTTTATTAAATGGATATTTTTTATTAATTTTTTTTGAAAGCTCAATTCTTTTTTTTAAATTATATAAAGTTTTTTTTTTAAAAGGATTTCTTTTTGTAATTGACCATATGATATATTTAAGACCAAACCTCTTTTTAGCTTCAATAGAAATTTTAATATGCCCTTTGTGGGGAGGGTCAAAAGTTCCTCCCAATATACCTATTTTATTTTTAATTTTTTTTTTCAATCTATTTTCTAATTTGTCCTGATCCAAATACTTCGTATTTATAAGAGACTAGTTGATTTAATCCTATAGGACCTCGGGGAGGTAATTTATTAGTTGATATTCCAACTTCCCCTCCAAATCCAAATTCTCCTCCATCAGCAAATTGTGTAGAAGTATTATGCATTGCTATAGAACTTTTAATATTTTTTATAAAATATTTAGCTATCTTTTTATTTTTTGTTATAATTGCGTCAGTATGCATTGTTCCATATTTATTAATATGATTTACTGCATCAATTACACTCCTAACAGATTTTACTGAAACTTTTGCAGCAAGATACTCTGTTGACCAGTTTTTTTCTTTAGCACTGAAGCATCTACCTTTAAATATTTTTTTAATTTTCTTATCTGCAAAAATTGTACAACCTTCATTAACTAATTTATTTAAAATAGGATTAACAAATTGCTTGAGTTTTTTTTCATGTATTAAAATTGTTTCTGTTGCACCGCAAATACTTGTATTTCTAAGTTTAGCATTTTGAATTATTTTTTTAGCCATATTCAGATTTATTTCTTTGTCTATATAAGTGTGACAAATTCCTTCTAAATGTCCAATTATTGGAACAGATGAAATTTTTTGAACTTTTTTAACTAAATTTTTTCCCCCTCTTGGAATTATAATATCAATATAATTCTCCATTTTTGAAAGCAAAATATCTACAAGTTTTCTATTCTTACTATCAATAAACTGAACAAAATTAGGGTCAATTTTATAAGCTTTAAGCGCTTTCCTAAATAAATTTACTAAAATTCTATTTGAAAAATATGCTTCTGACCCACCTTTTAAAATTACACAGCTGCCTGATTTAAAGCAAAGACTCGAAACATCCGACGTAACATTTGGTCTGCTCTCATAAATAATACCTACAACACCTATTGGAACAGTAACTTTTTTAATTTTCAAACCATTAGGTCTTTTCCATTCAGATAAGGTTAAATTAATTGGATCTTTTAATTTACTGATAATTTTTATTGATTTAATTATTTCATCAATTTTATTTAGATTTAGAACTAGTCTATTTATAAGATTTTCTCTTAAATTATTTTTTTTAGCTAAGCCCACATCCTTTTTATTTTGATTAATTATATTTAATTTATTTCTATTAATTAAATTAGCATATTTAACTAATACTTTATTTTTAACTTTTGTATCAATTTTTTTTACAAATGCTTTATTTGCTTTTATTCCAATATTTTTTAAATATTTATTCATTAAATTATAACCATATCATCTTTGTGAACTACTTCTGATTTAGTAACATACCCCAATATTTCGCTTATTCTATTAGAATGTTGTCCTTTAATTTTAGATATTTCATCAGAGGTAAATGAACTCAGACCTCTTGCAAATTCATTCTTGTTTTCATCAGATATTTTAACATGATCACCTTTATTAAATTTTCCTTCTACTATTTTTATACCTGCGGCCAACAAACTCTTTCCTTTTCTTAATGCATTGATTGCACCTTCATCGATAACTAATTTTCCTTTAGGTGAGATAGAGCTAATTATCCATTTTTTTCTTGCATCTAATTTTGATATTTTTGGCAAAAACCATGTACAATTATTTTTTTTATAAATATTTTTAATTGGTCTCATCGATAAACCATTAGCAATTGCCATATAACACCCAGATAATTGACATACTTTTGCAGCATCAATTTTTGTTTTCATTCCTCCGGTACCATGAATTCTAGTACTTTTACTTGCCACTTTTTCGATATTAGAGTCGATATTTTTTATTTCTTTGATTAGTTTTCCATCTTTATGAACGTTAGGATCTTTAGTATATAGTCCATCAACGTCAGACAAAAGTATTAAACAATCCGCACTAGATATTTGCGCTACTCTAGATGCCAACCTATCATTATCTCCATATTTTATTTCACTTGTTGCAATGCTATCATTTTCGTTTACTACAGGCACAAATCCTAATTTAAATAAATTATCAAATGTTCTTTTAGCATTAATTGCTCTTCTTCTTTGCTCGGTATCCTCTAAAGTCAATAAAATTTGAGATAAATTAATTTTTTTTAAACTAAAATTTTTTTTAAATAAGTTCATCAATTCTATCTGCCCTATTGATGCAACTGCCTGACTTTTATCTAATTTCATATTTTTTTTTTTTAGATTTAATTTTTTGCAACCTAGAGCTATTGCTCCAGAACTTACTATAATAACGTTTTTATTTTCTCTAAGTAATTCCTTAATATCTTTTGTAAATTCAGACAACCACTTTTGTCTAATAATGTTTGTTTCATTTATTATTAAAGACGAGCCTATTTTTATTACGATAGTTTTAGAATTTTTAAGATACATTTTTAATTAATTTAGTTTTTAATTTTGATATTGATTTTTTATCTAATGTTGAAAGAGTTAATACATTTTTTTTAATTTTATTAATAAATTTGCTTTTTTTATCTTCTAATTCTTGTTTATTAATTAAATCTATTTTATTAAAAACAATTAATTCATTTTTTTTCAATAAACTTTTACTATATTTTTTTAATTCTTCTCTTACTTGTTTGTATGAATAAATTAAATTTTCCTCATTTACATCAATTAAATGTAATAATGTTTTACATCTTTCTATATGCTTTAAAAACTTTATGCCTAATCCAACTCCTTTATGAGCTCCTTCAATTAATCCAGGAATATCTGCCAAAGTGACTTCTTTATCATCATAAACAGCAACACCAAGATTAGGATTTATTGTTGTAAATTTGTAGTTTGCAATTTTTGGTGTTGCACTTGTAATTGAAGCCAATAAACTTGATTTTCCAGCATTTGGCAAACCAATAATTCCAATATCAGCTATTGTTTTTAATTGGATCCAAATCCAAAATTCTTCACCTTTAAATCCTTTTGTAAATTTTTTTGGTGCTCTATTAGTTGAAGATTTAAATCTAGTATTACCCAATCCTCCTTTTCCACCTATTGCAGCAGTGAACTCTTCATTTTCTTTCTGAAAATCAAAAATTAAAGTTTTGTTATCTTCTTCAAATATTTGAGAGCCAATTGGAACTTTTAAATATAAATTTGAACCCCCTCTACCAGTTTGTTTTTTTCCTTTGCCATCTTCGCCCCTTTCAGCTTTAAAATGTTGTTGGTAACGATAATCAATTAA
Source organism: uncultured Pelagibacteraceae bacterium (assembly GCA_902532195.1). Lineage (GTDB taxonomy): Bacteria > Pseudomonadota > Alphaproteobacteria > Pelagibacterales > Pelagibacteraceae > Pelagibacter. The sequence continues at coordinate 73,975 of CACAHE010000004.1, read as the reverse complement.
AGTGTTCAAATTTCTTTCTGATGTAAGAATTATTGAACCTCCTTTTCCACCATCTCCTCCATCAGGTCCACCAAATTCAATAAATTTTTCTCTTCTAAAACTTGGAGAACCAGAACCTCCGTCTCCAGCTTTAATAAATATTTTTACTTGATCTAAAAATTTCATGATACAACACCTATTTTTGATTTATGTTGTAATGATTAATTGGGTTTTACTGAAACAAATGTTCTATCAAACTTGGTCTTTTTATACTCAACAGTGCCTTTTATTTTTGAAAAAATAGAGTGATCTTTACCCATGCCAACATGTTGACCTGGAAAGATCTTCGTTCCTCTTTGTCTTACTATTATATTTCCAGGAATTACTTGTTGACCACCGTATTTTTTAACACCAAGTCTCCGACCTGCACTATCTCGTCCATTTCTCGATGATCCACCTGCTTTTTTTGTTGCCATAACTTACCTATTTTATTTAGTCTTTATCTCCACTTTTTTGTCATTTTTTTTTTCTGGTTTAGAAATCTTAGGGGCTTCTGAAAAAACTTTTCCTTCTTTTGAGTAAATTTTACTTATCCTTATCATGGAATATCGTTGTCTATGACCATTTTTTCTTCTTGAGTTTTTTCTTCTTCTTTTCTTAAAGATTAAAACTGTTCTATTCTTTCCATTTTTAACCAAATCTGCTTCAACTTTAGCACCCTCTATTTTTGGCTCACCTATTTCAGTAACTTTATCGTTTCCATATGCCAATACTTCTTTAAATTCTATTTTTGAATTAGGTTTTAAATTATCCAATTTTTCAATTTTTAATATTTCACCAGCTTTAACTTTGTATTGTTTTCCGCCTGTTTGTATAATTGCAAATGACATAACTTTTCTTTAATTTTATAGGCTGCAATATAGTTCTAGACTTATTATAGTCAAGTTGAATAACTAAAAATTATCCTTTAAATCTCTTAATTTTGAAAATTCCTCTAAATTTTTAGCTCGTAAAAAAATATTGCAAGCCAATTCCTCACCAATTGTTGAAGGTATAGTGGGTAAACTTTTTTCTAATTTAGAATTAATTTCCAATATTTTCATTTCCAATTTCTTGTTATTTTTTTCATACTTAGAACAAAATAATGAATTTTTTAAAGTATATTCATGACCACAGTAAACTTTAGTATTTTGAGGAAGACTTTTTAATTTATTTAAAGAATTAAACATTTCTTTATATGTGCCCTCAAAAATTCTTCCACATCCTAATGAAAAAAGTGTATCTCCTGTAAAAATAATTTTTTCTTTGAAAAAATAAAAACAAATATGTCCTGATGTGTGGCCTGGTATATGAATAATTTTAGATTCGAAATTTTTACTTTTCCAAATTTCATTGTCTTCAACCAATATATCTATACCAGGTATTCTTTCTTTGTCATTTTTAAAGCCAATAATTTTTGCTCCATATTTTTTTTTTAATTCGTTATTTCCTCCAACATGATCATAATGATGATGTGTATTAAGTATAAAATTTAAATTAAGTTTGTTATTTTGGATAAAATCAATAATTGGTTCTGCCTCACTAGGATCTACAACACATGCATTATTGTTATTTGTATCAATAATTAAATAAGAATAATTATCTTCTAAACACTTTATTATTTCTACTTTCATTCTATTTTTCTATTAAAAAAATTCCTAATTCTGAAAAAAAATTTTTCAAATTTAAATTACTTTTATTTATTTCTGATACTTTTTCTTGGTGTAAAGCAAGAGATCTAAATAAATTAAATTTTTTTTGTTTTGAAAAATTAACAAAGTCTTTAATTGAACACATATGTAAATTTGGGGTATTAAACCATTCGTTTGGTAAATTTTTAGTAATAGGCATGGTTCCTTTTAAAAGCAAGTGGATTCTTACTTTCCAGTAGCCAAAATTTGGAATTGTAACTATAGCTTTATTTGCAACTCTTAACAAATTATTTATAACTTTTTCAGGATTATAAAATGCTTGCAGTGTCTGACTTAAAATAACGTAGTCAAATGAAGAGTCAGGAAATTGTTCCAAATCTTTTTCTGCATTTCCCTCAATAACAGGTAAACCTTTAGCAATACATTTTTGAACATTATCTTTTGAAATTTCTAATCCTCTTATATCTATATTTTTATTATCATGTAAATGTTTCATTAATGTGCCATCTCCACATCCTACATCAAGTACTCTTTTATTAACTTCAATCAGTTCCGAAATTATTTGAAATTCTTTTTTCATAATTTGTTAGTAATTTGCTTCTAAAAAACTTTTTATTGATTTTAAAAATTCTGGAACTTCTAATAAAAATGAATCATGTCCCTTATCACTTATAATTTCAATAAAACCTACATCGGCACCAGCAGCATTGAGAGCTATGACAATTTCTTTATTTTCAGAAGTTGGATATAACCAATCGGATGTAAAAGAGATAATAAAAAATTTTACTTTATTTCCTTTAAATGCACTTGATAAATTTCCATTATATTCTTTCACTAAATCAAAATAATCCATAGCTCTTGTTATATATAGATAGCTGTTTGCATCAAAACGATCAACAAATGCTGAACCTTGGTGTCTAAGATAACTCTCAATTTGGAAATCAGCATCAAAACTAAATTTTAAATCATCTCTTTCTTGAAGTTTTCTTCCAAATTTTTCTTGAAGACCTTTTTTAGAAAGATAAGTAATATGAGCAGCCATTCTAGCTACGGACAAACCTTTGTCGGGTGAGTTTTCTAGGTTTAGGTAATCTCCTCTTTTCCAATTAGCATCAGCCATTATCGCCTGTCTACCTAATTCATTAAGTGCAATATTTTGTGCAGAGTGACTTGCGGTACAAGCTATAGGAATAGCGGTTCTAGTTTTGTTTGGAAAATTTGCAACAAACTGAAGAACCTGCATTCCCCCCATTGATCCACCCATTACACTATATAGCTTATCAATTTTAAAAAAATCTAATAAATTATATTGAACATTGACCATATCATTGATTGTTATTACAGGAAAATTAGTTCCAATTTTTTTATTTGTTTTTTCATCAATGCTACTAGGTCCATAAGATCCCATGCATCCTCCAATTACATTGGCGCATATAACAAAAAATTTATTTGTATCAACAGGTTTATTTGGACCAACCAAATATGACCACCACCCACTTTTATTTGTTATTGGATTAATTCCAGCTACAAATTGATCTCCTGATAAAGCATGAAATGCTAATATGGCATTATCTCTTTTATCATTCAATTTTCCGTATGTTTCATATGCCACTGGAAAATTTGAAATTGTTTTACCACAATCAAGTTTTATGGGCTTTTCTATAACGAATGTTTTTACCTTATCTATTTTATTCATTTTTTCTTTGTTGTTGAATTGTGAGGTAAAAAAACTTATTTAGCGGTTTTTTTATAGCGCTCGCAATTCAGTTAAATCAGCGCAAGAAATGTTTATAATAAACAATTTTATATGTCAATTTTTTTTAAGAAAATTACTTATTTTATGTAAAAAATTAATTTTTTATCTATAAAGATACAAAATATTGAAAAATTATGACTTCGCTTAACATTAGAAAAATAAATATAGAATCCTACAAGCCAGGAAGTTCTATTTTAAAAAATAAGAAGAATGCAATAAAGCTATCAGCCAACGAATCAGCGCTAGGGATGAGCTCAAAAGTGCTAAAAATTTTAAAAAGTAAAAATTATAAAATTTCTAAATATCCAGACAGTAAAGCAATTGATTTGAGAAAATTAATTGCTTTAAAATTTAAATGTGAATTTAATAAAATTATTTGTGGCTCAGGTTCAGACGAAGTAATCCAAATGATATGTCAACTTTTTCTTAAGCGTGGAGATGAGGTAATTGTACCACAATACAGTTTTTTAATGTACAGAATCTATGCATCAATTGTTGGAGCAAAAGTAGTTTTTTCAAAGGAAAAGGAATTCAAAGTTTCTGTTGATGATATAATTAAAAAAGTTAATAAAAAAACAAAAATCGTTTTTATCGCAAATCCAAATAATCCTACTGGAACTTATTTAGAAAAAAAAGAATTAATTAATCTAAGAAAAAAATTAAATAAAAAAATTTTGCTAGTTGTGGATGATGCATATGATGAATATATGAAAGATAAAAAATATTCTTCAGGGTTACAAATTTTCAAAAATAAAAAAAATGTATTTATTTTAAGAACTTTTTCTAAAATATATGGACTTGCTGCTTTAAGAGTAGGTTGGGGATATGGAGATAAAAAAATAATTGATGCATTAAATGTTATTAAACCTCCTTTTAATGTTAACAAAATAGCTCAGCTATGTGCAATAGAGTCTTTAAAAGATAGTAAATTTATTACAAAATCAGTTAAACATAATTTATTTTGGAGCAATAAAATTAAAAAAAGCTTGGAACGATTTAATATTTTTTGTAATAAAGTAAGTGCAAATTTTCTTTTACTTAATTTTCGTAAATGTAAATTAAATGCAAATAATGTCGAGAATAAATTACTTAAAAAAGGTTTAATATTAAGAGACACTAAAACTTATGGAATAAAAAATTGTTTAAGATTAACAATTGGAAATAATCTGGAAAATAAAATTTTTTTAAAAAATATAGAAAAGATATTTAAAAATGTTTAAAAAAGTATTAATTATAGGATGTGGTTTAATAGGATCATCGATATTAAAAGCAATAAATAGTAAAAAATTATCAAAAGAAACTTTTGTATTAGAAAAATCAAAAAAAAATATTTCTAAAATAAAAAAAAACAAATCAAATTGTAGATTTGTTAAAAGTATAAATAGCAAAATATATGATGTTGATTTAGTTATTATATGTACTCCTATGAGCCAATATAAAAAAATAATTGAAAAATTAAATAAAATTTTAAAAGCAAGTTGTATTATTACTGATGTTGGTTCTACAAAAAAAAATATAATTAAATTAAAAAATAAATTTCTTAATAAAAAATTGGACTGGATATCGAGTCATCCTATAGCTGGGTCAGAAGTTAGTGGTCCAGAGTATGGAAATAAAAATTTATTTTTAAATAAATGGTGCGTAATCATTAAGGAAAAAAGGCAAAATTTAAAAAAAACTAATTTATTAATAAAATTCTGGAAAAAAATTGGCTCTAAAGTAGTTTTAATGAACCCAGTTATTCATGATAAAATTTTTTCTATTACAAGTCATTTGCCACACTTAATTGCATATAATTTGATGAAAACTGCACAAGATTCACAAAAAATTCAAAGAAAAAATTTAATACAATACAGTGCTGGAGGATTAAGGGATTTTTCTAGAATAGCTGCATCAAACGAAGTTATGTGGAGAGATATATTTTTTAACAATGATAATATTATTAAAGCAATAAATTTATTTACTAAGAATTTAAATTCATTCAAAAAAATAATTCAAAATAAAAATAATAAAAAACTTTTAACTAGATTAATTAATTCCAAAAAAGTAAGAACACAAATTGTTCAATTAAAACAAGATGTAGCAAAACCAGATTTTGGAAGAGAATAATTTATACTCTACAAATTTTTTTAACTTTTAAATTTGCAGTTTTTTCTATTATTTTTATTGTTTTATTAATTGGCATTATAATAACTTTTTTTTTAGGTCCATAGGCATGAATTAGGTTTTTTGAATTAATGCAAACTGCAACATGACCTTTCCAATATATAATATCACCAAGTTTAAATTTTTTTGCAATATTACCTTTTTTATATTTTATTTGATCAACGGTATCTCTTGGAAAAAACTTATTGTTAAATTTATAATAAATTTGAATTAAGGCTGAACAATCGATACCCTGGTAAGTTTTACCACCCCATTTATATTTACAATTTAAATAAAATTTATAAATTTTGCTAAAATTTTTTTCTTTTTTATTTATAAGAGTTATATCTTTTTGTTTTATCCATTGGTTTTGTTTAAACATAATATAGTTCTTTTTCCTCTTTATAATCTCAATTTCACTTGAAAATGGTAAAAATTTATTTGATTTGTTAATTTTAGTTTTTAAAACTTTTACTTTATGGGTGGGTTTAAATTTTTTAATAAAATTTTTATTTTTTATATAACCAGGATATTTATCATAAAATGTTCTTATTTTTATGAAATTTTTTGTTTTTTTTAAAATTTTAAATTTTTCACCATAAATAATTTGTGAGCTAATTTTAGAATTAATCGAAGGTCTTTCGTAAATATTGATATACGGATTATTACAATAAAAATTAGTTTGCACCTATTTTTACTTTATGCCTTATAAGCCATAGACATATTAAAGATGGAATGACCATTATTGTGGTTAAAACAAAAAATGTTCCCCAGTCTCCATTTAACCAATCAACAAGAGCGCCCGAAGATGAAGCAAGAGTTGTTCTGCCGGCAGTTCCTATTGATGCGAGTAAAGCATATTGAGTAGCAGTATAAGTTCTATCAACTAATAACGAAATAAATGCAACAAATGCTACAGTTGCGAATGCAGCAGTTATATCGTCAGCTATCACAGCAACTGCAAACAATAATTCAGATTTGCCTGTCCAAGCCAAAACTGCAAAAAGTAAGTTTGTTAGAGCCATTAAACCTCCTGCAAAGAACATCGTTTTTATTGTACCGGCTCTCATTGCCATTACTCCACCTAATAAAGTGAAAACAACAGTTGTAATCCAACCAAGTCCTTTTGAATAAATGGCAATTTGTCCTTTAGAAAATCCAATTTCTTTATAAAAGACAATAGACATACGACCAAGAAATGCTTCACCAATTTTAAATAAGAATACAAAACCTAAAATTCCTGCCGCAATAGCAAATCCATTTTTTTTAAAAAAACTTATTATAGGTCCACCAATAGTTCCAGTAATGTAAGCAATGAAATTAGTTATAATATTGCTAGACCCAAGTTTTCCTTCAATTAATTTATCAGTTTCTCTTTGTTTTGCTTGTCTGTCAGTTTCAATAGGTTCATGAACAAACATTAAACCTATATTCATTAAAATTATCACAACTCCTAAAACTAAAAAAGTAGCTTGCCAATAATCAGCAATACCCATGTTTTCAAAATATTCTGCTGTAAATAAAGCTATAACTCCACCTAATTTATAACCAGTCCACCAACCAACAACTGCCATAGCAGCACCAGCTGCCATAGATTTTCCCTCATTCTCGTTAATTTGTTCAATTCTTAAAGCATCAACAGTTATGTCTTGAGTAGCGGAAGCTATTGCAATAATTAATCCAACAGTAATTAATAAAGCTAAATTTTGCGTTGGGTTTATAAAGCTCCACACTAATAAGCTTAGTAAAATTGCAATTTGCATTAAAACTATCCAGCCTCTTCTGTGGCCTAGTTTTTTTGTTAATAGTGGTATTTGAATTCTATCTATTATTGGTGCCCATAAATAATTAAAAGCATATACACCAAAAATTAAACCTGCCCATCCTATTGTTGACCTGCTCAGTCCTTCTTCTTTTAACCAAAGACTTAAACTACTTGCTATCAAGACCCATGGAAAACCACTTATTGCCCCAAGAAGCAATATTCTTATCATTCTTATGTCTTTGTAAACTAAAAGAGATTCAAGCCAGCTTTGTTTTTTTTCTATCATCAAAATTTTCTCCAAAATGATGGAACAAATAACACTAATATAGCAAAGAGCTCAAGTCTACCTAAAATCATTCCAGCACTTAAAGCCCATTTAGAAACATTAGAAAGTGATGAAAAATTACCATTTGGGCCTATAATATCACCTAAGCCAGGACCAACGTTGGAGATAGACGTTGCGGCACCTGAAATCGAAGTAATAAAATCTAACCCAGTTAAAGATAATATAGAAGTTAATAGAAAAAATATAATTATATACAAATAAATAAATGAAATTACTGAAGCCATAAATTTATCGTCAATATTATTTTTTTCATACTTAATAACAAATACTCCCCTTGGATAGATCACTTTTTTAATTTGATTGATTAAAAATAAACCTAACAACTGAATTCTAAAAATTTTTATTCCACATGCTGTTGAGCCGGCACATCCTCCTATAAACATTAAAACTAAAAAAAATACTATTGGAAAATCCCCCCACTGATTAAAGTCTTTAGTTACATATCCAGTTCCTGTTAATATAGAAATAACATTAAAAGATATAGATCTTAAACTAAATTCTAAAAATTTATCTTTATTTAGCAAAAGATAAATAAAAATAAATAATATTGAAAATACTATTATCTTTATAAATGTTTTAATTTGAGTATCAGAAAAAAATATTTTTTTTTCACCATTAAGAAATTTAATATAAGTAATAAAAGGTATACTTCCTAAAATAATAAAAATTATAGACGTAATTTCTATTAAAGGATTATCAAAGTATCCTAGAGACTCATTATAATTTGAAAATCCTCCAGTTGCTATTGTGGTCATAGAGTGTGTTAAGCTATCAAAAAAATTCATACCAAAAAATTTGTAAAAAGATGCACATAATATAGTTAAGCATGAATAAATTATAATTAATCTATTACTAACTTCTCTAAATTTTGGTAAAATTTTTTCAGCTGTGTCTATACTTGATACTTTAAATATTTGCATACCACCTACATTCATTATTGGCATAAGAGTAATTGCCATTAAAATTATTCCAATACCCCCTAACCATTGAAGTGTTGCTCTCCAAAATAAAATAGATTTAGGCGCTTCATTTAAATTATTTATAACCGTAGATCCAGTAGTTGTTATTCCTGACATGCTTTCAAAAAATGAATCAGTCAAAGTCATTTCTAAATCAGAAAAAAGAAATGGCAACGATCCAAAAATAGCTATTGTGATCCAAGAAAGTGCAGTAAGAAGAAATGCTTGAGATAAATTTAGTTTTTTATCATGATCAATATTTGATAAAAAAAATAATACACCAAAAACAATTGATATTAATGATCCACCAATAAATGAAGCATCAATTTCATTGAAGATAAATTGAATAATTATTGGAATAATCATAAATATTCCTAAAATTATTTGCAGAATACCTAATGTGAAAAAGACTGTTTTGTAATTAGACATTTTGAATGAACATTATTTTATGGTAAATAAATTTCAACTCTATAAGAATAATTAAAAACGTAGAATTATATAAGTAATTTGTAAGTAACTTGTGATTGAAAAAGCAAACATAGAAAAAACTAATTCTTGGCCATTCGTAGAAGCAAAAAAAATTTTACGTGAAAGAAAAAAATATATTGATAAAAAAGGTAAAATAATTTTGCAGACTGGGTATGGACCTAGCGGTTTACCGCATATTGGTACTTTTGGAGAAGTAGCTAGAACTTCAATGGTTGTAAACGCACTTAGCCATTTAACTGAAATTCCAAAAGAAATTATTACTTTTTCAGACGATATGGATGGTCTTAGAAAAATTCCTGAAAATGTTCCTAATCAAAATAGATTAACAAATTATCTTCACAAACCATTAACTGATATTCCGGATCCATTTGAAAAATATAAAAGCTATGGAGAGCATAATAATGAAATGTTAAAAAATTTTCTAAACAAATTTAATTTTAAATATACTTTTAAAAGTTCTACTGAACTTTATAAGTCAGGTTTTTTCAATCCAACTTTAAAAATAATTATAAAAAAATATAGTGATATAATGAATATAATTTTACCTACTCTTGGAAAAGAAAGGCAAAAAACTTATTCGCCATTTTTACCAATTTGCCCTGAAACAGGAGCTGTACTTGAAATACCAGTTTTAGAAATAGATGAAAAAAATTGGAAAATTATTTTTGATAATAAAGGAAAGAAACTTGAAAAAAGTATTTTGGATGGAAATTGTAAGTTACAGTGGAAAGTTGATTGGGCAATGAGATGGTTTGCTATAGATGTAGATTTTGAAATGTATGGAAAAGACTTGATTGAAAGTGCAATACTTTCAACAAAAATTATTAAATTATTAGGCAAAGATAATCCCGCAGGTTTTGCTTATGAATTATTTTTAGACGAAAAAGGAGAAAAAATTTCAAAATCCAAAGGCAATGGTATTACAATTGACGAATGGCTAAATTATGCTTCTCCAGAAAGTTTATCATTATTTATGTATCAAAATCCTAAAAGAGCAAAAAAATTATACAAAGAAATAGTTCCTAAAGCAGTAGATGAATATTTAGAGTTTATTGAAAAAGGCCAGAGTCAAAATGAATTACAATTATTACTAAATCCAGCTTGGCATGTTCATAATGGAAATATGCCGAAAGAAAAATTTATAATGAGCTTTTCTATGCTTTTAAATTTAGTCGAAACAAGTAATGCTGAAACAAAAGATTTAGTTTGGAAATTTGTTAAAAAATACAAAACTAAAATTTTTGAAAAAGATCATAAAATTTTTGATAATTTAATAGAATATGCAATTAAATATTTTAACGAAGTCGTTAAAAAAACAAAAAAATATAAAAAACCAAATAAAACTGAAATTAATGCTTTAAATGCTCTAATAGTTGCTTTAGATAATTGTAACGATCAAATGGAGCCCGAAGATATTCAAACTCAAATATATACCGTTGGAAAAGATAATGGATACAAAGAAAATCTTAGGGATTGGTTTAAGTTAATATACGAAGTAGTATTTGGAGTCGAAAATGGACCAAGAATAGGTTTTTTTATTAGTTTTTTTGGAGTTAAAGAGACAAAACAATTAATAAAAGATAAAATTAGTTGATGTTTTCAAAAATAAGATCATTATTATTTAAATTAGATCCTGAAATAGCTCATAATTTAGCAATTAAGTCTTTAAAATTTAATTTTATTCCTCAAAAAAAAATTATAACTGAAAACTCTATAAAAACTGAAATTTTTGGTAAAAAAATTCCAAATCCGATTGGAGTAGCAGCAGGTTTTGATAAAAATGCAGAGGTATATAATTCTTTGTTTGGGTTAGGTTTTGGATTGGTTGAAGTTGGAACTGTTACCCCAGTTAGCCAATATGGGAATCCAAAACCAAGAATATTTCGCCTTGAAGAGGACGAAGCATTAATTAATAGACTTGGATTTAATAATTCAGGTTCTGATAGTGTTAGATCAAGAATCACCTCAAATTCACCCAAAGGATTGTTTGGAGTAAATATTGGTCCTAATAAAGATACAAATAATAGAATAGAAGATTATATAAATGGTCTTCACAAATTTTATGATGTTGCCGATTACATAACAATTAATATATCTTCTCCAAACACAGAAAATTTAAGAAATTTTCATAATCAAAATGAGCTAAATCAACTTTTAAGTTTAATTAAAAAAGAAAAGAAAAAATTGAATACTTTAGTTCCAATTGTGGTTAAAATTTCTCCAGATATTGAAAATGAAAATATAAATAAAATTTCAGATTTACTTATGGAGCATAATGTTGAGGCAGTTATAATTTCAAACACCACAGATAAATACAGAGATAGTTTAAAAAATATTAATAAATTAGAAAAAGGAGGTTTATCTGGCAAACCTTTAGAAAAGCGATCCAATGAATTAATAAATAAATTTTATAAAATTTTAAAAAATAAAATAAAAATAATTGGTGTAGGTGGTGTTGACTCAGGTCAAAGTGCTTATGAAAAATTGGTAAGTGGAGCTAGTATAATTCAATTATATACTGGGATGATTTACAAAGGCCCAAAGATTGCTACAAAAATAAACCAGGAATTAATTAAAATTTTATATAAAGAAAGAGTAAAAAACATATCTGATTTAGTAGGTATAAAAAATTGAACTTGACGGGTAACTTTAGAACACCTATACAGTCATAAATTTTATGTCAAAAAAATGTGAACTTACTGGAAAAATTCCTCTTAAAGGTCATAAAGTTAGTCATGCCAACAATAAGACAAAAAGAAGATTTCTACCAAACCTTAAAAAAGTTAAGTTTAAAAGTGAAATTTTGAACAAAAGTTTGAGGCTAACAGTTTCTAATGCAGGTGTAAGATCGGTAGATAAAAAAGGTAGTTTTGATCAATATATAAAAACCGCAAAAGCTAAAAATTTATCTTTTAGACTAAAAAAACTAAAAAAAACCTTAATTAGCAAATCAGCTTAATGAAAAAAATTTTTTTTACACTTTCATTATTAATGGGAGTGGTTGTTTTATCATCTAATTATTTAGTTCAGTTTCCAATTAAATATTTTGGGTTAGATGAAATATTAACTTATGGTGCACTGAGCTATCCTATTGCTTTTTTAATAACTGACCTTGCAAATAGATCTTATGGCAAAGTATCAGCAAGAAAAATTGTATATTTTGGATTTTTAATAGGTATTAGTTTTACACTATTATTTTCTACTAATTTTGCAGATTTAATATCAGTAAGAATTGCAATTGGTTCAGGTACGGCTTTTATTGTAGCTCAATTATTAGATGTACAAATATTTGATCAATTAAGAAAAAAAAAATGGTTTATAGCTCCTCTCACCTCTTCATTAATTGGTTCAACTGTAGATACTTTTTTATTCTTCTCAATTTCCTTTTATGCAACCGGAATACCTTGGTTTACATTATCTATTGGAGATCTGTCGGTAAAAATCCTTGTTTCACTATTAATGCTAATTCCTTTTAGACTATTGCTAGGATCTCTTAAACCCGTTTAATTATTTAACAAAAAATTTATAAGATAAAATTTTGTATGCTAATTTAGCTACTAGAAAATTGTAAGAATTAAAACCTTTTATAGGTGCCAATTCATTGATATCAGCACCAACTATATTTGAATTTTTACATGCTAATTTGATTATTTTTAACGTTTCATACCAAAAGAGACCTCCAGGCTCAGGAGTACCTGTTGCAGGCATAATGCTTGAGTCAAATCCATCTACGTCAAATGTTAAATAAACAGTTTTATTTTTAATCATTTTTTTGAATTTTTTTAAATCCCACTTGTGTTTATCTTTTGCCCAAAAAATATTTATTCTAGACGAATTTTTTTTTAAATAAGGAATTTCACTTTGAGAAATATTTCTGATTCCAAATGAAACTAATGAGACATTTTTATAATCTAAACATCTTCTTATTGCTGACGCATGTGAAAATTTTTCACCATTATAACTTTCTCTTAAATCTGCGTGAGCATCAAAATGCAGTAAAATAAGATCTTTGTATTTTTTTACAAATGGAGCAATGCAACCTGGTGTTATTGAATGCTCACCTCCAAGCGTTAGAGGAAATTTATTTTTACTTAAAATTTTCTCATTTATTTTGGACATCTTATTTAATGCATTTGTAATATTTTTCTCAATTTTAAATGGTTTAAGAGTTTTTATACCTATTTTTTTGTAAGGCTCACAATTAAGTTCTTCATCATAGAGTTCAACCTGGTGTGAAGCTTTAATAATTTCTTTTGGTCCATTTTTTGTTCCAGAACCATAACTAACTGTTTTTTCTAAACCAAAAGGAACTACTACTACTTTTTCTTTAAAGTTAAATTTATTATCAATCCCTAGAAACCCCTGTTTATTTGATAAATAATTCAATTTTTATCCAAATATTTTTGAAAAATTTTTTCTATCTCTATTTTTCCACTCAGCTCTATGATAAGCATCACTTGCAATCAAAGGAAGTACGCTAGTTGCTTCAGCAAATACCATTTGTTCTTTTGTAACATCAACTTTTCCCCAAGAGCTTGCTTCTTTTAAAGTAGAACTACTGCACGCACCATCTCTAGAATCCGCAACAGTAATTTGTATTGCATATTTATGCATATCAACTTCCTTGCCTAGAAGTTCAGCACATATAACAGTATCTTGAATAAAGTTTTTTGGCACACCGCCACCAATCATAAATAACCCTGATCCTTTTGAATTAATTTTTATTTCAGTAAGCTCTCTAAACTCTCTTATAGAGTCTATTGTTAAATGTTTTTTTGGATTTTTTTCTTGATGCATTACCAACCCAAATCCTGCGCTAGAATCTGTAAATGCTGGGCAAAATATTGGAACATTATTATCATATGCTGTTTCGATAAGAGATCCTTCTTTTTTAGCATTTGATTTTAAATATTTCCCTATTTCATTAATGAATTCTCTCGATGTATAGCTTCTTGGATCTAACTTATCTGCAATATCGCAAATAATTTTATCACACATCTGTAGTTCATCTTCATCTATGTATGTATCGTATATTCTATCAATATAGTTTTTTCTTAATTCACCATCGTTTTGAAATTGAGAACCTTGATAATGTTTAAAACCTAAAGCTTCAAAAAAATCCATATCAATTATAGACGCGCCCGTTGCTACTATTGCATCCACCATATTATATTTTACCATATCCCTATAAATGTGCATGCATCCTGCGGCAGAAGTTGACCCTGCTAAAGTTAAAAATATTGTACAGTCTTTATCCTTAATCATTTCGTTAAAAATATTCGCTGCATTAGCAGTTTCTCTTGAAACAAATGACATTTTTTTCATTGAGGAAATAATATTTCTAGAATCAAAAGATTTTATGTCGATATGTTCTACAGGTTTTTTAAGAAAATCTTTTTTAGAGTTATGACCTAAATTTTTTTTATTAGACATTTAAGCAACTAGGAACTCACTATTAGCTTTTTTGTCATACATTGTCATTATTGGATCGTCTTCAACTTCAAAAATGTTATTTGAATAATAACCATTAAATTGAGTTCTGAATGTTAGTCCATAAGCACCCAACTGTCCAAGTTCAATATAATCATTTTCTTTGATATTGTTTGGCAATACAAAAGGACCTTTCATATAATCCATACTATCACATGTTGGTCCATAAAAATCGAATGCAGTCATTTTTTTTGAAATAATTCTTCCACTGGTTATTAATCTTGAAGGGTAAACTATATTTGGAACTCCAGCATCAAATAAGGTTCCATAAGTTCCATCATTTATATAAAGTTTTTGCTTCTTTTTTAAATTTACTCTTACTACAGTCGATCCACTTTCAGCAACTAGCGCTCGTCCTGGTTCACAAATAATTTCAGGTAATTTTTTTAATTTTAAATTTTCTAATGCAATATTAATTTCTCTAAAATAGTTGTCTAATGATTGTGGAATTAAATCAGGATATATAGTTGGAAAACCACCTCCAACATTAATATAATCGGGAACTATTTTTGTTTTTTTAATTACTGATCCAATTTCAGAAATTCCTTTAACGTAAGAAATTGGATGCATGCATTGAGATCCCACATGAAAACTTAGTCCCACTTTTTTTGCATATTGTTTAGCTAACCTTAATAATCCTGTAGCTTCCGAATTGGCTGCACCAAATTTTTTTGATAAGTCAATTTCTGCATGTTCATTTGAAACAGAGATTCTAACAAATAATTCTAAATCTTTAGCCTGATTGGTGCTTTCAATTATTTTAATTAACTCATCCTTAGTATCAAGTGAAAAAGTTTTAACACCGTGATTAAAATAGGCTTCATAAATATTTTCTCTACTTTTTACAGAGTGCATAAAAGAGCATTTAGCTTTTGGGCTTATTTCTTTTATCGTTTCTATTTCTTTTATTGAAGCTACATCAAAATTAGTAATACCACTGTCATAAAGAGTTTTTATAACAAATGGGTGTGGGTTTGTTTTTACCGCATACAAAATTTTACCAGGAAATTTTTTTCTAAAGTAACCAGACGCTAATTGTATCGATTTTTTTCTGATACAATATACTGGTTCACTCGGTTTTAATTGACTTACCAATTCGTCAATATTTTTAAATTTTTCCATTTTAGCCCCAAAAAAAATCTAATAAAAAAAATTTACATAACAGCTATGCAAATTTCATTAAAAAAAGCATTTATGAGATATATAAGTTAATGTAAAGAAAATAATTACCTTGATTAGAAAAAAATCATCACCATATGTATAACTATGACAGGATCTCAAAAAATTATAAAAATAGCTGAATTTGATGATAAATCTCTATTAATAGTTGATGATGACAATCCATTTAGAGAGAGATTGGCCAGAGCTATGGAAAAAAAAGGTTTTCTAGTTTCACAAGCTGAAAGTGTAAAAAGAGGACTAGAGGTACTAAAGACAATAAAACCAGCATTTGCAGTAGTTGATTTAAGACTCGGAGACGGAAATGGACTGGAAGTTGTAAAAGAAATTCAACAAACAAATTCTAAAAGTAGAATAGTAATGTTGACAGGTTATGGAAATATTCCCACTGCAGTTGCAGCGATAAAAGAAGGCGCAATAGATTATTTGGCTAAACCAGCAGATGCGGATGATGTTGAGAAAGCTTTGTTAGCAGATCCTAATACCAAAGCAGAGCCACCGGAAAATCCAATGTCAGCTGATAGAGTTAAGTGGGAACACATACATAGAGTTTTTGAACTATGTAATAGAAATGTCTCTGAGACAGCAAGAAGACTTAAAATGCATAGAAGAACTTTGCAAAGAATTTTATCTAAAAGATCCCCTAGATAATTTTATTTAATTTAATTATCCAAGGATACAAGGCTGATAATAGAAATAATTTAAATAATTCTGCTAACAAAAAAGGTTGAGCTCCTAATTTGAAAATTGGTTTGTCCCAACCAATCAAATATCCCAACCACACCAAACCTAAAATATATATAAAACTTACCGAAACAAGCAAACTTGAAAATACTGTAAGTATATTAATATATTTATAATTACTGAAGTTAATCAAATCTTTATGAACTCCGGCAGAATAAACTGCCAACAAGAAACCGATTAAATATCCCATTGTTGGTCCAGTAAAATAAATTATACCCACTCCTTTTTCTGGAGAATTAGCAAAAACGGGGAGTCCAATTATTCCTTCTAGCAAATAAAGAGTTACTGTAGCTATACCAATTTTATATCCAAATGCTAATCCAAGAAATAACACAACAAATGTTTGCATTGTCATTGGCACAGGATAAAAAGGAATTTTAAATTTTGCAGATAAAGTTAATAAAATTGAACCAAGAAATATAACAATAACAGATTTTAATAATTTTTGATTAACTATTGATTTAACTAATTCCATATTATTATTTTACTCCTTATATCTTAATTAATCTAGTTTTTTGTTAACCTAACAAAAACGTCCTCTAAGTCACCATCATCTGTCGAAATATCCAATATTTTAATATTTTGTTTACTAATAAAATTTATTAAATTGCTTATATTTAGTTTACTTTTTTCATAAGAAACAACTAATTTATTTATTGAATTTTCAAAAATATTTAATGATTCAAATGAATTTTCTTCAATTTTGACTTGATTATTGACTATAAAAATTACTTTTTTGGTTTGAATTCTTTTTAATAAATTTTTTGTACTATCCAGAGCCACTAAATTTCCATTATTTAAAATTCCGATACGATTACACATTTTTTCTGCTTCAATTAAGTAATGAGTTGTTAAAATTATTGTAACACCTTGTTTATTTAACAACTTTACATTTTCCCACAAATTATTTCTAAGCTCTACATCAACCCCAGCTGTTGGTTCATCTAAAATTACTATTGGTGGCTGATGAACTAATGCTTTAGCAACTAATAATCTTCTTTTCATTCCTCCAGATAAACTTCTTGTATAACTATTCGCTTGTTTTTCTAAAGATACTAAATTTAATATTGTATTAGTAATTCTATCTTTTTTTTTAACTCCGTATAAACCAGCCTGCAGATCTAAAAGTTCTTCAGGGGTAAAAAAAGGATCAACATTTACCTCTTGAGGAACAATTCCAATAGATGCTTTAACTTGTCTAGGATTTCTATCTAAATCAAAACCCCAAACATTTACTGCGCCAGATGACTTAACAGTGGTTCCAGCAAGAATATTTATAAAGGTACTTTTTCCTGCGCCGTTAGGGCCTAATAAGCCAAAAATCTCTCCTTCTTTCACTTCTAAGTTTAAATTATTTAATGCATTAATAGATTTAGAACTATTTTTAAAATATATTTTGTTAAGATTCTTGATAGAAATTACATTTTGTTTGTTCATAAATAATTATAGATTTATAACATGTGATTTAAAATAAATAACACAATTATATGTCAAATATAAATAAAACTGATCATTATTATCTTATTGATGGCTCAGGATATATTTTTAGAGCCTATTACGCATTACCTCCACTTAGCAGAAAAAGTGATGGCATGCCAACAGGTGCAGTAAATGGCTTTTGCAATATGCTGTTTAAACTACTTGAAGACTCAAAATCAGAAGACAATAAAGATAAACCTACTCACTTTGCAGTAATTTTTGATTCTGCTAGGAAAAATTTTAGAAATGAAATTTATTCTGAATATAAAGCTAACAGAGATGATGCTCCAGATGATTTAATACCACAATTTAATTTTATTAGAAAATCAGTTAAAGCATTTAATTTACCTTCTATTGAATTAATTAATTATGAAGCAGATGATCTAATAGCTACGTATTCAGAACAGATTATTAAAAAAGGTGGAAAGGTAACGATCGTTTCGTCTGATAAAGATTTAATGCAATTATTTAAAAAAAATATCAGAATTTATGATCCAATGAAAAACAAATTCATATCAAATGAAGATGTAGAAAAAAAATTTGGAGTAAGTCCAGATAAAGTAATTGATGTTCAAGCTTTAGCCGGAGATAGCAGCGATAATGTTCCAGGCGTTCCTGGCATCGGAGTAAAAACTGCAGCTGAACTAATTAAAGAATATAAAACACTAGAAAACTTGTTAAGTAATGCAGATAAAATTAAACAAAATAAAAGAAGAGAAACATTGTTAGAGAATAAAGATAAAGCGATAATAAGTAAAAAACTTGTAACACTTAAAAAAGATGTTCCCATTAAAGATGATGTTGCAGATTTTAAATTAAAAGAAATAGATAAAGAAAAACTTTATAATTTTTTAAGAGAAATGGAATTTAATAGGTTGTTAAGTTCAGTAATTTCTAAATATGGCGAACTTCAATTTGAAAAAGAAAAAAAAAACAATGAAAGTTATAAAAAAATTAATAATAAAGATTACGTTTTAATACAAAATGAAAATGACTTGAAAAAATGGATTGCTGAAATAGAGGAAAAAGGAGCATTGGCAATAGATACCGAAACAACATCTTTAGACCCTCACCAAGCCAACTTAGTAGGAATATCTATATCAACTGATATTGGTAAAGCAGGCTATATTCCCATAGGACATTTAAATGAAAATAATTTTGATGAGAAAAAAGTTTTAAAAATTCTTAAACCAATATTAGAAGATCCAAGTATAAAAAAAATTGGACAAAATATTAAATTTGATTTCATAATATTATATCATAGAGGTGTTATCATGAATTGTATGGAGGATACTATGTTGATGTCCTATGTGCTTGACGCAGGTAAAAATAGACATAACATGGATACTTTATCCAAAATTCATTTAGGCCATAAAACTATTTCATTTAAAGAATTAGTAGGCTCTGGGAAAAAACAAATTAATTTTAGCGAAGTTGATATTAATAGTGCAAAAAATTATGCCGCTGAAGATGCGGATGTAACTTTAAGACTTTATAAAATATTTTATAAAAATATTATAAATGAAAAATTAACAAATATTTATGAAACATTTGAAAAACCATTAATAAAAATATTGGCATTAATGGAAATTGATGGAATTAAATTAGATACAAATATTCTCAAATCATTATCTAAGAAATTTGAAAAAAAAATAAATATTCTAGAAAAAGAAATATTTAAAATAGCAAATAAAGAATTTAATATTGGATCAACGAAACAACTTGGAGAAGTATTATATAATGAGATGAAAATAGCATCACTTAAAAAAACAAAAAAAGGAAGCTATGCAACAAGTGCAGCAGTTTTAGAAGATTTAGCTTTTAAAGGACACAAGCTTCCAAAATTAGTTTTGGATTGGAGGCAGGTTGCAAAACTAAAAAATACTTATTCAGATTCTTTAGTAGAACATTTAAATCCTAAGTCTAAAAGAGTACATACTTCTTTTCTGTTAGCAGCTACATCAACTGGTCGTTTGGCGTCAAGTGATCCTAATTTACAAAATATTCCAATTAAAAGTGAAGATGGAAAAGATATAAGAAAAGGATTTATAGCAGAAAAAAATTCATGTCTTATTTCAGCAGACTATAATCAGATTGAAATGAGAATTCTTGCTGACCTAGCAGATGTTAAAGAACTTAAAAAAGCGTTCATTAATAATGAAGACATACACTCATTAACTGCAAGTCAAGTATTTAATGTAGATATAAAAAAAATAGATTTTGATATGAGAAGAAAAGCTAAAGCTATAAATTTTGGAATAATTTATGGTATCTCCCAATACGGTCTTGCTAAACAAATAAATGTTTCCAACAATGAAGCAGAAGATTTTTTAAATTCTTATTTTATTAAATTTCCTGAAATTAAGGAATACATGGTTTCCACCATAAAATTTTGTAGAAAAAGTGGTTATGTTAAAAATATTTTTGGAAGAAAAACTCATATAACAGGTATAAATGATAAAAATTATAATGTAAGAAATTTCCAAGAAAGGGCAGCAATTAATGCTCCCATCCAAGGGTCAGCATCTGAAATTATGAGAATGGCAATGATTCGTATTAGTAAAAAATTTGAGGAGGTTAAAAATGTTGAATGTAAGATATTACTTCAAATTCACGATGAATTAATTTTTGAAACAGTAAAATCAAGTGTTAGCGAATACACAAAAATAATTAAGAAGGAAATGTCAAGTGTAAAAGATAGTAATCTACACTCATTTTCTATACCTTTGCTGGTTGATATAAATTCAGGAAGTAATTGGGGGGATCTTCATTAATCAAGAAGTCTTGCCCAAATTAGAACAATTTAGTATTTTTAACTAAATAATTATGAATCATACAATTGCATTAATTGATGATGATAGAAATATTCTAACAAGTTTGAGCATTGCATTAGAAAAAGAAGGTTTTAAAGTTCAAACGTACTTAGACGGAGAAAGTGCACTTATAGGTTTATCTAGAACTCCTCCAGATTTGGCAGTAATAGATATTAAAATGCCAAAAATGGATGGTGAAGAATTATTAAAAAAATTAAGAAAAAAAACTTCTTTACCTGTAATTTTTTTGACTTCAAAAGATGAAGAGGTAGATGAACTTTTAGGTTTAAAGCTTGGTGCTGATGATTTTATAAAGAAATCAGGTGGATTTTCTGTTAAAGTGTTAATTGAAAGAATAAGAGTTCAGCTTAGAAAAAAAAATATAAATATTATCGAAGATTCAAAAAATATCATTTCTCATGGAAAATTAAGATTAGATCCTTCGCAATTAGAATGTGAATGGGGAGGAAAATCTCTACCAGATAAGCTTACAACAACTGAGTTTTTGATTGTTCAAGAATTAGCAAAAAGACCAGGGATTATTAAAGAAAGGTCACAATTAATGGATATCGCTTATAGAGAGGACACTGATATTGAGGATAGAACTATAGATAGTCATGTTAAAAGAATTAGAAAAAAATTCAAAAAAATAGACAGTGAATTTTCTGCAATTGAAACAAGATATGGAAGTGGATATCGTTGGAACGTAAATTAATGTTTAGTAGTCTTATAACGAATTTATCTATACTTAAAAAATTTATATTTATAAATTTAATTATTTTTATTGTTATTGGAAGTTTTACTGTAGTTTACTTAGATACAATTCAACCAAGCTTAATAAATAAAAAAGCATCAAATCATATTAAAATCATTGATAACACTATAGATAATATTAATAGATTAAAAATAGATTTTACTGAAAATGAAATTAAAAAATTTTTATTTTCCACTCGTTTTCTTTTTCAGAATTTGGATAGAGTTATTATACTTGATGATAAATTTAATTTAATAGGAGATACTGATAATTTAGATCTTGACCCAAGATCATTTTCTCAAAAGTTAGAAATAATTGAGTTAAGTGAATTAAATGAAACTGATAATTTAGAGTATAAAGAAAACGTAACTAAAAAAAAAAATAAAGCATTATCAATAAGTGATATTGTTTCAAATTATGCAAGTTCTAAAGAATTTGGAAAACCTTATACTTTTACAGAAGAAACTTATAACCAATTTTTTTTGGTCACAATAAAAAATGTTAATGATGGTAAAAAAAATATTGGATATTTAGCTATAACAGAAAATGCAAATGAAATAAAAACTGCAATTAATGAAAGAAAAAATTTTATTATACGAACATTTTTTGCTGTTGTAATAGTTATTATTGTTTTTTCTCTTGTTTTAAATAGATATTTTTTAAAACCAATTAAAAACCTAGTTAATTATACTAATATAATTAAAGATAAGACAAAAATAAAATTAGATATCGAACCAATCAAGAAAAGGAATGATGAATTAGGTAAGCTGTCTAAATCGCTTGATGCAATGACAAATGAATTGCAAAAACGAATAAATACTGCAGAAAATTTTTCAACTGATTTAGTACATGAAATTAGAAACCCACTAGCATCATTGAAAAGTGCTTCAGAAATAATATCTGAAACCGAAGACAAAGATCAAAGAGATAAACTCATTGGTATAGTTTCACATGATGTGGAAAGAATAGAAAGATTAATAACAGACTACTCACAAATGTTAAAAGATGAGGTTGCTATTTCTTCAGAAAAAATGAAAAAATTAGATTTAATTTTAATTACTAAGTCAGTTGTTGATGATTTCAACAGTATATATGATTCTAAAAGAGGAATATCAATAAAGATGAAAACTAATGGAGAAAAAAATTATCATATATTAGGAATAGAAAATAGGATTGAGCAAATAATTGCAAATCTACTAGATAATTCAATTTCATTCAGTAAAAATAATCAAGAAATTATTGTTGAATTAGAAAAAAAAAATGGATCTGTAAATTTAAAGGTAGTAGATGAAGGAGAGGGTTTTAGAGAAAACGATACTCAAAAAATATTTAAAAGATTTTATAGTAATAGACCAGATAAGTTCGGTAAACACTCTGGTTTAGGGTTAAATATAGTGAAAAATTTGGTTGAACTCCATAATGGCAATATTTTAGCATCAAACAATAAGGTCAAGGGTGCAAAAATCGAAATTTCTTTTCCAGGAGTTTAAACAAAAGTTGATTATTTTAAATAATATTGCTAAATAACTTCGCTCATGACAGATTTCAAAGTAAAAGATATAAACCTTGCAGATTTTGGAAGAAAAGAAATTTCCTTAGCAGAAACTGAAATGCCAGGATTGATGGCATTAAGAAAAGAGTATAAAGGCAAGCATCCCCTTAAAGGAGCTAGAATTCTTGGATGTTTGCATATGACTATTCAAACAGCAGTATTAATTGAAACACTTGTAGAATTAGGCGCAGAAGTAAGATGGTCATCTTGTAACATTTTTTCAACCCAAGATCATGCTGCAGCAGCAATTGCAAAAGTAGGCATACCAGTGTTTGCATGGAAAGGTGAGACCGAAGAGGAATATTGGTGGTGTGTTAAGCAAACTATTGAGGGAAAAAAGGATTGGAAACCTAATATGATTCTTGATGATGGTGGTGATTTAACTGCGCTTATGCATAAAGATTATAAAGATTTATTAAAAGATATTAAAGGATTATCCGAAGAAACAACAACTGGAGTGCTAGCGCTTAAGAAGATGGAAGCTCAAGGAACATTATTAGTTCCAGCAATCAATGTTAACGATTCTGTAACAAAGTCTAAATTTGATAATTTATATGGTTGCAGAGAAAGCTTAGTAGACGGAATTAAAAGAGCAACGGATGTTATGATGTCAGGAAAAGTTGCAATCGTTGCAGGATTTGGTGACGTTGGAAAAGGAAGCGCTGCTTCATTAAGACAAAGCGGAGCGAGAGTAATGGTTACCGAAACTGATCCAATATGTGCTCTACAAGCCGCAATGGAAGGTTATGAAGTTGTGCTCATGGACGAAATGATTAAAGAAGCAGATATAGTCGTTACAGCAACAGGAAACAAAGACATAGTGACCGCTGATCATATGAGAGAAATGAAAGATAGAGCAATATTATGTAATATTGGGCACTTTGATAATGAAATTCAGGTTGAAGCATTGAAAAATTATAAATGGGATGAAATTAAGCCACAAGTTCACGAAATAACTCTGCCAAGTAAGAAAAGAATAATTTTGCTTGCTGAAGGAAGACTGGTTAACTTAGGTTGTGCCACTGGACATCCAAGTTTTGTAATGAGTGCTTCATTTACTAATCAAGTAACTGCTCAAATAGAGTTATGGAATAATTCAGATAAGTACGAAAAAAAAGTTTACGTTTTACCAAAACATCTTGATGAAAAAGTAGCTAGATTACACTTAGAAAAAGTGGGCGCTAAACTTACAAAAATGTCTAAAGATCAGGCCGATTATATTAGTGTAACACCTGATGGACCTTACAAACCCGATGCATATCGCTACTAAAAGTAGCAAAATTGATATCACATTAGAAAAAGACACAGAGTCAATTTCTCAAAAAATTTCAAATTATCTTTCAAAAGGAGATACAGTTTTTTTATACGGAGAAATAGGGGTTGGTAAAACAACTTTTATAAGACATCTAATCAACTATCTACAAGCTAAAAAAAATTATAAAATAACGGAGATACCAAGTCCAACCTTCAATATAGTGCATGAATACAAAATTGATGAATTGATTATTTGTCACTATGATCTGTATAGAGTGCAAAGTGCAATGGAACTAAAAAATATAGGATTATTTGAAAATAAAAAAGACACCATAATATTAATTGAGTGGCCCGAAATAATTAAAGAAAAACCAAAAAATATTATTGAGTTATTTTTCAATTATGAAGAAAATTTAAGTAAAAGGAGTTTAGTTATATCTAGCAATTATAAAAAAGAAATTTTTAATGAATTTAAATAATTTGGTAAAATTATCAGGAGACGCATCATTTAGAACATTTTATAGAGGTAAAAAATCTGTTTTTGTGTTTTGTAAAAAAGAAAAAAAAATTAATTTACTTATTTATGATGCAATAAATAAAGTTTTATTAAAAAATCAAATAAAAGCACCGAGATTATTAAAACAATATTATAGAAAAAATTTAATTGAAATAGAAGATTTGGGAGATCAAACTATTTATAATAAAATTAAAAATAAAAGAATAATTAAAATAAACTATTATAAAAAAATAATTTTATTGTTATTAAAATTACAAAAAATTCAAACAAAAAAAATTAAAACATTTAATAATACAAATTATACTATTCCAAAATATTCAAAAGACAAACTTTTTAAAGAGTCTAAACTATTTTTAGATTGGTATGTTGTAAAAGTTATAAGTAAACAAAAACAAAAAATGATAAATAATAAATTAAAAATTATTATTAAAATGTTATTAACAAAAATAAAAAATAAAAATAATATATTTGTGCATAGAGATTTTCATATATCTAATTTAATGGAGTATAGAAAAAAATTAGCTATTATAGATACCCAAGACGCTTTGTATGGAAACCCGGCATATGATCTTGCTTCACTAATTGATGATGTGAGGCTAAAAACGTCAAATTCTTTAAAAGAAAAAATTTTCAGATATTTTTTAAAACAAAATATATCTATAAATAAAAAAGATTTTAAAAATGACTTTGATGTTTTGTCTGTCTTAAGAAATATAAAAATAATTGGTATATTTACAAGATTATCTTCTAGAGATAAAAAACATTATTATTTAAATTTAATACCACATGCGTGGAAACTAATAGAGAATAGAATAGATAATAATGAAATATTTCATGACTTAAAAATATTTTTAGATGACAACTTTTCAAAAAAAATTAGGCAAAAAAAATGGAAAAAATAAATAATGCATTAATTCTATGTGCTGGTTATGGTAAAAGATTAAATCCATTAACGTTAAAAACGCCGAAACCTTTGCTCAAAGTAAAAGATATATGTTTATTAGAAAATACTATTAATTTAATTAATGACTTAGGAATTAAAAATATTTCGATTAATACATTTTACCTAAAAGAACAAATAAAAGAATTTCTTAATAAAAAAAATTTTAATTGCAAAATTAATATCATAGAGGACGGAAATTTTATTCTAGACACTGGCGGTGGGATTTTAAATTTAATAAAAAACACACACAATGATAATTTTATTGTTTTTAATCCTGACACAATATGGAGCAAAGAATATATTGAAATAATTAGAAAAATGGAGATTTATTATTTAAATAATAAAATTCAAAATATTTTATTGGTTGTTAACAAATCCAGAAGTTTTGATAAAAAACTTAAAGGAGATTTTAATTTAGATTTAAAAAATAATCTAAATTATGAAGAAAAAAAATTTATTTATACTGGTTGCCAAATAATTAATAGAAATATTTTTTCTATTGTTAACAAAAAGTCTTTTTCAATTGTTGAGATATGGAGGCAGCTAATTAATGAAAATAAACTATATGGTTTTGAAAGTTTAATCGATTTCACACATATTACCGACATAGAAATATTTAACAAACTTTCAAAAAACCAATAAATCTTTTGCTCTCTCTTTATCTAGGTATTTAGCATCTTTTAACTTTTGATTTTCAAAATTTAAAACTAATGGATTGCCGGTAGGAATTTCTAGTCTTGATATTTTAGCGTCATCTATTTCGAATATATATTTACATAGTGAACGGATAGAGTTTCCATGTGCAGCAATAATTATATTTTCATTAATTAAAGGAAGTATATTTTTTTTATAATATGGAACTACTCTTTCATAGGTATCTTTCAGTGACTCAGTATCTGGAATTTTATTTTTAGGCACATCATTATATGCTTCAATATTTAAAGGATGGTAGGGATTATTTTTGTTTAATGGTTCAGGAGCAATATTCCATGATCTTCTAAACTCATAAACTTTTTTTTCCCCCAAAGTTTTTTTCATTTCTTCTTTGTTTAAACCTGTTAATGCTCCATAATTTCTTTCATTTAATTGCCAAGCTTTTATAACATTATTGTTTTTTATTCTTATCGTGTTTAAAATTAAATTTAATGTTTCGATAGCTCTTTTTTGATAAGAGCAAAAAAAATGATTTAAATTTAGTTTTAAGTTTTTTATTAATTCTCCAGCCTTACATGCTTCCAGTTTTCCTTGGGGAGTTAGCTCAACATCAACCCATCCAGTAAACCTTTTTTGTAAGTTCCACTCACTTTGACCATGTCGTACTAAAATTAAATGACTCATTAAATTAATTTTAATATAAGACAATTATGGAAAAGATAAAAATACTATTTAATGTTATTAATACGATCTTTATTATTTTATATGTATATCCAGGGAGTATTTTAGGTTTTATAATTTATAGAGAGCTCCACAAACAACCACAAATTACTCCAGATTTTTTATCAATATCATCAAATCACGTATATGCATTTTTTGTGCTGTCATTAATAGGATTAATTGCTTATTACAAAAGCAAAAAAAAACTTATTATTACTTATTTAATATTAAGCTCTATATTCCTCGAGATTTTACATATAGTGATACCAAACAGATCATTTCAATACGATGACTTGTTTGGTAATATTGCTGGAGTTTTAATGTCAATTTTTTTATATAGTATATTTAATTTTTGGAGAAAAGATGAGCACATTTGATGAAAGAACAAAAAGTTTTGAAAAAAAATTTGCACATGATGAAGAATTACAATTTAAAGTTAGTGCTCGAAGAAACAAATATATTGCTCAATGGGTTTCACAAATTTTAGGCTATAATCCTGATCAAGAAAAAGATTACATTCAAGCAGTTATAAAGGCAGATTTTGCTGAGGCAGGAGATGAAGACGTTTATAGAAAAGTAAAGGCTGACCTAAAAGATCATAAAATTTCAGACGAAGAAATCAGAAAAAAAATGGATGAGCTTAATGAAAAAGCTAAGTCTGAATTTAAGTAGCTTTATAATTATAATTTTATTTTCTATTTCATTTTCTTATAGCGATGAAAATAATATCACTAAAGGAAAAGCTATTGTCGTTGATGGAGATACCATAAAGATTAAAGGTGAACAAATTCGTTTTGGCGGAATTGATGCTCCAGAAAGTTATTACAGGGGTAAAAAACAAACTTGTATTAAAGATAATAAAAAAGTTTATTGTGGACAAATCTCCAAGGATAAGTTGATAGAAAAAATAGGAAATAATTCTCTAAATTGTAAAATTGAAAAAAAAAAAGACAAATATAAAAGATCAGTAGGTGAGTGTTTTTTAAAAGATGAAAGTTTATCTGTTTTTATGGTAAGAAATGGTTATGCTTTTGATTGGCCCTACTATTCAAAAGGAAAATTTGCAAACGATCAAGAATATGCAAAGATAAACAAGTTAGGTTTTTGGAATATGAAGTTTGAGTATCCATGGGAATGGAAAGAAAAAATTAGAAAAAACAAATGAAAAAATTATTGTTACTTATATTTTTTTTAATTTCTGCCTGCTCCTCTATTCCTAAAAATACTGCTGATAGTTGCTCAATATTTTCAGAAAGATATCTTTGGTATAAACATGCAAAAAAAACTGAGAAAAAATGGGGAACACCTATTTATCTACAACTAGCAATAATAAAAATGGAATCAGATTTTGATTGGTTAGCAAAACCTAAAAGACAAAAAATATTTAAAGTAATACCTTACAAAAGACCTTCAAGTTCTTTTGGATATTCACAAGCTGTTAAAGGAACATGGAAACAATATAAGGAAGAAACTGGTAATAAATTAGCCAGAAGAACAAGATTTAAAGATAGTGTGGATTTTATAGGTTGGTATACAAATAAAACTGAAAAAATTTTAAAAATATCAAAGACAGATGTATTTAGGCAGTATATTGCTTATCATGAAGGATGGGGTAATTACAAAAATTATAAAAAAAAACAAAAAGTAATTTTACTTGCTAAAAAAGTTCAAAATCAATCAAACAAATATAAGAGCCAACTTGAAAAATGTAAAAGATCTTTAAATAGAAAAAAATATATTATTTTTTAATGAAGTTGTTTTTTAAGCTCAATATCAACAGCATCTATTCTTTTAGTATTTTTTGCTAAAGCGAGATACATAGTTGGAGTTACATAAAGTGTAAAAAACGTTGAAATTATCATTCCACCAAGAATTGTTGATCCTACTGCCAACCTAGAGCCTTCCCCAGCTCCTGGTCCAATGTTTCCTATAACTAAAGGCATCATAGCTATCATTGTGCTTAAAGAGGTCATAATTATTGGTCTGAATCTTAATTCACAGGCCTCTTTTACAGCGGATTCTATATTTTTTCCTTTTATCCTTAATTGATTTGTATAGTCAACTATCAGGATACTATTTTTAGTAGAGATACCAATTAGTATGACCAAGGCAATCTGTGAAAAAATATTTACAGAGCTATTAAGAAATAAAATAAATACTAATCCGCCAAAAACTGCAAGTGGTACAGTTAAGACAATTATAAATGGATGAATGAATGAATTAAATGTAGCTGCCATAACTAGATATGCCGTAAGTAAAGCTAGTGCAAAAATTATAAATAATTCATTGCTTGTTTCTTTAAGTTCCTCAGATTTACCCTTCCAGGTAATTTGATTTTCAGGTGCAACTTGTCCAATAGTATTTTCTAAATATTTTATAGCCTCTGATAATGTATAATTTTCGTTAATATTAGCAGAAATTGTGACTGCTCTTTGTCTATTATATCTAGACAGTACTTTAGCCGATCCTTCTTCTTTAAAATCAACTAAATTAGCAACTGATATTAATTTCCCATTATTTTCTGATCTAACAAAAATTTTTGCAAGACCATCTTTACTTCTTCTATCTGATAAATATTGTTGTACAATTATTGGATATTCTTTTCCAAGCCTATTAAATGTTGTTACTCTTTTTCCTCCATAAAGTGTTTCTAATGTTTGTCCAATTGTTTGAGTGGATATACCTAGATCCTTGGCCTTATTGTTGTTTATTAATAACTTAACCTCAGGTTTATCTACGGTGTAGTCGGACTCTATTCTAGATAAATTAGGATTTTTTCTTAAACTTCTAATTACTTGAGCTTGTACTTTTTGTAATTCTTCATAGGTACTCCCTAAAATTACCATTTGAATAGGTTTATTATAATTAGAAACTCTAATTGATTGTGGAGAAATAGGAAAGGCTACAGCTTGTGGGACCGTTACTATTTTACCAATTGCTTGTCTCATTACTGTTTGAGAATCTTGCTTTCTATTTTTCCAACTATCTAAAAGAGCTATAATTATAAAACTATTAAAAGAATTGCTTGATCTTCCAAAACCAGGGACTCTCATAATAAATCTGTTATAAGGACTATCTTCAGCCTGCAGAAGGGGTATTAATCTTCTCTCAACTTCTTGAGCTCTTTTTTGAGTGTATTCAAAAGAACTTCCTTCATCTGTAAAACCTATGATTAAGTAAGCACCTCTATCTTCCATTGGTAAAAGTTCTTTTTTTGAAAAATTAAACAATAGTCCAGAGGCAATTATTATAAAAATGATAAAAATAGATATAGCTTTTTTTTTATAAATCCAAAATTCAAGAGTTTCTTGATAAAATTTAGAGAAAGAATTGAAAATTTTTTCAAATTTACTAACAATAATATTTTTATTGGTTCTTTTTTTTAAAAATTTACTTCCAAGCATTGGTGAAAGAGTCAAAGCTACAAAAGAAGAAACAACAATTGAGAATGTCAATGCAATAGCAGTTTCTCTAAATAATGTGCCCGAAATTCCTTCTATAAATATTAATGGCAAAAAAACTGCAACTAAAATAAGTGTTGTTGCTATTATCGCAAAAGTAATTTGTTTAGAGCCTTTATAAGCAGCAACGAGAGGTGTTTCACCATTCTCAACTCTTCTATAAATTGCATCTGTCATTATTACAGAGTCATCAGTAATAATTCCAATTGCTAATATAAAACTTAGAAGAACAAAAATGTTTATTGAAAGACCGAATAAATATAAACCTAAAAATGATGCAATCAAACTTACTGGCAGTGCAACCGCAGGAACAATTACAGCTTTAAGGTTTCCTAAAAATAAATAAATTATTATTACTACTAATATAAATGCTATAATAAGAGTTTTATAAACCTCTTCAATTGCAGCTCCTATATAAGTAGCTCTATTAAATGCTATTTCTAAGTTTAGACCTTCAGGCAAAGTTTTTTTAACCTCAGAAATCTTTTTTTTTATTTCTTTTGATAATTCTACAGTAGAAGCGCCACTTCTAGCATATATTCCAATACCAACAGTTTTTAAATTTAAAGCATCTTTTCTTTGAGCTTTAAAAAGAGTTTTTTCCGAAACAGGACCAAATTCAATATTTGCTACATCAGATAATTTTACAATATTATTTTTTTCTTTTTTAACAGGTAATTCTTTCAATTTACTTATTTTATCATAAGATTTATCTAGGTTTAAAGTCAGATCAATATTATTTGCTTCGAGAGTGCCTGCCGGTAAACTTATATTTTCACTTCTAATAGCATTTTCAACTTCCTGTATAGTTAAATCATTTGCTGCAAGTTTAATTGGATCAACCCAAACTCTTACACTCAGTTCTCTTAATCCACCTACTAAAATTCTTCCAACATTTTTCACACTAGAAAAAGTATCAACCAAGTACCTTTCTGCATAATCTCCAAGTTCCAAATCACTCCATGTTGATGACGAAAGAGCCAACCACATTGTAGTAGTAAATCCAGCAGCTTGCTTTAAAATTTGAGGAGGATCTGCTTCAGATGGCAAGTTGTCTACTATTCTCGCAACCCTTTCTCTAATATCATTGGCCGCATCATCTAAATCAATATCAGTATCAAAAATTACATTTATTGTACTTCTTCCATTTTCTGAAACTGAGTCTATATTTTTTATTCCTTCTGCTCCTCCAATTACATCTTCTATAACTTGAGTAACTTCTTGATCAATAATTGGTGCTGAGGCTGATTTATAATCTACTTGGATTTGGACCACAGGAGGTTGTAAACCAGAGGGTAGTTCTCTCACTGGCAGTTTCCAAAATACAAATATTCCAAAAACAATAAGAATTAGTGACATTACCCATGAAACAACCGGTCTTCTAATACTAACTTCAGTTAAATACATTTAATTTTTAATTGGCTTAATTTTTCCTCTTGGTCTTACTTTTTTTAAACCTTCTGCAACTATTATATCGCCTTCATTTAGTCCAGAGATTACTTCAACATATCCCTCATCTCTAATACCTATTTTTACCTCTACTTTATTTGCAGTATTCTCATTAGATACTTTATATACAAAAGCTTTATTTCCTTCCAACATTAGACTTGTATCTGGAACACCAATAGAATTTCTAACATTATAATTAACTGTTACTTCAAGCAAAGAACCTGGAATAAGCTCAAAATTTTCATTATTTATTTTGATTCTTGTTAAAAGACTTCTTGTTTCTGCATTAATTCTACTTGAAACACCATCAATTTCTCCAAAGTAAATTTTATTTTTATAACCTGAGAATTTTGCTTCAACTGGCAAACCCTTTTTCATTACTGCTGCAAAAACTTCAGGTATTTTTAAATCAGAATAAATTACTGAAATATCATCTAAAGTAATAATTACTGAATTATCAGATCCAAGCACATCTTCAGTTAAGCCTCTTACTCCTAATACTCCGCTAAAAGGAGCAACAACATTTTCATCTTTTAATTTTACAATTAAATCTCCTTTTTTTACATATTTTTTTAGATCCAACTCAGAAGATAGCTGATTTTTTTTTATCCTGAAAGTTTCAGTTTTTTTTGAGACGGCAGTTCCAAAACTTTCTATTTTTTCAGAAAATTCAGTTTGGATTACTTCAGTAACCATAATTCCTGGTGGAGGTCTTTTACCAAATTTTTTTGCAAAATGATTGCCAATCATTGTTCTACCAATAATAACTGCCGCAATTATAAAAAAGAAAATAACAATTATAGTAGTAATTTTAGTAGATCTTTTCATAATTAAATTTTTCCGTATTCAGCCCAAGAACCATCGTAAATAATAGGCATATATTTATTATTTATTAAAGAATATGCAAGTGCCAAAACTGATGCTGTTATACCAGATCCACAAGAAAAAATAACATTTGTTGACATATCTTCCCCAAGTATTTGTTTAAAAATATTTAAAATATCATTTTTATTTTTAAATGTATTATCTTGAGATATTAAATGTTTATAAGGAAGACACAATGACTTTGGAATGGATCCACTTCTTAATCCAGCCCTAGGTTCTTTAATTCTTCCATAGAATCTTTCCTCGCTTCTTGCATCAACAAGTTTAAATTTATTTTTTAAAATATTTTCATTTATTTCATTCTTATTCTTTACTAAAGATTTTATTTCTTTTGCTATATATTGTGAATTTATATTTTTTGTTGGTAAACTAGTTAATTTTCTATTTTCACTTTTCCATTTTTTTAAACCACCATCTAAAACATGAACAATTTTAGGACTGTGACCGTAGTAAATTAAATTGTACCAAAGTCTGCATGAGCTAATTACATCAGAATTATCATAAATTATAATTCTATCATCATTTGAAATCCCCATTGATGAAATAATTTTTTCCCACAAATCTTTCTTAACTAACATATGAGGTAAGTCAGTGCTTTGATCAGAATTTTGATCTAAATCAAAAAAAATAGCATTACTTATATGTTCTTTAGTATATTCTTTATAACCGTCTCTTTTTGTAGCTGGCATATGCCATGAGGAGTCAAAAATTTTTACCTTATTTAAATTATTTTCTAACCAACTTGTACTTACAAGAGACATATTATCTTTTTTCTAAATATTTTTGATGATATTCTTCAGCAGCGCAATAATTTTTTGCTAAAGATATTATTGTAACAACTTTACCAGATAATTTTTTATTAATTTTTTCTTTTATATTTTCAGCAATCTTTTTTTGATTTTCATTTAAAAAAAATATTTCACTTCTATATTGAGTTCCAAAATCTGGGCCTTGAGAGTTTAAAGTTGTTGGATCATGAATTTCAAAAAAATAATTTAAAATTCTTTCATAAGAAATCAGTTTAGGATCAAAATCTAACTTAACAACTTCTGCATGATTTGTTTTACCACTACAAACTTCTCTATATGTTGTTGTTTTAGTATTTCCCCCACAATAACCTACTTCTGTTTTTATAATGCCTTCAAGTTTACTAAATTTAATTTCAGGACCCCAAAAACACCCACAAGCTAAAATTGCTATTTCCATTGATAAATATTCCAATTAATCTAAAGTTATTATTATGTTTTCCAAAAATCAATTAGGCTTTTTGTACATGTTTATATCTGTTTGTGCGTTTTCTTTGATGGATTTAATTGTTAAATGGTCAGAACAATACCCATTGGGCGAAGTTCTATTTTTCAGAGGCTTTTTTGGAATAATGCCTCTTTTATTTTTAATACCACCTGAAAGATTTAAAAATTTTTACTATACAAAAAGAGCTGGTTTACATTTTTTAAGATGTATATCTGGTTTAATAGCTTTAATTTCTATTTTTATAGCTCTAAGAAGCCTTCCTCTAGCAACAGTAGTAAGCATCACTTTTGCTGCACCAATATTTACAACTATACTATCAATTATTTTTTTAAGTGAAAAAGTTGGTTTTTATAGGTGGCTTGCAGTTTTGGTTGGTTTTATTGGAATAATAATCATATCAGAGCCTGGATTTAGTTCGTTGAACTTTTATTACATATATCCAATAATATTTTGTTTGGGATTATCTTATGTAGCTATAGCAATAAGACAATTATCAAAGACCGAACCTGTTTGGCTAATATCTTTAAATTTTTCAATACTTATTACTTTAGCTGGAATTACTACAATCCCATTTGGATGGATTATGCCTAGTATTAAAGATCTTTTTCTGCTTTCTTCAGTAGGTATTCTAGGAGGTTTTGCAAATTTATGGTTAAGTCAATCTTATAAATATTCTGAAGTTTCACTTGTGTCTCCCCTTAAATATCTAGCATTAATATTTGGAATATTTTTTGGCTACATAATTTGGAATGAAATACCAACCATGAAAACTTTGTTAGGCTCATCATTAGTAATTATTTCCTCAATTATTATTTTTAGAAGGGAAATTTTACTTAAAAAACAACTGTCAATTTCTAGACATGACTAGTCCCCCAAAGTATTGGAACAAAGCTAAAAAAGAACTATCTAAAAGAGATAAAATTTTAAAAAAAATTATTAAAAAATATAAAAAAGGCTACCTAAGTTCTAAAAAAGATCCGTTTTTTTCATTATGTAGAACAATAATTGGACAGCAAATATCAACTAAAGCAGCAGATTCAATTTGGGCAAAGTTTGTGATAAAATGTAAAAAAAAAATTAAACCTAAAGTAGTTATTAAACTAAACTCCAAGGCACTAAAAAGTGCAGGATTATCTCGTCAAAAAATTTCCTATTTAAAAAATATAGCAAAAAGCTTTCAAAATAATTCATTCAATGTCTCTAAAATTGAAAAAATGAATGATCAAGAAGCTATTAATTACATAACTCAATTAAAGGGTTTGGGTATATGGAGTGCACAAATGTTTTTAATGTTTAATTTAAACAGAGCGGATATATTTCCAATTAAAGATATAGGATTATTAAGAGCAATTTCAAAAAACTATAAAATATCTTACCCACCTAGTGAAAGATTCTTAAATAAAATTTCAAAAAAACACTTAGGCTATAGAAGTGTTTTTACATGGTATATGTGGAGAAGTATTGATCCTGTTGATGTTGAATATTAATTTCCTTCAACTATTTGACAATGTCTATTAAATTTTCCTTTGACTAGTTTTTTTGCAGACTGGTACTCATCTGAATGATAACATTTTAATGCATCCTCAACACTAGGAAATTCTATAATTACTGTTCTGGGAGAAGGATTACCTTCTACTGTTTCAGTTTTTCCTCCTCTTACAAGAATTTTACCATTATGCTTTTTGATAGCAGGTGTCGCCTTTTCAGCATATCCTTTCAAGTTTTCAAGACCGTTTAAATCTTTATATATTGCAATCCAATATGCTTTCATTTTATTCTAACCATTGTTTATATTTATCAATATTTTCATTTATATTGTAAGGCAACTCTTCAAAACTTAAAGTATCTAATTTAACTCCTTCAGAAAACTTATTTTTTCTTTGATCGTAATTTAAATTATATACACTTTCTTTATTTTTAATTCTTTTAGCAATGTTATCAACGCCTATTGGATTCAAACTATATTCAAAATGGTGAGTATATGACCTGAGTTTTTCATCAATAAGCTCCGGCGTATTTAAATAAGAAAAATGCCATCCCCCATTACTAACAAAATGAATGTTGCTGTATCTATATTTAGAAAATAATGTATCCAATCTCCAAAATCCATAAGATTTTGGTTTTATATCCCTTAACCATTGAGGAGATATTAGATCTTTTTTTCTACAAGCTCTTGATCCAAACCAATTATAATTTTTGTGATAAAGATTAAATTTATAGTAACACATTTTTTGTTTAAAAAAGATTAATTTTTTTTTTGATATTTTTAAGTCAATTTTTTCTAAGTTGGGTATTTCATCTATATCTGAAATTATTATAACATCTTCTGATTTCGCATAGTTTAAACCAGATGATATATGGTTTCGTTGATAGTGATCTCTTCTATAACCATTTAAAATAAATTTTCTACTTTTTTCATTTTCACTATCATCCTTATTAATTTTTTCTATTTCTTTTGATTGAGAATCTAAAATTATATAATTAATTTTATTAGCAAAATTAGAAAATTTATTAATATCAAAATTTAATTGTTTTTTCTCGCCTTTGTGATTAAAGGTACTTTCTACTATAATAAATTTATCAACAAATTTATCTAGATAGTTTAATCTAACATCAAGGACTGTGTCCTCATTATGATACATGAAACAATCAAAGACTTTCATTATTTATCTAAATAATGATAATTATATTAGATGTAAAGTTATAAATAATTTGCTAGTACAACAATAATGAAAAAAATAGTCATCACTGGAGGTTTGGGTTATATCGGAACTGAACTGTGCAAAATATATTCAGGATATAGCTGGAACGATAAAATTACCATTATAGATAATAGATTTATATCTGAAAGAGTAAATCAGATTAGGAAGTGGAACATGAATTTTATTCATGGCGATATTTTAGATAAAGATTTAGTAAAAAAATATTGTTATGATGCTGATATTGTTCATCATCTTGCAGGAATAACAAGTGTTCCAAGAGTTAAAAATGAAAGCAATACTGATCAAGACAAAAAAATAAAATTAGTTGGTGAACAAGGAACCCAAAATATTATTGATGCTGTTCCAGATAAATGCAAAATAATTATGCCATCAACACATGTTGTTTACGAAGGAATTGAAAAAGTAAAAAATAATATTTTGGAAAATGAAAAAACACATCCAGTTCTTGTATATGGAAAGTCAAAAGATTTTAATGAAAAACAACTAAAATCTTCTGGAAAAAATTATATTATTTTAAGACTTGGTTCAGTTTATGGTTATTCAACTGACACAGCACGAATTGATATAATGCCAAATTTTTTTTCTAAGATGGCTTCCCAAGATGGTGTTCTCAGACTTTTTGCTGGTGGAAGACAGGTAAAAAGCTTAGTTCCATTAATAGATGTTGCAAGATGTTTTAAATTTATGGAAGAAAGAGAAGATATATCTTATGATTTATTTAATTTAACCAAAGATACAGTCACAGTTAAGGAGGTTGCAGAAATTTGCAAGAAGCACAACCCTAAAATAACTTTAAGAGAAACTAATGATGAAATTCCTAATCTTGGTTTTTCACTTTCAAACAAAAAACTTTTAAAAACGGGATTTAAATTTCTTTATGCTCTCGATGAAAGCATCAAAGAAATGATTTCAAAATGGGATAAACAAAATTTAATAAAAGATTTAGAACATGTAAAAGATGGAGAAAATGAATTTATTGATGACAGGGGCAAGATAAGTAATCATGAATTAACAGAACCAATCAATATGATTGGTCTCATAGAATCAAAAAAAGGAACAATTAGAGCTAATCACTACCATCCTCAACAAGAACAAAAATGTTTGTTTACTAAGGGACAGATTATAGAAATATTTCAAGATTTGCTTAATCCCAATTCACCAAAAATTACCCAAGTAGTTAATGAAGGTCAGTTATCAATCATCAAACCAAACGTAGCTCATACCATGGTATTTACAGAAGATACAACTTTTTTAAATTTAGTAAGAGGAGAAAGAGAACATGATAATTATGGAATAACTCACACAATTAAACATTTATTTGTAGATGAAGAAGAAAAAAATTTATTATTAAATTGCTATAAATTTGAATGCAGATCTTGTGGAAATAAAAAGTTAAAAAGAGTTGTTTCTTTAGGCTACCAACCACTAGCAAATAATTTAATAAATAAAAAAGGAGAAAAATGTGAACTTTATCCTTTAGAATTAAATTATTGTAATAATTGCCATAATTGCCAGCTATCTGTTGCAGTTGATTCCAAAAAAATGTTTTCAAATTATTTGTATACGTCATCTACATCAAAAGTTTTTAGAGATCATTTTGCTAACGCAGCTAAAAAATATATTAAAGATTTAAAACTAAAACCAAAAAAAACATATATTATTGACGTAGGAAGCAATGATGGAATAGCTTTAAAACCTTTTAAAGAATTAAACTTTAAAAATATTTTAGGAATAGAGCCCGCTAAAAATATAGCTAAATTGGCTAACAAAAATAAAATAAAAACTTTTAATGGTTTTTTAACCAAAAAAAATATTAAAAAAATAAAAAAAAATGCTGATTTAATATTGGCTTCCAACGTTTTTGCCCATTCAGATAATTTAAAAGAAATGGCAGAGTGCATGATCAAACTTTTACACAATAAAGGAACTATAATTATAGAAGTTCAATATTTAATGAATACATTAAAAGATTTAACTTTTGATAATATTTATCATGAACACTACAACTATTGGTCATTAACATCATTAATTAATTTCTTTGCTCAGTTTAAAGTAAAAATTTTTAGAGCTGAAAAAATAAAAACTCATGGAGGATCTATAAGAATTTATATTAAAAAAGATAAAAATATAAAAATCGAAAATAGCGTAAAAAAATTAATCAATGAAGAGGAAAAATTTGGAATCAAAAATTTTAAAACATACCAAGAGTTTGGGGAAAAGGTATATGAGATCAGAAAAAATGTAATTAAAAATATTAGTAAACTTAAAAAAAAAGAAAAGGTAATAATAGGTTTCGGTGCACCTGCTAAAGCCACAACTGCATTAAACTTTTTTGGGATTAAAAAAGAAATAAATTATATTGTTGAAGATAATAATCTTAAACATAATAAAATTGTACCTGGCGTAGATATTCCAATATTTTCAAAATCAAAAATTAAAGAAAAAAATCCCACAGTAATAGTTTTAGCTTGGAATTTTTTTGAAGACATAAAATTTAATAATAAAAAA
Organism: uncultured Pelagibacteraceae bacterium; assembly: GCA_902532195.1. Lineage (GTDB taxonomy): Bacteria > Pseudomonadota > Alphaproteobacteria > Pelagibacterales > Pelagibacteraceae > Pelagibacter. Next base: position 34,466 of record CACAHE010000004.1, on the reverse strand, counting down.
ATAACTGAAAAATTTATAAATATAAAAGATCTAGAAGATAAAAATTTTAATTAATTGATTTCAATTATTTGGCTTAGTCTAATCAAAGCAATCTTTTTTACTTGGTTTTTTGCTTCTTCGAATTCTTTTTCATTTGAATTATAAATTCTTTTTTTAAATATTTTTAAAATTTCAATTTTATTTTTACCTTTTACAGCAATAATAAATGGAAAATTAAATTTATTCTTATATTCTTTATTTAATCTAGAAAATTCTAAAAACTCTTCTTCAGAACATTCATTTAAATTTGCACCAAGTTGTTCATTAGCTGAGTCCTTTGTAAGTTTTTTTTCTACTGCTAAATCAGGGTGTGCATTAAGTATTTTTAAAATTTTTTTTTTGTTACTACTTTCATAAATTTCAGTAAATTTTAAAAAACAATCTTCAGAGTTTTTAAATGGTTTTAATTCAAATACTTTTTTTGCTATCCACTCTGTTTTTTCAAAAATATTTCCAAAAATTGATAAAAATTCAGATTTATTAAGCTCGTTAATTTTATTTATAGAAAACATATAATGAACAACAATATTTCACTTTTAATATATTTATTATTATAATTGTATAATATATAACTATTAATATGACAAAGTTAACTACTCATGTTTTAGATATTTACTCTGGAAAACCTGGCAAAGGAATAAAAGTTGATTTAATTTATATAAATAATAATCAAAGAAAAAAATTAAATTCAATAGTATTAAATAGTGACGGTAGAGCAGACAATCCGCTAGTTGAAGGTAAAAACTTTTTAGAAGGGAAATACGAGTTGATATTTTATATAGGCAACTATTATAAAAAAATTAATGAAAATTCTAAATTACCCTTTTTAGATGATGTTGTGATTAGGTTTGGAATATCAAATTCCAAAGAACACTACCATGTCCCATTACTTGTCTCACCCTGGAGTTATTCAACTTATAGGGGAAGCTAATGTCTTCCAACACTATAGAATTTATTTTAAATAATAGAATACATAAAATTTCAAATCCTGATCCTAACGAAACAATATTAAATTTTATTCGACTCAAACTAAAAAAAACTGGAACCAAAGAAGGTTGTGCAGAAGGAGGATGTGGAGCATGTACAATAGTTTTAGGAGAATTAGTAAGAAACAATATTGAATACAAAGCAATAAATGCATGTATAGCTTTTTTACCAATTCTTAATGGCAAACAATTAATTTTAGTTGAAGATTTAATTTCTTCTGACGGCAAATTGCATCCAGTACAAGACGCAATGATAAAATTTCATGGTTCACAGTGCGGGTTTTGTACACCAGGATTTGTTATGTCAATGTTTGCTATGTATAAAAATAATAAAAAATTCAATGATGAAATAGTATCAGACTCATTATCTGGAAACTTGTGTCGTTGCACAGGTTATAGACCAATAATCGATGCTGCTAAAAGTTTGAATAAAAAAAAATATATCGATGAATTTTTAAAATTAAAAAAAAAAACAATTAATCTCCTTAAAAAAATTAGAACAAAAAATATAGAAATTAAAAATAAAAATAAAAAATATTTTGCGCCTAAAACAATAACTGAATTAAAAGAGGTCCTTAAAAAAAATCCAGACGCAAGATTATTGAGTGGTGGCACTGATCTTTCTTTAGAAGTAACTAAAGCTCATAAAGAAATAAAAAAAATAATATACTTAAATTCTATAAAAGAATTAGATTTTATTAAAAGTAAAAAAAAAGAAATAGAAATAGGTGCATGCACACCATTAATTATTTTTGAGAAATTTATAAAAAAATATTACCCAGATTTTAATAATATTTTAAGAAGATATGGATCAGTTCAAATTAGGAATGTTGGAACCATAGCGGGAAATATTGCTACGGCATCACCCATAGGCGATACTTTGCCACTATTATTATCTCTAGATGCTAAATTAATTTTAGATGGATCAAAAAAAAAAGAGTCAATTTCATTAAATAAATTTTTTATAAGTTACCGTAAAACTAAACTTAAAAAAGGACAATTTATTTATTCTATAAAAATACCTATATATAAAAAAAATATATTTAAAGCATACAAGGTATCAAAAAGGTTTGATGATGATATTTCATCTGTTTGTGGATCTTTTAATATTGAGATAAATCAAAATAAAATTAAAAAAATTAAAATAGCCTATGGAGGAATGTCTGAAATTCCAAAAAGAGCAAAAAAAACAGAAAAATTGCTTATCAATTCAATTTTTTCTGAGCAAATATTTAATAAAGCAATTAATTATTTAAAAAATGACTACAAGCCAATTGACGATATGAGAGCCAGCAAGACTTATAGAATGGAAATAGCAAAAAATTTGTTAATGAAGTGCTTTTTAGAAGTCAGAAATAAAAAAATACTTAGGATAAATTAATGAAAAATAATAATTATATTCAAGTTAGTAGGCCACATGATAGTGCATTTAAGCATGTTAGTGGATTTGCAGAATATACAGATGATATAAAAGAACCAGAAGGAACTCTTTTTGGAGCAATAGGATGGAGTAAAAAGGCTAATGCAATAATTAAAAAAATTGATTTAAATAAAGTTAAAGCAAGTGAGGGAGTTGTTTCAGTTGTAACGTATTTAGATATTGAAGGCAGAAATGATGTTGGACCAGTATTTGATGGAGATCCAATATTTCCAGAAAAAAAGGTAGAATATTATGGTCAACCTTTATTTGCAGTAGCAGCTACATCAATTGATCTAGCTAGAAAAGCTGTATTAAATGCGAAAGTTATTTATAAAGATTTGCATCCAATTGTTACTATAAAAGAATCTTTAAAAAAAAATAAACTTCTTTTCAACATAAGGAATATAAAAAAAGGCAATCCGTCAAAAAAAATTTCTAACTCTAAAAATTATTTAAAAGGAAATTTTACAACTGGAAGCCAAGAACATTTTTATTTAGAAGGCCAAGTAGCATTTGTAATACCAAAAGAAGATAAAGAATTAATTGTATATAGTTCAACACAACATCCATCAGAAACTCAACAAATAATTGCAAAAATGCTAAATCAGAAAAGTAATTCTATAACTGTTTTAGTAAGAAGAATTGGCGGTGGATTTGGAGGAAAAGAGACAAATTTTATGACGTCAAGTATTTGTGCTTTACTTGCAAAAAAAACAAAAAGACCTGTAAAACTTAGGTTAGACAGAGATGATGATATAATTATAACTGGCAAGAGACATGAATTTTATTCAGAATATGAAGTAGGCTTCAATGATAATGGAATTATAAATGGTTTAAAAATTAAACTAGCTTCAAAATGTGGAATGTCTCCAGATTTATCAGTTGCTATAAATGAAAGAGCTTTGCTACATATAGACAACGCATATTTTGTTCCAAATATAGAAATTAATAATTATCTTTGTAAAACTAATACTTCTACTTCTACAGCATTTAGAGGATTTGGTGGAAATCAAGGCATGATGGCAATAGAAAATATTATTGATAATATTGCCAGATACTTAAAAAAAGATCCATTAGAAATTAGAAAGAAAAATTTTTACCAAAAAAATAAAAAAAATATAACTCATTATGGAATGCGAATCGAAGATAATGTTATTAATGAAATATTTGATAAACTTGTAAAAAAATCTAACTATAAAAAAAGAGTTTTTGAAATAAAAAAATTTAATTCTAAAAATAAACATATAAAAAAAGGAATAGCAATTACACCTGTTAAATTTGGAATTTCATTCACAACTATTCATCTTAATCAAGCTGGAGCTTTAGTACATATTTATACTGATGGGAGTATACACTTGAATCATGGAGGGATTGAAATGGGGCAAGGAACGCATACTAAAATTGCTCAGTTGGTAGCCAGTTCATTTGGTTTGACTTATGACAAGGTACAGATTTCCTCAACTAATACTTCTAAAGTTCCCAATACTTCTGCAAGTGCTGCTTCATCTACAACAGATCTAAATGGGGCAGCGGCACTTAATGCAGTTTCTAAAATAAAGGCAAATTTAGAAAAGTTTATTAAATCAAAATACAAAATTTTTCATAATAAAGAACCAATTTACAGTAACGGATACATTATATTTGGAAATAGGTCGTTTAAATTTAAAAACATTATTCAAGAAGCTTATTTAAATAGAGTTTCACTTTCATCTTCTGGTTTTTACTCTACACCAAAAATAAAATTTAATAAGAAAAGCTTTTATGGAAGACCTTTTTATTATTTTTGTTACGGAGCAGCTGTTACAGAAGTTGTAATTGACACATTAACGGGAGAAAATATTATTAATAGAGTTGATATTTTACATGATGCAGGAAATGCAATTAACCCAGCTCTTGAATTAGGTCAAATTGAAGGGGGTTTTGTTCAAGGACAAGGATGGTTAACAATGGAAGAGGTAAATTGGAATTCAAATGGTAAAATAACAACTTTTTCACCGTCTACTTATAAAATTCCAGCTATCAGCGATATTCCAAAAAAATTTAATGTTGAAATTTATAAGGAAGGAATAAATAAGGAAAAAGTGGTTAATAAATCTAAAACAACTGGAGAACCACCTCTAATGTTGGCAATGAGTGTTTTTTTTGCAATCAAAGATGCCATAGCTTCAATTGGAAATCATGCAATTAGTCCAATTATTGATGCACCTGCTACTCCAGAAAAAATACTTATGAGCATAAAAAATTTAAAATCAAAATTATGACAAATGAATTTATGAAAAGAGCTATAGAGCTTTCAATCAAAAGTGTAAATAATGGAGGAGGACCATTTGGTTGTGTTATTGTCAAAAACAAAAAAATTATATCAGAAGGATCTAATAAAGTTACGTCTTCAAAAGATCCTACAGCACATGGAGAAATCGTTGCAATACGTGAAGCATGTAAAAAATTAAATGATTTTAGTCTTAAAGGTTGTGAATTATATTCTAATTGTGAACCTTGTCCTATGTGCTTATCAGCAATATATTGGGCTAGAATTGAAAAAATATACTATGCAAACACCAGAGAAGATGCCCAAAAAATTGATTTTGATGACTCATTTATTTATTCTGAATTTCAAAAAGATGTTAATCAAAGAAAAATACCAATATTTCAAATGATGAGAAATGAAGCGTTAGAAGCTTTTGAATTATGGGACAAAAAAAAAGATAAAATAAAATATTAATGGATATTTTAGCTTATACACTTAAATGGTTAGAATTAGTACTAAGATGGGGACATGTTCTTTTTGCGATATTATGGGTTGGAAATAGTTTTTTATTTAATTATTTAGATAATAAACTTAATAAAAACATCGTCAGCAATGATGTGGACGCCGAAGGTTATTTAATGCATTCAGGCTATTACTATAAGTTAAGTAGATTAAAAAAATCCCCACCTACAGATTATATTAATAGACTGGTAATATTTAAGTGGCAAAGTTATCTAACTTTTATTACTGGTATTTTGTTACTAATAATTATTTACTACTATAATTCTGGTATTTTAATGGTAGACAAAAGAGTCTTGGAAATTACTCCATTAAATGCAATTCTTATTTCTGCTGCATCTCTTATAATTTCTTGGTTTGTTTACGATTTTTTATGTAAGTCTAAATTAATAAATAATAATATTATTTTTTCATTAATTATATTTATTTTGCTTGTTATTATTTCTTTTGTTTTAACTAAAATATTTGGTTCAAAATTTGCATTTTTGAGTGTTGGGTTAATAATTGGAACAAATATGTTTGGAAATGTGTTTACAGTAATTATTCCTAATCAAATGAATATAATAAATAGTAGTAAAAAAAATGAAAAGTTTGACACCAGTTTATCGTTAGCTGCTAAGCAGAGATCAATTCATAATAATTACTCAACTTTTTTAGTTTTATTTATCATGCTTTCTGGTCATTATAGCTTTATAATTTATAACAAATATAATTGGCTTGTATTATGTTTAGTTGGAATAATCTCTGTTGCTGCAAGACATTACTTTAATTTAAGAGGAAGAAACATTCATAGGTTGTATATTCTTATAAGTTCAATTGTTGCTTTAATTGTTCTTGCGGTTTTACTTTTAATTTTTAAAAATTAATATTATAGAAACATATGTCAGAAAAATTAATTGTTAGTTGGGAAGAGTACAACCAGACAGTGGAGAAATTAGCAATTCAAATAGAGGAAAGTAATTATAAACCCACAATACTAATTGGAATAATGCGAGGTGCAGCTCCTATGATTGATGTTTTAAGCAGGATTTTTAAATTAAAATGTGCTTATTTGGCCGTTGAGTCTTATAGCGGAAAAGGAATTGAAGATGAACAAGGTAACATTGTTTTTTCAAGGGAAATGAGTTCTATTGCACCCAATATGGGAGGTAGAATTTTGCTTTGTGATGATTTGTCTGACACTGGAATTACTTTTAATAAAAGCATAGATTGGCTTAAAAAATATGAACCCATTAAAAACAAAATAGAAGATATAAAAACAGCTACCTTATGGAAGAAAAAAAAATCAACATTTAAACCTGATTATTGTGCTATAAATTTGCCAGATAATCCGTGGATTGTTCAACCATTTGAAATTTACGAAGAAATAAGAATAGAAGATATTATTAAAAAACACCGTAAATAAAAAGGGCGATCCTAAGACCGCCCAATTTAATAATATTACTTTTTAAATTTATGATACTGCAAAACTCACTACACTTAGCGCAGCAATAACCCATATTGCTGGACTAGTCTCATTAAATTTTCCAGTACAAATCTTAATTGCAGCGTACGAAACAAATGCTAAAGCTATTCCATTAGAAATAGAATAAGTAAATGGCATTGCTATCATTGCGAGAACAGCAGGGCCTGCTTCTGCAGCATCGTCCCAACTAATATCTGTTATATTTCTCACAAACAGAGTTGCAATATAGATTAAAGCAGCAGCATCAACTTCTTTTGGAAGAGATGTTGCAAGCGGACTGAAGAATAAACATAACAAGAAACCAATTCCAATAACAAGCGAAGTCATTCCTGTTCTTCCTCCAACCTTTACTCCAGCAGCACTCTCAACATATGAAGTAACCGTAGAAGTACCCATTACAGCTCCTGCAACAGTTGATACACTGTCTGATAGCATTGCTTTTTCGATGTCTTTAATTTTTCCATCAGGTCCAACTTTTCCAGCTACATTAGCAACACTGGTTAATGTTCCAGCAGTATCAAAAAAGTCGATAAAAAATAATGTAAAAATTATTGTTACCATCGATGCACTTAGCGCAGCACCTAAATCAAAAGTCATTAAGTGTGTCATTGGCGGTGGAGCAGACATAACTCCATTGAAGTTTCCTAGTCCAGTAACCCATGCTATTGCACTAAAGACAAGGATACCAATTATTATATTTCCTTTAATGTTCATTTTTTCCATTACAATCATTGAAACGAATGCACCCGCACCTAATAATAACATTGGATTAGAAACATCACCTAGTCGCACAAGTACAACATCGTCATTAGCAGTTAACCCCATAAGTTGAAAACCGATGATCGCAAGAAACAGACCAATACCAGCTCCAATTCCAAGTTTTAAACTTTTTGGAATAGAGTTTATTAGCCAAGCTCTTAGTGGCGTTAATGAAATTATTAAGAAGACTACACCTGCAACCAAAACAGCACCAAGTGCTTCTGCTGGTGTATTTCCCATTCCCAAACAAACACCATAGGCAATAAATGCATTTATTCCCATTCCTGGTGCAAGTCCTATGGGCCAAGTTCTAGCGTAAAATGCACAGATGAAACATGCTAAAGCTGCTGCTAAAGCTGTCGCTGTGAAAACACCGCCAAAATCAAACCCACCGTCGGCAAGTATGACAGGATTTAAAAACATTATGTAAGCCATTGTAAGGAACGTCGACACTCCCGCAGTGACTTCTGTTTTAAAATCTGTCTTATGTTTTTTATAGTTAAAGTAGTTATCTAACATTAGACCTCCAAATTGAGACGACTTTAATTGATTCGAAACAAAAGATCTTACGCAAAATGCGCATAAAGGCTTAAATGTTGATAAAATAATTTTTTTTACAACTTTAAAGTTAATTTTTTCTAAGAAATTGATGATAGAATTAATTGATGAAATTAAGACTCTTATTAGTTGTTATTTCAAGCTTATTGATATTATCAAGTTGCGAAACAATTAAAAAAAAATCTGATTCTGTTGCAAAAGAAGAAAACGATAAATTTGGTAAATTTGTTGGAGAGCACATTGAAGAGTTAAAAATTGAACTTGGAAGCTCAACCGAAGATTATCTAAATGAAAAAGGTAATAAAGTTTTTGTATATAAAAGTAAAAAATATGGAATTACTTGTGAAAGAAAATTTGAGATAGATGAAAAACAAATCATTATTGGGTTTTCTTCTAGTGGATGTATTTAAATTCAAAAATAGTTAGTTTATTCCTTATTTTTTAAACAAATTCTTATATCAATAGGAAAGCAATTAAAATAATATAACAGCATTATATTAAGGAAGGAGAATATATGGCTACAAAAAAATCAGTTTCAGGAGCCGCCAACAAGAAACTGCCACTCAATCAATCTATACCTTTAGGTATCCAACATGTGTTTGCAATGTTTGCTGGGAACATAACTGTTCCATTGATTGTAGCTGGAGTTTTTGGAGTGACAACTGAAGAAAAAATTTTTTTAATTCAAATGGCCTTGTTTGCTGCAGGTGTTGCAACAATTATACAGACTGTAGGTTATAAAAATATTGGTTCTAGGCTGCCAATAATTCAAGGAACAAGTTTTGCCTTTATTCCAATAATGTTACCTTTTAAAGCTTTTGGTTTAGGAGCAATATTTACAGCTGCATTTATAGGAGGAATTTTTCAAATATGGATTGGTAAAATGTTAAAACCAATTCGTCACATGTTTCCTCCATTAGTAACAGGAATAGTTGTATTAATGATAGGGATTAGTTTGCTTAAAGTCGGATTTAAATATGCTGGTGGTGGAGTATGGTTGATGAACAATAAGCCAGAAATTTTTGCGAATTGGCATCATCTAACTATAGCTGGTACAGTTTTAATAGTTGCACTTTTAACAAACTTAAAAGGAAAAGGAATGGTGTCTGCGGCATCAATTCTAATTGGAATAATAGCTGGGTTCATAGTTGCAGCTTTATTTGGAGAAGTCAGATGGGCAAAAATCGCTGCTGCTGACTGGTTTGCTTTACCAATGCCTTTACAATATGGAATAGACTTTGTTTGGGGAGCTGTAATCTTAATGTTATTTATGTCTATAGTAACAACAATTGAAACTATAGGAGACATTAGTGCTACAACAATGGGTGGAGCAAATCGAGAAGCTACTAATAAAGAGCTTTCGGGTGGTATAATGGCTGATGGAGTTGGAACAGCTTTTGCATCAATTTTTAATGCTATGCCAAATACTTCTTATTCACAAAATGCGGGTTTAGTTGCATTCACTGGGGTAATTAGTAGACATGTTGGTACAGTTGCTGGTGTTATTTTAATTTTATTAGGTTTGTTTCCAAAACTTGGTGGAGTTATTGCTGCGATGCCAGATTCAGTAATTGGTGGTGCCGCTATTATCATGTTCGGATTAATTGCTGGAGCAGGAATAAAACTTATTTCCAAAGCAGAAATGAGCCAAAGAAATATTTTAATATTGTCTTTATCTCTTTCTTTTGGAATTGGATTATACGCATTTCCGGAGTTTGTCGCTCATGTGCCAGATCTTGGAATTAAATTAGGATTGCTATTAACAACTGGTTTAATACCTGCTGGACTATTGGCATTTATATTAAATGCTACATTGCCTAATAAAAAATAAATTATTTTAAAACTTGTGGGGAGAAATCCCCACAAGCAAGGTTTGTACTTATTTTATTTCAATAAGCTTTTTTTTCTTATACTCAGGCACAATTCTTTCACATGCTATAGTCAAAAGACCATCTTTTAACTCAGCACCACCTACTTTTACATCATCTGCAATTGTAAATGATCTAGCAAATTGTCTTTGAGAAATACCCTTATGAAGAATTTCACCATCTTCATTTTTATCTTCAGACTTATTAACTTGTTTTGTTCTTATAGTTAATAAATTGTCTTCAAACTCAACTTCAACATCCTTTTTGTTAAAACCAGCAAGAGCAACTTCTATTGCGTATTTGTCCTTTCCAGCTTTTCTTATGTTGTATGGTGGATAGTTTGATTGTGTGCTCAAACCTCCATTTCCCAACATGCTTTCAAATTGGTCAAACATGTCGTCAAAACCAATTGAAAAAGGTCTTAATGAGTTGAATATAGATAGATCCTTACTTGTCATAATATCCTCCTTTTTTAAGCAAGTTTATTTTGTAAGCCCCATTAGGCAACTTACATATTTTATATGGGGACTAATTCTATATTTTCAAGAAATTTGATTTGAAATTTTTAATGCAAATGCATAATCAAGAGCAATTTCTTCTATAGCACCATCTCTTCCAGATTTTCCACCATGACCAGCATTCATTTCAGTTTTTAATAATAATAAATTATTATCAGTTTTAAAGTCTCTTAGTTTTGCAGTAAATTTTGCAGGCTCATCAAATAAAACCCTATTGTCACTTAAACTAGTTGTGATTAATATGTGAGGATAATCCATTTTTTTTATATTATTATAAGGCGCATAGGAATAAATATAATCAAAGTGTTCTTTGTTATCCTTGGCATTTCCGAACTCATCAAACTCTCCAACAGTCAATGGTAAAGAATGGTCAAGATTGGTGGTAAGCGAATCAACAAATGGTACAGCCATAATTACTCCTAAAAATAATTCTGGCGCTTGATTAACCACCACTCCCATTAATAGTCCACCAGCAGAACCTCCCATTCCAATTATTTTTTGTTTTGAAGTATATTTTTTTTCAATTAAATATTTACCGACAGCAATATAGTCTTCAAAGGTATTTTTTTTATTAAGAAGCTTTCCTTCTTTCCACCACTTCATTCCTCTTTCCAGTCCACCTCTAATATGAGCTGTTACCCAAATAATATCTCTATCAATTAGACTTAATCTTGTTGATGAAAATCCTGGAGACATAGAATTACCGTAAGAACCATATCCATATAATAATACGTTTGCAGATCCATCTATTTTAGTTTTTTTGTGTCTTGTAATAGTTATTGGAACCATTCTTCCGTCATGCGAAGGGCATTCAAGCCTTTCAACAATATATTTATCTGGGTCATGACCCGAAGGAATTTCTTGTTCTTTTACTAGTTTTTTATCTTTAGTCTTCAAATTGTATAAATAAGTTCTGCCTGGAGTTTTTGGCGATGAGTAGGACAAATATACAAAATCAGTATTTTTATCTTTTTGGACTGAAGAAACTCCTGGTACTATAACTTTTTCATCAGCGAAAATTAACTCTTCTTCTATATTTTTTTTTAGATCTTTTACAAATAATCTTCCTAATGCTTCAGAAACTTCAGATCGAATTATCCAATTGTTAAAAAAAACTAAGCTTCCAATTAAAACTTCATTTTTTGCAGCTATATAACTTTCCCATTTTTGATTTGATAAATCTTTACATCTATCTATTTTAAAATCTTCAGCATTTTCATTAGTATGATTATAAAAATAACCATCCCATGAATTTACAGAATAGATAATTCCTCTTTTTCTCTCTTTTATTAACTTTGGTTTAGGATTTTCCTCATCAACTGGAAAATAATATTGTTCAGAAGTACTGTGATCTGATGTAGAAATAAAATAATATTTTTCATCTGAACTCAAACCAATGTTAACTGTGAATGCTTCACTTTTTTCCTCAAAAATTAATTTATCTTCTTTTACTGGAGTTCCTAATTTATGCCTAAATATTTTTCTTGGTCTATGATTTGCATCTAACTTTGAGTAAAATATATATTGATCATCTAAACTAAATTCGATACTTCCACTCGTTTCTTCTATTTTTTCTGTAATTAATTCTTTTGTCTCAATATTTCTTATAAAAATTGTATAATATTCCGAACCTTTAAGATCTAAAGAATAACCAAGATACTTGTCGTTAAAACTAACTTCTAAATCTCCTAATCCAAAATATTCAGTTTTAAGCTTTTCTTTTTCTTTATCTCCATTCCATATTTCTTCAATTTTATCTGTTCCAATCTTTTTTCTAAGTTTAATTGAATAATTTCCTTCAGTTGTTGTTTTTGTCCAATATTCATATCTAATATCTTTATACGGAAGAGACTCATCATCTAATTTTATTCTTCCTTTTATCTCATTAAATAATTTTTTTTGTGTATTTTTAGTGTCTCTCAAATGGTGTTCAGTATAAGAATTTTCTTCCTCTAAGTATTTCTTCACTTCAGGGGCAAGTTTTGAACTATCTCTTAAAACTTCCAGAATATTTGATTGATGTATCCAACTATAATTATCTTCCCAGCTTGTGTTGTGACAAGATTTTAATTCGGGTTTCTTTTGAAGTTGTGGTACTTTCATAAAAAAACTTAGATATATGAATATTATAATTTATTCACTTATTATTTTTATTATCTGCTATTTATTATTAAGATTTATAGCAAATGCCTCAACTAAAAAATTGAGCAAAATTGTCAGATATTCAATTTTCATTGTTTCACTTCTGCTAGCAGCACTATTTGCATTTGGGGGAAGATTTTTACTTTCGTTGCCTTTAGTTTTATTGGGTCTTGGTCTTATTAAACTTAAAGGCCTAACAATTTTTCAGATGATTGGTTTATTCAGACTCATTCAAACATTAAGAAATTCTGGAAGGTTTTCTTTTAATAATAAAAATAATTTTAATAATTCTTCAGATCTTTCACTTGAAGAAGCATATAAAATTTTAAATTTGGATATAAATAAAAAAATAACAAAAGAAGATGTTAAAAGAGCTCATTCAAAAATACAAAAAAAAATTCACCCTGATGTTTCCCCAGAAACATCACGTTTGTCGGCTATAGTTAATGAAGCTAAAGATTTAATATTAAATAATTTGATTTAATTTTTTATTTCTAAAATCTTATTATAAACTTGTTCTATTTTTATTAAATTTGGATTAAATGCTGTATCATGTTTAATTTCATTTATTTTTTTCCCTTCCGGTATAATTTGAAATTGATTTTTACTGTAATCTGTATAGGTGCTTGGAGTATCAAGTAGTAAAATAATACTAGGTATATTAGATTGAGACATAACATGATGTCCAAATGAATCATTTCCAACATATATTTTACATAAGGAAATTAATGGAATGATTTCTGAAATATTTTTATCATGCAATGAAACACAATTTTTTTTATTTACTCCTGAAATTATTTTTTCAGATAAATTTTTTTCATTACCACCACACAAAATATAAAAAAAATAATTATCCTCTAAGTTTAATTTATTAATAAGGTCAATATAATTCTGTTCGCCCCATTTGGTAGTAGGTCCCGAAGATCCTGCTCCAATAACAATATTATAATAGTTTTGATTTATAATTTTTTTTGCAGTATTCTTTTTTTCATTATTTATAAAAATTTTAGTTTCTGTTGGACAATCCTTAATATTTAAATATTTTTCAGTAAATTCTTTTGCTGCATTAATAAGATGAAGTTTTTTTTTTTTATAAAATGGGTAAGAATATACTTCTTTAATATTTGCAAATTTTGCAGCAAGATATGTTCTTAAGCTTGGATAAAATATAAATAGTTTTTCAAATGAGTTATGTTTTAATTTTTTTGATAATTTAAAAATGTCCATTACTCTTCTATAATTTTTTCCATCTATAACAATTATATCTTTAATTAGAGGGTCATCCTCTAAAGCCATTTTTAAATTTTCACACAAAGTAATAATTACAATAGGTCCATATTTCTTTGCTATTTGATGGCAATAACTTAAATGAAGCAAGTTTGCACCCAAGCCTACATAGTTTAAAAAAACACCTATTTTCATAAATTTAATTTATTAATTTAAATTAATATAAGTTATAATACTTTTTTACTTTTTATTATGACTGAAATTAAAGGCATTTATGCGGCTTCGCTATCGATTCTAGATAATAATTTGGCTTTAGATGTTCATAAAACAATTCAACATGCAGAAAACCTTATTGAAATGGGATGTCATGGTGTAGCGATTTTTGGAAGCACCGGGCAATCACAATTAATTTCTTTGAGTGAAAAAATTCATTTAATCAATGAGCTATCAAAAAGCAAATTTAAAGATAAATATATAATAGGTACTGGACTTAATTCGCTAAGCGAAACAATAAATTTTATGAAAATATCAAATACTTTAAATTTTAATAAATTTTTGATCATGCCTCCTGCTTATTATAAATATGGGGACGAGGATGTAATTAATTATTATTCTAGAATTATTGAAAAAATAAATGATTGTAAAATTATATTATATAATTTTGAAAAATTATGTGGATATAAGTTTAGCAAAGAATGTGTTGAGGAATTAGTAAAAAAATTTCCAGATCAAATAATTGGAGTTAAAGACAGTACGTATAATTTGTTTGAGACTATAAAAATAAAAAATTTTTCAGTACTTCCTGGATCTGAGGGGAAATTACTAAAAGGTCTTGAATTGGGTTGTGCCGGAATAATAACTGCCACATGCAACGTAACTGCTCCGTTAGCAAGAAAAGTTTATGATGATTTTTATAAAAATAATACGCAAACTGTTAATGAAAAATTATGTAACGTAAGAAAGGTATTTGAGAAACATAATTTAATTTCAGCACTCCATACTTTTATGTCTAAAAAAGACAAAATATATCGAAATATTCTTCCTATACTTAGCTTATTATCTAAAAATGAAGAAAAAAAATTATTTGAAGATTTAGATAAATTAGAATTTAATATTAATAATTTAAAAGTAAACTAAATGAATTTAACTCGTTTCTTAAATCAGCTTTTTAAAGATGATGGATTTGTATTAATAGATGCAAACTCTAAAGAACATATCGTAGGAAATCCGAAAAAAAAAAATCCAATTAAAATTAGACTATTGGATAAAAGTTTGCATTATAAATTACTTCTACTACCAGATTTATATTTTGGAGAAGCATATTCAGACGGTTCACTGATAATTGAAAATGGGACATTAACAGAATTTTTGGAAATAGCCTTAAAAAACATAGGGAGAGGAGAAACAAATTCATTTGCCAAGATTATAAAAAAAATAAGAGGAAATTATCGTTATCTTACTAATTTTAATTTAATTTCAAAATCAAAAAGAAACGTTGCACACCATTATGATATTTCGGAAAAATTGTATGATTTATTTTTAGATAAAAATAGACAATACTCTTGTGCATATTTTAAAAATGAAAATGAATCTTTAGAAACCGCACAAAACAATAAAATAGAACATATAATTAAAAAGTTAAATTTAAAACCCAACCAGAAAGTTTTAGACATAGGATCAGGCTGGGGAACATTAGCGATCGAAATTGCAAAAAAATCACAATGTGAAGTTTTAGGAATAACACTATCTGAAAATCAATTTGAATATAGTAATAAAAAAGTAAAAGAACTTAATCTTGAAAATCAGGTAAGATTTAAATTAATAGATTACAGGGAACTTAATGAGAAGTTTGATAGAATTGTAAGTGTTGGCATGTTTGAACACGTAGGAAGAAAGTTCTACAAAACTTATTTCAACTCAGTATCTAAACTTTTAAACGATGATGGTGTTGCATTAATTCATACAATAGGTTCTATAGATCCTCCAAGAGATCCCCATCCTTGGATTTCAAAATATATTTTTCCAGGAGGATATACGCCTAGCATGAGTGAAGTAATAGGACCTATTGAAAAATCAGGTTTGATAATTAATGATATAGAAGTGTTGCGAATGCATTATTCCCATACATTAAGACATTGGAAAGAAAGATTTTTAAGTAAAAAAGAAGAGGTGCTAAGCATGTTTGACGAAAAATTTTTTAGAATGTGGGAATTTTATCTAGCTGGATGTGAAATGGCATTTAAATTGGGAGACCAGGTTGTATTTCAATTTCAATTAAGCAAAAAATTAACAGCTACGCCCAATACAAGAGACTATATTTATTAATTATTTATTGATAAGTCTAACCTACCTGTAAATGAAAAAAAGAAAAAAAAAAAATCAAAAAAATAAAAAAAAAAAACGTATTAGAAAAATTTCTAGTACAAAAAAATCCAAAAAATTAATTAAAAAAAAGCAAAAAATTTTAATTAAAAAAAAAAATATTAAATTAAAACGAAATAGAAAAAAAATTATAAGCAATAAAGATATATTATTAAAACTAATTAGACTTCAAGAAAACATAAAATCCAAATTTTTATTAAGTTTTAAATTTGATGTTTTTTCAATTGATAGAGCAATACAAAGTTTTTTTCATAAAATAGATAAAAAGATTCAAGACTATAAAATTTTAAGGGTAGAAGAGAGAAATAGAATTAAAATTGAGAAGATGGAAAAGGTAAAAAAAGAAAAAGAAAAAGAACAAAAAAATAAAATAGAAGAAGAAAAATTTCAACTTAAATTGAAAGAAAAGCAAATCAAGGAAGAGGAAAGGTTAGAGAGAGAAAGATCAAAAGATATAAAACTTTTTTTAAGAAAAGAACAAGCGATACTTAGAAAAGAACAAGCCGAAAGACAAAAAAGATTTTTACAAGAGCTAAAATTAGAGAAACAAATAGAAAAATTTAGAATTAGAGAAGTTAAAGAATTAGAGCAGTTGGAGAAAATTTCTCTAAAAGAACAAAGAGAAGATTATACTGGATTACAAAATAGAATCGAAAAATTAAAGGAAAAATATCGATTAATTAGAGATCAGAAAATTAGAGAAAGAGTAGAGGCTTTAGGAGTTAAAACATTTGAAGATGACGATAGAGAGAAGCTTCTTGAAAGAGAGAAGGAATATAATTTAGCTAGACAAAAAATTGAGTTTGCCCTTGAAAGTTTTTACAGAAGTGCAAGCAGTTTAGTTTTTCAATTAAATAAACGACATATTACTAGAAATATGTCGATTTTCAGATGCATAGATAGGAGATTTGAAACAGGTGAAATTTTTATTAAATGGGATGAGTCATCAGATGATGACTGGTTAATATTAATTTATATTAAGGACAATTCGCCTGATAAAGGAATAGTTATTGAAGACAAATCAAATCCAGAAAGAAATTTATCTCATGAATTTAATTCAAATGAAATTTTTAAGGCCTCAGATCTTATGGTTGATTCACTAACACAACTACTTGCTAAAGAAAGATCGAAAAAAGCTAGTTAATAATTATTCGTTTACAAAGATAGAAACTCCTCTTTGATTAATATTTACATCATAGTTTTGTGTATCAGGAGGAAAGGCTCTCTGACTACAATCTAAACGATCACATTTTCTGCAAGAAACTCCAATTTTAGACTCACTCTTTTCATCATTTAAATTTAGACCATCTGCGTAAACAAAATCTTTAGCATATTTAATTTGACATCCTAAACCAATTGAAAGTAAACCTTTTTCTTCTCCATATTTTGAAATTCCTTTTTCAACTGTTCTTGCTATACAAACATACTTTTCTCCATCAGTCATTTTACTTACTGCAGCACTTATTTTACCTGGGTTTGAAAAAGCACTGTATACATTCCATTTAGGGCAAGCTCCACTTAATCTTGGCAACTCAATTCCAGAAAGTGAAAATCGTTTTGAAACGTTCCCACTTCTGTCTACCCTTATCATATGCAAAGGAATACCCCTTAATTTTGGGTCAGGATTATTAAGACAAGTAACTCTATGACAAACTTGTTCGAATGAAACTGCAAATGTAGATTGTAACAATTCAAGATCATACCTATGTTTTTTTACACATTCGTTAAAAAAAATTTCATAAGGCATTATTATTGCAGCTCCAGTATAATTAAGTAATGCAACTTTTGATACTTTTCTACTAGTTTCAGAAGGAAATGAAAAATCATCTAAATATTCCTCTATTAATCCATCAGCTTCCAATTGAGCAACTAATGCAGCAGTAAATAACTTTTTAGTTTCAAGATTAAGCAAATCTGATAAATGAAATTCTTTTTTTTCTGGTAAAAAAATTTTTGAAAAAGGTTTATTTTCTTGAGGCAAAATATCTTTGACTATTATTTTGTGTTTTTCATTTAAATAACTGCAAAGTGATAAATATCTTGTTCTATTATTCATTTTAACTTTTTCATAAATTGTTGTTGCAAATTCTTCAAGTTTAGGAAAATAATTTTCAAATTTTTGAATAAAATCTGAAACAATTTCTCCCGGAAATGTTGTTCCCCCTTCATATATTTTTTTTTCAATATTTTGACCCAATTCATGCTCTTTGTTTTTATGATCAATACCTAGTTTCACTAAGGCTTTAGCTATTTTAGGATTCAATCTAACAATTTCCTGCACTTCATCAGATCGAATATCTAGATCTTCTAATATAGATATTTTAACTATTTCTTGGGTTCTGGACTCTAGATCAGGATCTGTTTTTTTTGTAAGATCTTCCCTCTGTAGCTCTAATAAATCTTGAATTCTTAATAATAAATCTCCATCAGGTTTTCTTTGGTTTGATTCAATTAGTGAAAGATAAGCTGCAGTAATTCCAAGGTCCTTAGCAAGCGTTATTGCTTTAATGTTTTTATTTTGCCTTTTAGCTCTAATTATTTGACCATAATTGTATATTTTTCGCATATTTAACAGACTGTTAATATTTTGTTAATTTTTTGTTAATATTTTAATCAAATTATCAGATATAATCAATAAAAAACTTTACTAGTTAATATTTTGTTAATATTAGTAGATTATGAATAATTTAAATAATCCTGAAGATAAGTATAAACCATCGAACTGTGTATCTTATCACGATGATATATGCTTTGCAGACCATGATCATGATAACAATGAAGTAGATCAGGACTAACTAAATTATTTATCTTCAATAAATAATAAATTAAAAACCGAGAAAATTAATGCCAAAATCAAATGTTTCTTATGACCTAAAAAGATTTTCTGGAATTAAGAGAGATTATACAGAAAAAGAAGTTGAAAGATTAAGAGGGTCTATAAAAATTCATCATACAATGTGTGAAGTCCAATCTAAAAAATTGTGGAACTTATTAAATACAGAGCCCTTTGTTAATACTCTTGGTTCATTATCTGGAAATCACTCAGTCCAACATGCAAAGGCAGGATTAAAGGCAATTTATGTTAGTGGATGGCAAGTAGCTGCAGATGCTAATACAGCAGGAGAAATGTATCCTGACCAGTCACTATATCCTTTTGATAGCGCTCCAAAATTAGTTGACTCAATTAATAATGCTCTTATTAGAGCCGATCAAATACAACACATGGAACTTAAAGATGGTGATATGAATACAAAAAATAAAGTTGATTACATGTTGCCAATTATCGCGGATGGAGAAGCGGGTTTTGGTGGGCCATTGAATGTATTTGAATTAACAAAAAAATTTATAAAAGCTGGTGCAGCAGGAGTACATTTTGAAGACCAGCTAGCTAGTGAAAAAAAATGTGGGCATATGGGTGGAAAAGTTTTAGTTCCAACTGGAACAATGATAAAAAATTTAAAAGCAGCAAGATTAGCGGCAGACATAGCAGATGTTCCGTTAATAATTCTTGCTAGAACCGATGCTAATGGAGCAAAACTAATTACCAATGACCATGATGAAAATGACAAACCTTTTTTAACAGGAAAAAGATCTCCAGAAGGTTTTTATTATGTTAAAGATGGAATTGACCAAGCAATTTCAAGAGGCTTAGCTTATGCACCTTATGCAGATTTAATATGGTGCGAGACAGCAACCCCTAATTTAGAAGAGGCAAAAAAATTTGCAGATGCTATACACAATAAATTTCCTGGCAAATTATTAGCATATAATTGCTCTCCTTCATTTAATTGGAAAAAACATTTATCTGATAAAGAAATATCTTCATTTCAAGAAAAAATTGGGGATATGGGTTATAAATTTCAGTTTATAACATTAGCTGGGTTTCATACTCAAAATATAGCTATTTTTGAACTTGCTGAAAAATATAAAAGTCAAGGTATGGCCGCTTATTCAAAAATACAAGAACAAGAATTTGCAAAAGAAAAAGATGGTTACACAAGTGTAAAACATCAAAGAGAAGTAGGGACTTCTTACTTTGACGCTGTTTCAAATACCATTAGTTCAGGTCAAAGCTCTACTACAGCCATGAAAGGCTCAACAGAAGAAGATCAATTTTAATTAGCTTTTAATTTTTGAACTTGATTCCATGCTAAATTTATAGCTCTCATCTTCTTTTTGCTTTCTTCAATAACCTCTTCAGGAACGCCTTTATTCATTAGTAAATCAGGATGGTGTTCTTTACTTAATTTTAAATATCTTTTTCTAATAATCTTAAGATCATCTTTAGGATTGCTTTCTAAAACAATATATGGATTAAGTTTATCAGAAGATTTTCTAGTTTCTTTAATACTTTTTATTTGAGTTTCATTTAGTCCAAAAATTTTAGCAATATTTTCGATCATTTTTATTTCATTATTGCTTAGATCTCCGTCTGCTTCGGCAATATAAAATAAAATATTTATGACTTCTTCCAAAACATTAAGATTTCCTCTATAAATTTGAGCTATTTGCTGAGCGTAGGGTTCATATCCTGTACTTTCTTCTTTTGCTTTATTAAAAATTATTCCAACCTGATCAAGTTCATTTTCAGGTATTTTTAACTTTTCTTTTACAGCTACCAGCTCTTCACGGCTTACTTGTCCATCTGCTTTACTTAACTTTGCAGATAAAACTATTAAAGATAAAGCAAAAATTTGTTGAGGATTTTTAAAAGATCCTAAACCAGCTCTAGACCTGCTTCTAGAGATTTTTCCACCAATTATAGAACCTAACAACATACCAAAAGGTCCTCCCAATGAAAATCCAACCATACCTCCAATTAAACTTCCCCAGATAGACATATTTTATTCTATACCTTTCAATTTATACTCCCAGTCTCCTAGTTTAGAGTAAGAGACTTTAAGTATTATTTTTTTTTTTGAATCATACCAAATATCAAAATTTAATTTTTTATCATCTGGCAGATTTTCATTTTTTGATTTTAATGTATAATGATCAGCATTATATTTTTTATTGTTTATTATTAAACTTTCTTTTCCAATGAATTTAACAACTTGCTCCTTAATACTTCCAGATAATGGACTAATTTGTGTATCAGCATCTAGAATTTTATGATTCCACCAATTTCCTACAACATTATTAGCACTTGCTTCTCCTTTATAAGATGATCCATTTATATCGAATTTATTCGTCGTGTTGTTATATTCTAAATTTACAAATTTCTCTTTTTTGTTCTGATAGGTTATAGATTTAAAATTTATTAATTTATCATTCTCATACGTCTCAATTGCTTCACTTGATATTGAAAATAAAGTAGCTCCCAAAATTTTGACTTTAAATTTTGTGTAATTTTTGACAATTAATATATTTTCACTGTATTCAAAAAAATAGTTGCTATAACCCACAACTTCGCCATTTCTCAAAACATCCATTTCAATTTTTGAAATTCCTTTATAATGACCTGTGTGAGAGTAGGCCTTGAAGGTAAAAAAAATAAATAGTAATAAATAAATATATTTTTTCATTTATTGGAATTTCAGGTATGAATATATAAAAAAAATGTTTTTAACTATAAAAAAAATCCCAAAAATAAGTTGGAGTTCTCCAAAACCTCTGAATTTTAAACCTAAAATATCAACTTTTTTTTATTTATGCTTAGGTTTAACATTATTCGGACTTGGGGAAGGTTTATTATTAGTTTCATTGACTGGAGCTTCTCCATGGAGTGTACTTGCGCAAGGTATTTCTTTACACATAGATTATTCAATTGGATTGATAACTTTTCTTATTAGTTTATTTGTTATTTTTTTATGGGTTTTTTTAAATCAAAAACCCGGGATAGGAACAATTCTAAATGCAATAATTATTGCTTTTATGATAGATGTATCTTTGACATATATAAATACACCTGAAAATTTTTTATTTCAAATCATTATGGCAATAGCAGCGGTTTTAATTGTTGGATTGGGTAGTGGGTTATATCTAATAGCAAATTTAGGTCCTGGTCCCAGAGATGGTTTAATGACAGGATTACAAAAAAAAACAAACTTACCTATTGCACTAGTTAGAGCATTTTTAGAGATATCTGTAGTTAGTATTGGTTGGTATTTAGGAGGTATAGTTGGTATTGGAACTTTACTATTTGCTTTCGGTGTAGGACCTTCGGTTGCTTTAGGACTTTTTATTGTATCTAGAATTTTTAAATAAAAAAAAACCCCCAAAAATTGGGGGTTTAATTTTTTTAATTTTTTAAAGTAGATTAGGTTACATCCCCATTCCACCCATTCCACCCATTCCACCCATACCACCAGGCATTCCACCTGCTGGTCCTGAGTCTTTATCTTCAGGTTTATCTGCAATCATAGCTTCTGTAGTTACAAGTAAACCAGAAATAGAGGCAGCATCTTGTAAAGCAGTTCTAACAACTTTTACGGGGTCTATGATACCTTCCTTAAACATATCTACGTATTGTTCTGTTTGTGCATCATATCCACTGGTAGGTTTGTTATTTTCTAAAAGTTTTCCAACTATTACTGAACCGTCAACTCCTGCATTCTTAGTTATTTGTCTAATAGGAGCTTGAAGAGCACTTTTAACAATTTCTACTCCGGCTTTTTGATCATCACCTTTAACTTTTACTTTATCAAGGTCTTGTGCAGCGTAAAGAAGAGCACATCCACCTCCTACTACTATTCCTTCCTCAACAGCTGCCCTAGTTGCATTAAGTGCATCTTCGACTCTATCTTTTTTTTCTTTAACCTCGACTTCTGTTGCACCACCTACTTTAATTACAGCAACTCCGCCAGCTAATTTTGCTAATCTTTCTTGAAGTTTTTCCCTATCATAGTCTGAAGTTGTTTCTTCTACTTGAGCTTTGATTTGAGCACATCTTGCCTCTATGTCAGATTTTTTTCCACTGCCACTTACTATTGTGCTATTTTCTTTATCAACTTTAACTTTTTTAGCAGAACCAAGATCATTAAGTTTTACGTTTTCTAATTTAATACCTAGATCTTCTGAAATTACTTGTCCTCCTGTTAAAATAGCAATATCCTCTAACATGGCTTTTCTTCGGTCACCAAAACCAGGTGCTTTAACGGCAACAACTTTTAATCCACCTCTAAGTTTGTTAACAACTAATGTTGCTAAAGCTTCGCCCTCAACGTCTTCAGAAATTATCATTAATGGTCTTCCAGCTTGAACAACGGCTTCCAAAAGTGGTACCATTGTTTGTAAATTAGTTAATTTTTTTTCATGCAAAAGTATTAAAGGATTCTCTAATTCAGTAGTCATTTTATCCGCATTTGTAATGAAATATGGAGAAAGATATCCTCTATCAAACTGCATACCTTCTACAACATCTAATTCAGTTTCGATACTTTTTGCTTCTTCAACTGTAATTACACCTTCATTACCAACTTTCTGCATAGCTTTTGCAATCATACTTCCAATTTCTTTATCACCATTAGATGAAATAGTTCCAACTTGAGCAATCTCATCACTATCTTTAACTTTTTTTGCGGATGAAATTAATTTTTCTTTAACATGTTCTACTGCTGCATCTATACCTCTCTTTACATCCATAGGATTCATTCCAGCAGTTACATATTTACATCCTTCTTTAACTATAGATTGTGCTAAGATAGTTGCTGTAGTTGTTCCATCTCCAGCTTCATCATTTGTTTTGCTGGCCACTTCTTTAACCATTTGTGCACCCATATTTTCAAATTTATCTTCTAAATCAATTTCTTTAGCAACAGTTACACCGTCCTTTGTTGTTCTTGGTGCACCATAAGACTTATCAATCACAACATTTCTACCTTTTGGTCCAAGTGTTGTTTTTACAGTATTTGCTAAAGTATCAACTCCTCTTAACATTGCTGCTCTTGCTTCAGAGTCAAATTTTACTATTTTTGGCATTATAAAATCTCCTTAATATTAATTATTTTCCAGTAGTTATACCCATAATGTCAGACTCCTTCATTATGCTGTATTCTTTACCATCTATTTTTACTTCTGTTCCTGACCATTTTCCAAACAGAACTTTATCACCAACTTTTACGTCCATTGGTATAATTTTACCATCCTCAGTCTTTGCTCCACCTCCTACGGCAATAACTTTTCCTTCTTGAGGTTTTTCTTGAGCAGTATCTGGAATTATTATCCCTCCAGCGGTTTTTTCATTGCTATCTAAAACTTCTATCAGCACTCTATCGTGCAAAGGCTTAAACTTCATATATTACTCCTTTAAATATTGATGTCATATAAAGACATAAAGCAATATTTTCAAGATATCCCTTAAAAATATATAAAGTTAAAAAATCCAGGAAATATTGATATTTTTGCGGTATATGTCCAAGATGACATTAAATTTAGATAACAAAGGGCTAAGTTCAATAATTTCTGATTTTGATCTGTTGTTTATTGATATATGGGGCGTTATTCATAATGGCATAGTATTAAATAGTGAGTCAGTTGAAGTTTTAAATAAATTAGACGAAATAAAAAAAGAATATATACTTTTGACGAATGCTCCTAGGCCAAATTCAAAAGTAATTAGTTTTCTAAGTAATATGGGTTTAGATGAAAAAAAGTGTCAAAAAGTTTATACATCCGGTCAAGCATCACTAAATTATTTAAAAACTGATTGGAAAAATCTTAAATTTTTTCATATAGGACCACCCAGAGATTTTGATTTATTTAAACTATTTGAGAAAAATAAAGTTGAAAAAATTGATAAAGCAAATTTTTTTTTATGTACTGGGTTATTTGACAATGAAAGTGAAAATTTAGAATTTTATAAAAAATTATTACAACCACATTTAAAAATAAGAATGATCTGCACTAATCCAGATTTAGTTGTAGATAGAGGAGAAAAAAGAGAATTTTGTGCTGGAATGATTGCTAAAATTTTTGAAGATATTGGAGGGCAGGTTGATTATTTTGGAAAACCTTATCCTTTAGTTTATAATCTATCAACGAATACAAAAAATAAAAAAATTTTATGTATTGGAGATAATTTGAACACAGATATAAAAGGAGCAAATATTCAGAACTATAGTTCATTATTTATTTCAAGCGGAATTCATAAAAATGAAAATAAAGGAAATTTAGAAAATTTATTAAATAAATATGATGTAAATGTAAATTTTATTCAATCTAAATTAAAATGGTAAAAAAAATTAAAGTTTATAATAATTTTAAAATAAGTAGACTTCATAAAAATTCAATAATTTTGATTGGCAATTTTGATGGATTACATCAAGGGCATCAAAAACTTTTTAAACTAGCAAAAAAATTTAAAAAAAAGAAATATAAAATCGGAGTAATAACATTTGATCCAATTCCAAAAATGTTTTTCAATAAAAGTATCAGTAATTATAGATTGTCAAATTTAAATCAAAAGTTAATTTTGTTAAAAAAATTTAATGTAGATTTTGTAATAAAAAAAAAATTTGATCTTAATTTTTCAAAAATTAAAGCTTTCAATTTTATAAAATATATTTTACATAAAAAAATCGAGCCGAAATATATTTTTGTAAGCAATAACTTTAGATTTGGAAATAAAAGAGAAGGAAATGTTTCTCTTTTAAAGAAATTCCAAAAAGAATTTAAATATAAGGTCATTAATCCAAACCCTTTGATTAAAAAAAATAAAATTATTTCGTCTACTTTAATTAGAAATTTATTATCAAGTGGCAAACTTAATTTAGCTAATCAATATCTAGGTAGAAATTGGAGTATAGAAGGCACTGTTAAAAAAGGGAGAATGATGGGAAAAAAAATTGGATTTCCTACTTGCAACATTGATTTAAAAAATTATGTTATAGCGAAACCCGGTGTTTATGCAGTTAAAGTTTGTTTGCCTAAAACTAAAAAATATTTAAAAGGTATAGCTAATTTGGGATATAGGCCAACTTTTAATCAAAAAATAATTCTTTTAGAGGTAAATATATTTAATTTTAATGGAAATCTTTATAATAAGAAACTAATTGTTAAGTTTATAAAATTTATAAGAAAAGAAAAAAAATTTAAAGGAATTAACGAGTTAAGAAAACAAATAAATAAGGATATTAAATTAGCAAAAAGGTTGTAAATATTAATGAGTAAAGAAAGTTTAAATCTTCCAAAAACATCCTTTTCTATGAAGGCAAACTTACCTTCAAAAGAACCAGGTTTTATAGAATATTGGGACAAGATAAAATTATATGAAAAATTAAGAGAATCTACTAAAGGTAAGGAAAAATTTGTTCTTCATGATGGGCCGCCATATGCAAACGGTAATATTCATATGGGCACTGCATTAAATAAAATTCTTAAAGACATAATAACCAAATTTCATCAAATGGATGGCAAAGATTCAGTCTATGTTCCAGGCTGGGATTGTCACGGACTACCAATAGAATGGAAAATAGAGGAACAGTATAAAAAAAATAAAAAAAATAAAAATGAAGTTCCAATTACTGAATTTAGAAAAGAATGCAGAGAATTTGCAAATAAATGGATTAAAGTTCACAAAGATCAATTTAAAAGATTAGGAGTTATTGGAGATTGGGAAAACTATTATTCTACAATGAGTTTCGATGCTGAAGCTCAAATAGTTAGAGAACTAGGTAAATTTTTAAAAGAAGGCAGTCTTTACAAGGGATATAAGCCGGTTCTTTGGTCAACTGTAGAAAAAACTGCATTGTCTGATGCTGAAGTAGAGTACATGGACCATACTTCAGATACAATTTATACTTCTTTTGTTATAAAAAAATCTAATTTAAAAGAACTAGTTAGTTGTGAAATAATTATTTGGACAACTACTCCATGGACAATTCCTGCTAATAAAGCTTTGGCCTATAATCAAAACTTAAGTTATTTAATTATTCTTATTGAAGGCGAATCGGAATTTAAAAATCGAAAAATAGTAATAGCAAAGGATTTGTTAGAATCGGTATTAAATGACTGTAAAATAGAAAATTATAAAATATTGAAAGAGATTAAAGGTAAGGATTTATTAGGAACTATATGTAAACATCCTTTTCACGATATAGGATACAAATATGATATCCCAATGCTTGAAGCTAGGTTTGTTACAACAGAGCAAGGAACTGGATTTGTTCACTGTGCTCCAAGTCACGGTCCTGATGATTTTAATCTTTGTATAAATAATGGAATAAAAGCATTAGAAACAGTTGATGACGATGGAAAATATACAAAACATATTCCTATATTTGAAGGTACTCATGTTTTTAAAGCCAATTCAATAGTCATAGAAAAATTAAAAGAACAAAAAAAACTTTTGGCAAATGGAAAATTAACTCATTCATACCCTCATTCTTGGAGATCAAAAGCTCCTTTAGTTCATAGGGCTACCCAACAATGGTTTATCTCAATGGAAAGCCATGGATTAAGGAAAAAAGCACTTAAAGCAATTGATCAAACTGCATTTTATCCGAGCAAAGGTAAAGAGAGAATTAAATCAATGATAGAAACCAGACCAGATTGGTGCGTATCTAGACAAAGAGTTTGGGGAGTTCCTCTGCCTATTTTCGTATCAAAAAAAAACAATGAAGTTTTAATTGACCAGGATGTTTTCGATAATATTGCAAAAATTTATGAAAAAGAAGGATCTGATTGTTGGTTTTCAGATGACCCTCAAAGATTTTTAGGAAATAAGTATAAAAAAGAAGAATATGAAAAGTTAAGTGATATTGTCGAAGTATGGTTTGATAGCGGCTCAACACATTCTTTTGTATTAGAAAAAAGAAGTGATTTAAAATGGCCAGCATCCATGTATTTGGAAGGTTCAGACCAGCATAGAGGATGGTTTCATTCATCATTGCTTCAGTCTTGTGGAACAAGAGGAAGAGCACCTTTCGATTCAATTTTATCTCATGGATTTGTAGTTGATGGCAAAGGATTAAAAATGTCTAAATCTTTGGGAAATGCAATTTCACCAGAGGATATATTAAAAAAATATGGCGCAGACATCCTTAGAGTTTGGGTTGCAGCCTCTAATTATTCAGAGGATTTGAGAATAGATTATTCTATATTAGAACAGCATGCAGAAGCTTATAGAAAAATAAGAAATACTTTTAGATATTTACTTGGAAATTTAAACGATAATTTTTCCGAAACTGATTTTGAAAAAGTTAAATTAAATGATTTTCCAGAATTGGAACAATACATGTTTCATAAAATTTATTTGTTAAACGAAATATTTCAAAAAAATTTTCAAACATATACATTTCATAATTTATATAAAGAGTTGTTAAATTTCTGCACAGTAGATCTTTCAGCTTTTTATTTTGATATAAGAAAAGATACACTTTATTGTGACCCAAAAGATTCAAAAAAAAGAAAAGATTGTATTAAGTTTTTAAATATAATTCTACAAACTTTATTAAGTTGGTTTGCTCCTATACTGTCTTTTACTACTGAAGAAATTTTTAAATTAATTAATAAAGATAATAATAGCAGTATTCATTTAAAGAATTTTGTAAGAATTCCAAAAACATGGAAAAATGAGAAGCTTAACGAAAAATGGAAAGATTTAATTAAAATTAGAGACTTCTCAAATATTAGTATAGAAAATAAAAGAGCTGAGAAAGTAATAGGCTCAAGTCTTGAAGCTAGAATAAAAATTAAAATTAATAAAAATTTATACGAAAAAGCTAAAAATTTTGATTTTGCAGAACTTTGTATTACTTCCGAGGCTGAATTAATTAAAGATGATAGTATAAGCGATGAAGTATTTGTAGAAACTTATAAAGCAGAAGGCGAAAAGTGTAAAGTTTGTTGGAAAATTAAAAAAGGAAAATGTGAGAGACATGGCATTTGAATAATGAGTAAATTATTTTCAAAGAAAAATATATTTTATATTTCTATAATTATTTTTATATTTCTTTTAGATAGATTTACAAAAATTTATATTTTAAATTATGTAGAAAATAATGGAAATATAAATATCTATGTTAACCAATTTTTAAATTTAATATTAGTTTGGAACACGGGTATCGGATTCGGATTATTGTCTTCGGATGGCACAATATTTTATCATCTGATCACCGTGATAATAATTTTTGTAAATATAATTATAGTATATTTAATTATTAAAACAGAAGACTCTAGAATATACTTTTTATTACTTATATTAGGTGGATCGCTAGGAAATCTATTTGACCGAATATATTATTTTGCTGTACCTGATTTTATTGATATAAATTATAACGGTTTTCACTGGTTTATTTTTAATGTTGCAGATATTTTTATTTCTATAGGCATTATTTGTCTTATAACTAGTGAATTATTTTTTTTTAATAAAACAAAAAATGAAAAAAAACTCTAAATTATTATTATTCTTAGCTCTGATTTATCTTCTCAATTCTTGTGGCTCTGGATTAAAAGAAGCATTAGAGGGAAAAAGACGAAGTAAAAGTGGAGATGAATTTTTAATTCAAAAGAAAAATCCTTTAAGTTTACCTCCTAATTTTGGAGAATTGCCCAACCCAACTAACGAAGAAAACGAAATAGCTAACAACAATGAAGATGAAATAATGAAAATTTTAAATAAAAGTGACTCAAGCAACGATAATTCAGAAACAAGTAGAATTGAAAGTTTAATTTTAGAAGAAATAAATAAAGAATAATGTTTAAAAATATTGTTGAATTTAAAAATTTTCAATTAAATAGAAAAATTAATAGTAAAAAACTATATAGAATCTTAAGCTCTTTAAAACATCAAAATAATAATAATTTATTAAAATCACTTTCTAAAAGTTACAATTATAGTTTTAAAAAAAAAACATTAAATAAATTTAGAAAAGAAAAAACTTTTAAAATTATTGGAATGGGTGGCTCAATTTTAGGAGCTGAAGCAATTTATAGTTTTTTAAAATGTAAAAAAAAATTTTACTTTATAAATAATCTTCAGAACGATTTGAGGTTAGATAAAAAAACAAAATCTATAAATATTATTATATCTAAATCTGGCAATACTCTTGAGACAATCTCGAATATAAACTTATACTTAAAAAAAAAAGATAAAAATATAATTATTACTGAAAAAAAAAATAATTATTTATTTAAATTAGCAAATAAACTTAAGTGTGAAATTATAGAACATAACAATTTTATAGGGGGAAGATATTCCGTGCTTTCTGAAGTTGGCATGGTTCCAGCTGTTCTTATGGGATTTGATGAAAAAAAATTTAAACAATATGATAATTTAATTAAAAATAAATATTTTATAAATAAATTAGTCCAAAATGTTGGATGTTTAATTCATTTGTGTAAAAATAAACAAAATTCAATAATTTTAAATTATGATGAGTATTCAGATAATTTTTTTAAATGGTATCAACAATTAGTTGCTGAAAGTCTTGGAAAAAAATCTAAAGGTATTTTTCCAATTATATCAACTATGCCAAAGGATAATCATAGCTTGATGCAATATTTTTTAGATGGACCTAAAAAAAATTTTTATACTTTTTTCTCTATTAATGAAAAAAAATCACCAATATTAAATAATAAAAATTTATTATTAAATCAAAAAAAACTGTATAACAAAAAAATAATTCAAATTATAAATGCACAAAAAATTGCTACAGAAAATGTTTTTTTAAAAAAAAATATTCCTTTTAGAAGTTTTACTATAAATCAAAGATCCGAAAAAACATTAGGTGCTCTTTTTTCTTTTTTTATTTTAGAGACTATTTTATTAGGAAAAGCTCTTAATTTAAATCCTTTTGATCAACCCGCTGTCGAACTAATAAAAACTGAGACTAAAAAATTATTTTAATTTATAAAATATTATTTTTGATATTCCGTATATTCTTATTTCTATAATTTCGAATTTATTATTGCTTAATTCATCACTTTTTTTATTTCTATGTATTACAAATATACCATTTTTTTTTAAAATCTTATTTTCATATACAATAGATAATAAATTAAAAATTCTCTCTTCTTTGTATGGCGGATCAGCAAAAATTAAATCAAACTTTTTATTTAATCTATTAATAAACCTATTATTAAAAATATCTTCCTCCTTTAAGGAATATTTGTTTAAAATATTTAAATTTCTTATATTTTTTTTCAAAGTATGGATCGCAGGTTCATAATTTTCAACAAAAGTTACATGACTTGAATTTCTTGATAAACACTCGAGACCAAATGATCCAGATCCAGCAAATAAGTCTAATACAAACGAGTCTTTTAAACTTAAATTAATATAATTTGAATGTAGTAGTAAATTAAAAATAGATTCTTTAACTAAGTCTTTTAAAGGTCTTGTTTTTTTATCAATTGGTTCTAATAGTTTTTTACCCTTGTAAATACCTGAAATTATTCTCATTTATCAATAATCCTATAACCAATATCTCTTCGATAATATTTATTTTCCCAATCAATTGAGTCTAAGATTTTCAAAGCTTCTTTTCTAGCCTCTTTTAATGACTTATTTAAAACTGTCGAACTTAATACTCTTCCACCATTTGAATAAATTTTCCCATCTTTGCCTTTGATTGTCGATGCGTGAAACAATTGTTTACTAGAACTTTTTCCAAATTCTGAGATGTTTTTAATCTCTTTTAATTTTTCAAATTTTTCTGGATAGCCTTTGCTAGCTGCTACTATAGTCATGCAAAAGTCATTATTCCAGTTTATCTCAATTTTATCTAATTTTTTGTTTAATGTTGATTGTATTATTTCTAATAAATCATTATTTAGTCTCATCATTAATACTTGGCACTCAGGATCACCAAATCTGATATTGTATTCAATAAGTTTTGGCTGAGATTTATTTATCATTAATCCCGCATATAATATTCCTTTATATGGACACCCTTTTGCCTTCATGGCGTTAATAGTGGGTTCGATAATTGTTTTTTTAATTTTTTTATCAACTTCTTTAGATATTAAAAAGGATGGTGAATAGGCACCCATGCCACCGGTATTAAGTCCAGTATCGTTTTCGCCTATTCTCTTATGATCCTGTGCAGTTCCTATAGGAATGTAGTTTTCACCATCAGTAACAACAAAATAACTTGCTTCTTCTCCTTGTAAAAATTCTTCTATTATAACTTTTTTCGATTTTTCAAATTTTCCCGACAATATATTTTTAATATCATTGAATGCATCTTGTTTGGTATTGCAAATTGTTACCCCTTTACCACCTGCCAAAGCATCTGATTTTACAACTATTGGTACTTTAAATTTTTCTAAAGCTTTATTGGCTTCATCTAAATTATTTATTTCTTCATATTTTGCCGAAGGTATTGCAAATTCTTTACAAATACCCTTCATAAATGCTTTTGACCCTTCTAATCTTGAAGCCATCTTGCTGGGACCAAAAATATTAATATTTTTTTTTTCAAAAAAATCTGTAATTCCGTTCACAAGAGGCTCTTCAGGACCCACAACTATCAGTTCAATTTTTTTTGCAATAACAACTTTGTAAATTTCATCAAAATTATTAATATTAATATTAATATTATTACATATTTCAGATGTGCCTGCGTTTCCTGGAATACAATATAAATTTTTAACTATTTTTGATTGTTTTAATTTATAGCAAATCGAATGTTCTCTGGCGCCACTTCCAATTATTCCTATATTCATGTAATACTTTATAAACTAAAAATGTATAAAAAATTAGCAAAATTAAAATATCTTCCTAATAATTTTGAAATAATAGAACATGGAGACCACGTAATTTGTGCAGTATCAGGAAAAAAAATTAGTCTAGAAAAACTTACATATTGGAATATAGAATTACAAGAGGCATATTTTTCTCATCTTGAAGCAGCGCACAAAAAAGAGGAACTACTAAAAAAAGATTAGTTATTTCCAACGATTATGTGACCAAATCCATTGTTCTGGATTTTTAAGAATCATATTTTCTAAAAGCTTATTTAAACTTAGAGTTATTTCGTCGATGGTTGAATCTTTATTATAATTAATCGGTTCTTCAATTTTCATTTTGAAGTAGAAATTATCATATCTCTCAATATGAATTGGTACGATCTTGCAACCAAATTTTTTTACAAGTTGAGCCGGTATAGTTGTTGTAAAAGCATCTTGTCCAAAAAAATTTGACTTTTCTCCTTCACTTACCCTTTGGTCAATCATAAGTGCTATAGAATTTTTATTATTGAATGATTTTAATAATTCTCTCGTACCACTTCTTCCTTTTTTAATTTGATTTTTGCATATGTATTTTGTTCTTATTTTTTCCATTATTCCATTTAAAAAAATATTATTTAGTGGTCTATATATTGCAGCTAAATTAATACCTGATTTCTCTATTTGCATTGCCATTAGCTCAAAGTTGTTAAAGTGACCAGAAACAAAAACCACTTGCTCGTTTGAGTCTCTTACTTTGTTTAAGTGCTCTTTACCTTCAATTTCTAGATAATCATTTAATTTTTCTTTTCTAAAATCTTTTAAAAAAACATATTCTGCTAAGATTCTTCCATAGTTTTCCCACATACTTTGAATAATTAATTCTAAGTCAGCTTTATTTGTGTTTGGTAAAGCATTTTTAATATTGTTTAATATTGTTTGCTTTGAACGAAATAGAGGGCCAATTTTTTTTCCTATATAGCCGCCCATATTTGATGCTAGTTTGAATCCTAATATTTTAAAAATAATAAATAGAATAACTATAAAAATAAATTCTAAAAAATACTTAACTATTTTCATAACCTTTCATTTAAAAAATCGTTAAATTTATTTTCATTTGCAATATTCAATTCGATCTTTATCGCTTTAATTTCATTTTTATATTCTTCAGCTATTTTTATGTAATCTTTTTCAGTTGTAATAATTTTCGCTTTTTTTAATTTTGCAATTTCTAAAATTTTTTTGATATCTGATTGGCTATAATTATAATGATCAGGATAAGCAATTGTATCTAATATTATAAAATTGTTTTTTTTTAGCATATCAATAAAACTATCAAAATTACCTATTCCTGCAAAAACTAAATATTGTTCTTTTGTATCAAGCTCATGAAGATTTTTTATGGAATAAGTAGATTTAAAAATTTTTATATGAGGAAAGTCTTTTTTTATTTTTTTTTCAAAATCAGATTCATTTATGTTGTTTCCGTTCAAAAAAACTGCGTCGTATTTTTTTAAATTTTGAATACTTTCTCTTAAAGGACCAGCTGGTAACAAGCAGCCATTTCCAACTTCTGTTTTTTCGTTAAAACAAACTATGTTAATGTCGTATTTAATATTTTTGTCCTGAAGTCCATCATCAAAAATTGCCACATCAAAATTTTCTTTAAATGCATCATTTGTAGCAATAACCCTATTTTTTTTGCAAAAAAGTTTTCCGTTAGA
>CACAHE010000003.1 GCA_902532195.1 uncultured Pelagibacteraceae bacterium | reverse complement strand
TTAGATCTAAGAAATGCAGGAAGAACTAATATTAAAACAGCTATTAAAGATATTGCTGGGACAATTTCTTCTAGTCCCATATTTTAGTTTTTCCAGAAACTCTTTGCCTTTTGAAAGAATTTTTTAATACTTGGGTTTGATTTTTCATTTTCAATTTCTCTAAATTTTTCTAATAGTTCTTTTTGTTCTTTGTTTAAAGATACAGGTACTTCAGTATTTACTTGGACATAAAGGTCTCCATTTCCACTTCCTCTCATGTAGGGCATTCCCTTTCCTTTTAACCTAAATTGCTTGCCACTTTGAGTTCCTGCAGGAATTTTAATTTTTGCTTTACCACCATCTATAGTTGGAATTTCTACAGATGCACCTAATGCTGCATCTGCTATTGAAACTGGACATTCAAAAAATAAATTTTCTTCAGATCTTTTAAAGAGATCGTGAGAATATACATTAATAAATAAGTATAAGTCACCACTTCCTGCTCCTCTTGACCCTGCTTCACCTTTACCTGAAAGTCTAATTCTTGTTCCATCATCAACTCCTTTTGGAATTGTTACAGATAATCTTTTCGAAGCTTGTTTTTTGCCTTGGCCACTGCAACTATTGCAGGGGTTAGTAATTTCTTCACCTGAACCTGAACATTGTGGGCAAGTTTGTTGTACTGTAAAAAATCCTTGATTTGATCTCACTTGACCGTGCCCGCCACACATAGAACAAGAGTTGGGACTATGGCCTGGTTTAGATCCACTCCCGTTACATAAATCACATTTTTCTGAGGTAGAGAATTTTATATCTTGTTTTTTCCCAGCATATGCCTCTTCAAGAGTGACTGATAAATCATATCTTAGATCTGACCCTCTATAATTTGATCTTCTTTTTCTTCTACTTCCTCCTCCAAAACCTTCGCCAAAAAAATCTTCAAATATATCTGAAAAATGATTTGAGAAATCAAAGTTACTAAATCCACCTCTTCCTCCTCCACCATTTTCAAATGCAGCATGTCCAAAATTATCATAATTTTGTTTACGCTCAGAATTAGATAATACATGATAAGCTTCGGAAGCCTCTTTAAATTTTTCTTCAGCCTCCTTATTATCTTTATTCTTATCAGGATGATATTTAACTGCTAATTTTCTGTATGATGATTTTATTTGTTCTGGAGTAGAATTTTTTTTTACACCTAAGACTTCATAATAATCTCTTTTTGCCATAACTAATTACAGACAAACAGTTGTTAGCCTAGGCGCTTTTCTCTTTATTATCGTCTTTTACTTCTTCGAAATCTGCATCAACAACGTTATCGTCTTTTTTTCCTTCTTTTTTTGCTTCTTTTGGAGCATCACCAGGCTTAGCACTTTGTTGAGATTTATATATAGCCTCACCTAACTTCATCGATGCTTGAACTAATTCCTGAGTTTTCTTTTTTATATCTTCTAAGTCAGTACCTTTAAGAGAATTTCTTAAATTTGACGACGCTGTTTCAATTGCTTTTTTATCTGTTTCTGAAACTTTTGAACCATGTTCTTTTAGATTTTTCTCTGTTGAATGAAGTAAAGTATCTGCCTGATTTCTAGCGTCTACTGCTTCTCTTTTCTTTTTATCGGCATCTTTATTTGCTTCAGCTTCTTTCACCATTTTACTAATTTCTTCGTCACTAAGACCTCCAGAAGCTTGAATCTGAATTTTTTGCTCTTTACCTGTTCCTTTATCTTTCGCTGAAACATTTACAATTCCATTTGCATCAATATCAAATGTAACTTCTATTTGAGGAACTCCTCTTGGAGCTGGCGCTATACCAACTAATTCAAAATTTCCTAAAATTTTATTGTCTGATGCCATTTCTCTTTCACCTTGAAGTACTCTTATTGATACAGCTGGCTGACTATCTTCTGCCGTTGAGAAAACTTGACTTTTTTTTGTTGGTATAGTTGTATTTTTTTCAATCAATTTTGTAGAAACTCCACCTAAAGTCTCAATACCAAGTGATAAAGGAGTTACATCTAATAACAGAACATCTTTAACATCTCCCTGTAAAACTCCCGCTTGAATTGCTGCACCCATTGCAACTACTTCATCGGGATTAACTGATTTATTAGGTTCTTTTCCAAAAAAATTTTTAACTTCTTCAATTACTTTTGGCATTCTTGTCATTCCACCGACTAGCACTATCTCGTCTACTTCGCTCGCAGATAACCCAGCATCTTTTAGTGCAGTTTTACAAGGTGGAATTGTTCTTAAAATTAAGTTTTCAACTAAAGCCTCAAGTTTTGCTCTAGTCATTTTTAAATTAATATGTTTTGGTCCAGTTTTATCAGCAGTAATAAATGGTAAATTTATTTCTGTTTGCGCTGCTGAAGAAAGTTCTATTTTAGCTTTTTCGGAAGCCTCTTTTAATCTTTGTAAAGCAAGCTTATCAGTTTTTAAATCAATGCCGTTTTCTTTTTTAAATTCTGATAATAGATATTCAACAATTGTATTATCAAAGTCTTCACCTCCTAAAAATGTATCACCATTTGTTGATTTAACTTCAAAAACACCATCACCTAACTCGAGTATAGATACATCAAAAGTTCCACCACCAAGATCATAAACTGCTATTTTTTTATTTGCTTTTTTATCTAATCCATATGCAAGTGATGCAGCAGTTGGTTCATTTATAATTCTTAAAACTTCAAGTCCAGCAATTTTTCCAGCATCTTTAGTTGCTTGTCTTTGAGCGTCATTAAAATATGCTGGAACAGTTATAACTGCTTTGGTAACTGCTTGACCTAAATATTTTTCTGCAGTTTCTTTCATTTTTTGTAATACAAACGCTGAAATTTGAGAAGGTGAATATTTTTTTCCTTTAGCTTCAATCCAAGCATCTCCCTTTTCAGAATTTATAATTTTAAATGGTGCAGTTTCTAAATCTTTTTTTACTGTTGGATCGCTGAAATTTCTTCCAATCAATCTTTTAACTGCAAAAATTGTATTTTCAGGATTTGTTACAGCCTGCCTTTTCGCTGGTTGACCTACTAGTTTTTCATCACCATCATTAAAGGCAACAACTGAAGGTGTTGTTCTGGCACCTTCTGTATTTTCTAAAACTTTTGCCTGTGCACCATCCATAATTGCTACACAAGAATTTGTAGTTCCTAAATCTATTCCTATTACTTTGCTCATTTGTTTAATTCCAAGATTTCATATATGTGTTAATTTTTATTGTACAAGCTACTTAATCAATTATTTTTCCTTTATTTTATCTTGATTTTCTTTATGTTTTTTATCATCTCGCTTATCTATACCTTCGGTTTTTGAGTTTTTTTTGGATACTGCAACCAAAGAAGGTCTAAGTAATCTATCTTTTAATAGAAAACCTTTTTGAATCTCTTGAACTATTGTTCCATTTTCCTTTTTATCATCTATAACCTCCATCATGGCTTGATGAAGATTTGGATCTAGTTTTTCATCAATAGATTTAATTGGCTCGATATTATTTTTTTTAAAAATAGAAATCATATCATCATATATAATATTTAAATGTTCAGTTATCTTTTTTAAAGCAACATTATTTTTAAGGCTCTCATCGTTTAACAATGATTCTTTTGACCTTTCTAGATTGTCTAATAAGTTGAGTGCTTCTTTAGCAAATGAAAATCCGCCATACTCAAATGCATCTTCTTTTTCCTTTTCATATCTTCTTCTCTGATTTTCCATCTCAGCTAGTGTTCTAGTGACTTTATCCTCTAACAATTTTACTTTTTCTTCTAAGCTTATTTCTTCCTTATTTTCTTTTTGATTTGTTTGTTCTTCATTGCTTGAATTAATATTTTCAGAATTTTCAATATTATTATCTTTTTTATCTAATTCTTCTTTTTCCATATCTATGTATATGGTAAGAAAAATGATAATTTCTAGATGAAAAATAAAAAAATTACAAAAATTATAATCGGATCAAATAATCCTGGTAAAATAAAGGAAATAAGAGATTTACTTCCCAATAATATTAAAATTTATACGCCAAAACAATTAAATATTCCTAGTCCAAAAGAAGTTGGAAGAACTTTTAGAGAGAACTCACTGTTAAAAGCTAAGTTTTTTTCAAGGAAGGCTGGTATGATCTGTATTGCTGACGATTCAGGTCTTAGAATTAAAATGTTAGGTGGATCACCAGGTATTTACTCTGCAAGATGGGGAGGAAAAAAAAATAACTTTAATTTAGCAATAAAAAAAGTTTATAATAAATTAAATTTAGTTGACTTAAAATGGCGTGAAAAAAAAGTTAAAGCAAAATTTGTTTGTTCTTTAACAATATACTGGACAAATAAAAAATATATAACTTCTGTAGGAACTATAGAAGGTCAAATTTCAAAAGTAAAATTAGGTAAATATGGATTTGGGTATGATCCAATTTTTATTCCCAATAAAAGTAAATTGACTTTTGGTGAAATGAAACCAATAAAAAAATATAAGATAGATCATAGAGCAATTGCGTTTAAAAAAATTAAAAAATTTTTTTAAATCGCCCATTTTCTGCTGAGTAAAAATTTAATAAATGGCTAATTTTATTTTTATTTATTTCAAAAAAACCTATCTTGCCTTTAAATTTGTTTTTTTTATAGAATATCTTTTTATCGACTTCAAAATCATTTTGAAAAAGTAAAAAATATACTAAACCTACTATATCATAACTCAAAAATGATATTTGATTTGGATATTTTTTAAAAGTATTTATATATTCATTAATATATTCTTCATAATTTTCTTTGTTAACGGAAGGAAAATATATTGGTTGTAGTGATTTTTCTTTAAGTAAAGATTTATCAAACCACTGGTTCATACAAATATAATGAACTCTTTTTGATGAGACGTCTGTATATAATAAAGAAGTTGTGACACTTTTAAGACTTTCATCAAAATCTGCGATAATTACTGAGTCAAAATTAATTCCTCCTAATGTATCTTTTTTTTCTAAATTGGATATTTTAGTTTCTTTATTCATTTCTTCAGACTCTTTCAATCTCTGGATCTCATCTTCCAACCTTTGTTTTCTCTGGGGGTATCTTGTTAACTTTTCTATCTGGGCAGTTAAAAGTGTTGGATCAGTATCATAAATAAAAATATCTTTTAATTGGATATTCGTATTTTTAATTGCTTCTTTTATTTCTTTTTTAAAACTAGAGTCAGGAATTAAAAATATACTTCTCTCTAAATTAGATAATTTTTGAAACTTAATTATCGTTTTAATTTGAGAAATAGCATTAATGCCAGCTGCTATTACATTTTTTGGATTATTTAATACTTTATTAGTGAATGATATAAAAAGCACATCATTTAGCTCAGCTAAGTAAACTAAATTTTCATTGAATACAGGTCCTAAAATTATTTTTACTCCATCCTGATGAAGCTCTTTTGAAACTTTTAAAGTTATTTCTGGATTTGATTTAGTATCTTTAGGAATTATTTGGATTCTATTATTATCTATTTTGTTTATGGCTAGTCTTACAGAATTTACAATTGATTGTCCTATTTCTTTATGTTCTCCTGATAAAGGAACGATAAGACCAATTTTTATTTTGTCTTCAGCAATAGATACTGTAGATATAAAAAAAGAGTATATGAAAGTTAAAGTAATAAATTGAATAATTTTTTTCATTTTAATGTTATTATTATAGTCTATTAAATTAATGAATCTACATTCTGGCAAAAAAACAAGAGAAAATGTAAAAGGTTTGTATATTGTAGCTACGCCCATAGGGAATCTTGGAGATATTTCTCATCGAGCATTAGAAATTTTAAGAAAATCAGATCTTATTTTGTGTGAAGATACCAGAGTCTCAAAAAAATTATTTTTATCTTTTAATATTAGCGCAAAATTAATGTCTAACCATAAATTTAATGAAAAAAAAAACGTTTCTAAAATAATAGAAACTATAAAGTTGAATAAAATAGTATCGTTAATTTCAGATGCCGGTACACCTTCTATATCAGATCCAGGAAAAATACTTATAGAATCTTGTGTAAAAAATAATATTAATATATTTCCTATACCTGGCCCCTCAGCAGTTTCATCGGCGGTTTCAATTAGTGGTTTTTCAGATAAATTTTTATTTAATGGTTTTATTCCTGACAAAAAATCTGAAGTAGAAAAAATTTTTAAGCATTTATCTGATTTAAATTTTTCAATTGTTTTTTTTATTTCAGCAAAAAAAATAAATAAAATCATTAGTTTGTTAAAAAAATATTTTATTGATAGAGAAATATTAGTTTGCAAAGAAATGACAAAATTTTACGAAGAATACTTTAGAACTTCAGTTAGCAATTTAAATGAATTTGAAAATAACTTAAAAGGTGAAATTACAGTAATTCTTTCCGAAAAAGGAAACATTAGAAAAGATTCAAATAAATTAAACGAATCAGATAAAAAAAAAATTAAATATTTAATAAAAAAATTAACTATTAAAGATATAACAAACATTTTTAGCGATGAAAAAAACGTTTCAAAAAAAGAGATTTATAATTATTGTTTATCATTAAAAAATGAAAATTAAAATTTTTATTCCACTTCTATCTTTTCTTCTCTTAATTGGGTGTGTGGGTGCAGCTACTTCTGGTGTTTTTGGAACAGGTGTTAGTATTGCATATGATCCAAGAACATTAGGTACACAAATAGATGATTCAATTATGGATAAAACTATAGATGCTAAACTAGTTGCTATGGAAAAAAATTATTTTCTTACTGTAAAAACAAAGGTAATAGATGGGAGAGTTTTTATTACTGGAAAGGTAGATAATCCTGAAGAGAAACTTAAAATTACTAAATTAGTATGGGAAACTAAAGGAACTAGATCAGTAAAAAATGATTTAAAAATTAAAGAAGATTTTAATTTTAAACAATCTGCTAAAGATGTTTTAATTACTTCTCAGCTTAAAACGGCGATGCTTATTAACAAAAAAATTAGTGCTGTAAATTATAATGTTGATACATACAAAAAGAAAATTTATGTTTATGGAATTGCTCAAGATGAAAATGAAAAATTAGAGATTATAAAAGAAGCGAATGAGATAGCTGATGTTGAAGATGTAATAGCAAGTATTTTGCTTGTTGAAGATTTAAGAGTAATTAAAAATTAATTTTTTTTATTGTAATCTATTACCCCAGCAGAATATGCAGCAACAGATGCTAAATTTAAAATATCTGAAGTTGATGATCTCAAAGGTGCAATTTCTATCGCCTGTCCTAAACCAACAAGCAAAGGACCAATTACTTTAGCACCACCTAGTGTCATCAAAGTTTTATAAGTTATCGCAGCACTATGTTGACCAGGCATAATCAAAACATTTGCATTACCTACTATTTCAGAAAAAGGATACAATTCTTTATATTCTTCATTTAAAGCGACATCAGGCTGCATATCTCCATCAAATTTAAAATCAACATTTTTTTCTTTTAATATATTAACTGCATCTCTAATGTGTTTAGTTCTGCTTGTAATAGGTTGACCAAAAGTGGAGTGAGATAAAAATGCAATTTTTGGATCAAAACCAAAAAGTCTAACTACTCTAGCTGAAGATATCGCTATTTCAGACAACTGAGATGATGAAGGATATTCATGTACGGTAGTATCAGCAATAAATACTGTTCTTCCTTTATTTACTAACATGTTTAAACCAAACATAATTTCACCTGGCCTTGGATCAACCACCCTTTTAATTTTTTGAAGTGATTGTGAATACCTTCTGGTATTTCCAGTAACCATTGCATCAGCATCTCCGCATGAAACCATACAAGCTCCCCAAATAACTCTATCATTTCTAACCATTCTATCGCAGTCTCTCTCGAGTAATCCCTGTTCTCTATGCAATTTTTTAAATAAAAAATTTGTGTATTTTTCCCTTTTTTCTTTTATTGTAGAATTGACTATTTCAATATTAAAGTTTTCACTATAACCAATCTCTTTCAATCTCTGTTTTACAACTTTTTCTTTGGCTACTATTATTGGTATACCTAGGCCACTATTTTTAAAAGCTATGGCTGCTTTAAGAGTATTTTCATCTTCTCCATCAACAAAAACTACTTTTTTTTGTGTTTTCTTAATTTGTGAGTTGATACCTTGCATTATAGTTACTGAAGGATCTAACCTTTGTTTAAGTTGTTCAGAATAAATTTCAAAATTTTCAATTTTTTTTCTTGAAACTCCACTTTTTATTGCAGCTTTGGCAACAGCAACAGGAATTACACTAATCAATCTTGGATCGAATGTAGAAGGTATAATATAATCTTTTCCATATTTTGGTCTTTCACCTCCCATTGCAGCAACAACTTCATCAGGCACTCTTTCCCTTGCCAGTGCAGCTATTGCATTTGATGCAGCCAACTTCATTTCTTCATTAATTGTTTTTGCCCTTACATCTAAAGCACCTCTAAAAATATATGGAAATCCAATTAAATTATTTACTTGATTTGGATAATCTGATCTACCAGTAGCAATTATTGCGTCTGTTCTTACTTCTTCAATTTCTTCAGGGGTAATCTCAGGATCTGGATTTGCGCACGCAAAAATTATTGGATTCTTTGACATTTTTTTAACCATATCTTTTTTAAGTGTTCCAGCTTTAGATAATCCAAGAAAAACATCAGCTCCTTTAATTGCCTCATCTAATGTTCTAGATTTAGTTTCAGTAGCATGTTTAGATTTCCATTCATTCAAGTTTTCTCTTCCTTTATAAATAACTCCTTTTCTATCTAACATCGTAATATTTTTTTTAAGTACACCTTTAATTATAAAAAGATCTGCACATGCCATTGCTGATGCTCCAGCTCCGTTAATTACTATTTTTATTTTTTTAATATCTCTTTTAGTTATGTCTAAAGCATTTATTAGTGCTGCACAGGTTATTATTGCTGTTCCATGTTGATCATCATGGAAAACGGGAATATCTAAAATTTTTTTAAGTTTTTTTTCAATTATAAAACAATCTGGAGCAGCGATATCTTCCAAATTAATTCCACCAAAACTTTTTGAAAAATTTTTTATCGAATTTACAATTTCATCTGGATCATTTGAATCTATTTCTAGATCTATAGAGTCTATATCTGCAAATCTTTTGAAAAGAACTGCTTTACCTTCCATTACTGGTTTGGAAGCAATTGCACCAAGGTTTCCTAATCCTAAAATAGCAGAACCGTTGCTTATTACTGCAACTAAATTTCCTTTAGTGGTATAATCATATGCAAGATCAGGATTTTCAAAAATGGCTTTTACTGGCGCAGCAACCCCTGGAGAATATGCTAGAGCAAGGTCTCTTTTAGTAGTCATAGGTTTTGATGAAATTATCTCAATCTTGCCAGATTTATTTGAATTATGAAATTCTAATGCTTCTTTATCAGAATAATGTTCAATTTTATTTTTTTTCATTATATGTAATTAGATATACAATTAGAGCAATTTTAAGACTAATATGATTTATGAACTTAATTAAGTCAACAAGCACATTTAGTTTCTTTACTATAATTAGTAGAATACTTGGGTATTTAAGAGATGTTTTGATAGCAATCTATCTTGGCTCAGGACCAATTGCAGATGCTTTTTTTGTTGCATTTAGAATACCAAACACATTTAGACGATTGTTCTCTGAAGGTACATTTAATGCTGCATTTGTTCCAAGCTACTCATCAGAACTTGTATTAGGAAAAAAAAAGGCACAAAAATTTTCTAATAAAATATTTAACTTACTTTTCATATCTATTCTTTTTATAGTTTTTAT
This sequence comes from uncultured Pelagibacteraceae bacterium, assembly GCA_902532195.1. Taxonomy (GTDB): domain Bacteria; phylum Pseudomonadota; class Alphaproteobacteria; order Pelagibacterales; family Pelagibacteraceae; genus Pelagibacter. Next base: position 101,559 of record CACAHE010000003.1, on the reverse strand, counting down.
AATTGAAATATTTATGCCTGGGTTTGTATTCTTAATTGCACCAGGATTTAAAGATAATGTAGATAAGCTAGATACAACAATTAGTTTAACAAGAATTACATTTCCATTTTTACTTTTTGTAAGTTTAGCTTCTTTTTTTTCAGCAATTCTAAATTCACACAATAAATTTGGAGTTGCAGCAGCAGCTCCTATAATTTTAAATATATTTTTAATTATTGTTCTATTATTTGGAAATAATTTAAATTATGAATTAGTATACCAGCTATCTTATGCTGTAACATTAGCTGGATTAGTACAATTAATTTTTTTAATTTATTACTCAAAAAAATTTTATTTTCCAAGTTTTTCATTAAAGTTTAGAATTGACTCTAAGGTTAAAGTGTTTTTTAATAAATTGCTACCAAGTATTTTTTCATCTGGAGTAACACAAATTAATATTTTAGTTGGAACTATTATTGCTTCTTTTCAAGCAAGTGCTGTATCTTATCTATATTATGCAGATAGAATTTATCAAATAAATTTAGCAATAGCAGGAATTGCAATCGGGACAGTTGTTCTTCCCAATCTAAGTAGATACATACAAACAAATAACAAAAATAAAATAAATTTTATTCAAAATAAAGCTCTGGAATTAAGTATATTTTTAAGTTTTCCAGCTTGTTTAGCTTTATTGATTGCTTCAGATCAAATTACCTCATCTTTGTTTGGTTATGGTTCATTTGATATAGAAAGTGTTAAAAATTCTTCGAAAGCACTATTTTACTTTGCATGGGGATTGCCAGCGTTTGCATTTATAAAAATTTTTTCTACTTTTTTATTTGCAAGGCACAATACAAGAACACCATTTATATTTTCATTAATATCTGTATTTATAAATATCTTAATAAGTGTTTATTTTTTTAATAAAATTGGTTTTATAATTATTCCAATTGCAACAACAATATCATCTTGGTTTAATGCTTTTTTACTTTTAATTTTTTTAATTAATAAGAGTTATTTTTCTTTAAACTATAATTTTTTAAACAAGTTTTTTAAAATAATCACTTCTACTGCTTTAAGTAGCTATATATTTTATATACTAATTAACCATTTTTCTAATTATTTGAATTATGAAAGTGACAAAAAACTAATAACAATGATATTATTAGTTATAGTAACTTTAATCATTTATATTGTGCTATCAATACTTACAAAAGCTTTTAAAACTTCCGATATTAAATTAAAGTATTAATAATAATGGTTAAAAAAATTTTCTCAGGCGTACAACCAACCGGAAATCTACATTTAGGCAATTATTTAGGCGCTATTAAAAATTTTGTTGAACTTCAAAATCAAGACGAAAATGAATGTGTTTACTGCGTTGTAGATTTGCATGCAATTACAGTCAAACAAGATCCTAAAATTTTAAAAAATAATATAAGGGAGACAACAGCAGCTTTTTTAGCAAGTGGATTAGATTATAAAAAAAGTATTATATTTAATCAATCTTTAGTTCCTGCACATTCAGAAGGATCTTGGATACTTAGTTGTGTTGCAAGAATGGGTTGGCTAAATAGGATGACTCAGTTTAAAGAGAAGGCTGGCAAAGATAAAGAAAAAGCTAGTGTTGGTTTATATATTTATCCTGTTCTTATGGCAGCAGATATTTTGCTATATGATTCTACTCATGTACCAGTTGGAGAAGATCAAAAACAACATTTAGAACTTTCAAGGGATATTGCTCAAAAATTTAATTTAGATTTTAATGTAAAGGATTTTTTAAAAGTTCCAGATCCACTGATCCAAAAAAGTTTTGCAAGGATTATGAGTTTAAAAGATGGAACAAAAAAAATGAGTAAATCAGATCCTTCTAATTTAAGTAGGATTAATTTAACAGATAGTGAAGATGATATTGTAAATAAAATTCGAAAAGCTAAAACTGACCCAAAACCTATGCCAGATAATATAAAAGATTTATCTAAGAGGCCTGAGGCTGAGAATTTATTAGGAATATATTCTAGTTTTAAAAATCAAAGTTTACAAATTTCAATCGAAGAATTTAGTGGAAAAAATTTTTCTGAATTTAAAAAAATTTTAACCGATATAGTAGTTGAAAAAATTACTCCAATATCCAACGAAATAAATAAATTACAAAAGGATCATAATTTTATTGACAATATATTAAAGGCAGGAAGTGAAAAAGCTGAGGTTATAGCTTCAAAAAAAGTTAAAGATATGAAAAAAATTATTGGTTTTTAAGTATAATTGTCTATTTAAAATATTAATTTAATGATTATATAAATACTATGTTCGTACAAACACAAAAAACACCAAACCCTAATTCTTTAAAATTTCTACCAAATAAAAAAGTTTCAAATGACGGTTCCATAGAAATCACTGATAAGAGCAAATCTAATAATGAGCTTGTTAGGAATATATTATCAGTAAATGGAGTTGTTGGAGTATTTTTAGCTGAAGATTTTATATCAGTTAATAAGGATGAAAAAATAGATTGGGAAGAGTTAAAACATATTATTATTTCATTTATAAACGATTATTACTCAAGTGGAAATGATGTTGTAATTGACTCAAAAAATGAGGAAAAATTTAATAAAGATATTTCTGAAACTGAAAAACAAATTATAAAAATTTTAGATACGAAAGTCCGCCCAGCTGTTGAAAGAGATGGTGGAGATATAAAATTTAAGGAATTTAAAAATGGAACCGTAACAGTTCAATTACAAGGGAGTTGTTCAGGATGTCCTAGCTCAAAAATGACCTTAAAACAGGGTGTACAGAATCTTCTATGTCATTACATTCCTGAAGTAAAAAACGTAATTGCTCTCTAGAATTTTCATAAAAAAAATATATAAGAAATATAATGACAAATTTTAATAAATTATCATTATCAAAAATAAGAAATATTTTACTTAAAAAAGGTTATATAATTGATAAGAAAACTCCAAATTCTTTAAATAAAAATATTCATAACTTTTTATTAGTTGGGGCATGCGGATTCTTTCTAATTGGTTTCTTTAGTATTTTGCCAGTGCTTGTAAAATTTTATAATAAAAATTTTTATACTGCCGAAATTATTGAAAATAAATCAAAAATGAATTTCGAAAAAGTCATGAGTGGTAAGGAATTGGATCTTTCACCAGAAGAAAAAGAAAAAGTTAGTTTTAAGGACTTATTCTATGATGTTTTTGATTTTGATGATGTATCAAATGATACAGTTAGGCTGAGTGCAGCAACATTAGAGCAACTATTTGAAGAAACAAATTATAATTTAAAAGATATAAGAAAAAATAAAATAGTTAAACCTATAGCTTTAGATTTATTACCTAAAGAAATAAAATTTATCGAAAGTACAAAAAAAAGAAAAGAATTATTCATTAAGATTGTATTGCCACTTATTTTAGAGGAAAATAATATAATTAAATTAGATAGAAAAAGATTATTTGTAATATTAAATAAAAACAATAATTCAAAATCTGAAAGAGACTGGTTAAACAAAAAATTTAAACAATATGGTGTGGTAAATAGAGATTTAACAACACTAAAAATTAGAATGGATGAAATTCCAGTTTCATTGGCAATTGCACAAGCAGCAAAAGAAACTGGATGGGGAACATCAAGATTTGCTTTAGAGGGAAATGCATTATTTGGTCAGTGGACTTATTCAGGTGAAGGAATTAAACCTGCAAAATCAGATTCAGATTCATCTCACAAAGTTATGAAATTTAAAGTTCTGCAAGCATCTGTAAGAGCTTATCAAAGAAATCTTAATACACATTCAAGCTATAAAGGTTTTAGAGAAGCAAGGGCTATCCAAAGAGATAATTATGGAGAACTTAATAGTTTAGAACTGGTTAGATTTCTAGATAAATATGCTGAAACAGGAGATGAATACACTGAAATTTTAATTAAAATAATTAAACAAAATTCTTTAAATGATTTCGACGATTCTCAATTATTACCTACTAGTGAAAAATTAAAAAAAATAATTTAATCTATTTTTACAGTAAATTGAAAACCAAACCATCTCCATCCATCAACATCATTTAACGAACAGTTTATTCTTCCTCTTCTAAAATTAAATTTTTCTCTGAATTTAACAAACAGTTTATTATCTTTTATTTCAATATTAGATTTTTCCCATTTATTTCCTTCATTAGAAAAACAATTAATTTTATCAATATTTTGTTGTTTATCAAAAAATTCAACTACCATTTCAGGTGGATTATTATTTTTAGAAACTAATTTATTTTCTGGAAAAAAATTTTTAAATTGAAAAGGTAATAAATTTATTAGAAATTTGAATCTTTCTAAATCTCCATATTTCTCATTTATTGGAAATCTTGGTAGTTCATATTTATCTTTATTAATATCTATCACCCCTGAATTTTGACCAAAGGCATACTTAAAATTTTTACTTATATATTTTTTTTGTTTTAGACTGTACTCCCCAAACGGGTATGAAAAATAAATAGGATTGTAGCCTAACTCTTTTTTAAAAATTACAATTGATTTATCAATGTCATTTTTGAAATGATCAAAACTAAAATCAACTAAATATTCATGAGAATGAGAGTGATTTCCAATAGTTGCAAAATTTTCTTTTTCAATTTCTTTTATTTGTTTCCAAGTCATATAACCAGGTTTTCCTACTGGCTCAGTAGATACAAATAAAATAAATGGAATTTTATTTTTTTTTAAATATGGCCAAGCATTTTCATAGAACGATTGGAAAGCATCATCTATTGTTAATAAAATTTTTTTATGATCTTTAGGATTTTTAAATTTATCATTAAATTCGTTAAGACTAACAAAATCTATATTTTTTCTTTTTATGATTTCAATTTGATTTTTAAATACTTCCATTCGAATATTTGTTGATGGATATTTATTTTCTTCAAATCTATGATACATTAATGCAAGTGTTCCCTGATCTTTTGAATAGTATTTGATATTATTCTCATCTGCATTACTATTAGCAATAAATAAAAAAATTATGAATAATTTAATTATTGATGCAGCAAAAGATAAAATTTTATTTAAAATCATATCTGAAGATGAATCATATACTAGTGAATTTCCAAACGATAGAGAAAATTTTGATAAATTTACACAGTTACTATTTAAATTTTTTGAAGAAAAAAAGATAAAAATTAAAAATGTAAAAAATATATTTATAAATCAAGGTCCAGGTAAGTTTTCAGGTATAAGAATATCTATTTCAGTAGCTAAAGCACTTTGTACAACAAATAACATTGATTTATATGGATTTAGCTCTGATCAAATATTTGACAAAGATTATAAAGAAATATTAAATTTATATAAAGAAGGGGTGTTGAAAAAAAATTTGATTAAACCTATATATTCAAGTTAAAATAGAATTATGTCACAAACAATACAGCAAAAATGTATATCTAAGGGTGTTAAACTTACTGAGCAAAGAAAAATCATTGCTAAAGTAATGGGCGAGTCTAAGTTAACCTACGGAGAGTCGGATCATCCAGATGTAGATGAGTTGTATAAAAGAGTTATAAAAATAGATCCTAAAATTAGTATTGCAACAGTTTATAGAACAGTAAAACTTTTTGAAGAATCGGGCATTATAACAAAACATGATTTCAAGGGTGGTAAAGCCAGATACGAAGAACTTAGTGAAAGTCACCATGATCATCTTATTGATATTAAAACTGGTGAAATTATAGAATTTGTAGATGAAGAAATAGAAAAACTTCAAGAAAAAGTTGCTCAAAAATATGGTTACAAATTAGTAGACCATAAATTAGAATTATATGGTGTCAAAAAAAAATCTTAATTAATGGAAAAAAAGATTTTTATTAAAACATTTGGATGTCAGATGAATGAGTATGACTCTAATCGTATTTATGATTCTGTTAAAAAAATTGGATTTATTAAAACACAAGATCAAAAGAATACAGACTGTTATATTTTAAATACTTGCCACATAAGAGATAAGGCAAAAGAAAAAGTATATCATGAGGTAGGAAGAGTAAAAAAATTATATAAAAATAAAAATAAACCTATAGTCGTAGTTGCAGGATGTGTTGCTCAAGCAGAAAATCAGGAAATGTTGAAAAGAGAACCATATATCGATATTGTTATTGGACCACAATCATATCATAAAATAAATAATATTTTAAAGAGTCACACTACAAAACAAAAAAAAGAAGAAACAGATTTTGAAACAATTTCAAAATTTCAATATTTTGATCAAATTAAAAATACTAGTAATAAAATTTCTTCTTTTTTAACTATACAAGAGGGCTGTGATAAATTTTGCCATTTTTGTGTCGTTCCATATACTAGGGGACCTGAATATTCGAGACCGTTTAATAAAATAATTAATGAAGCTGAAGAGTTAGTTAAAAATGGTGTAAAAGAAATTACATTACTTGGTCAAAACGTAAATGCATATTCATATGTAGAAGGATTTAATAAATATAAAATTTCAAATTTGATAAATGAGTTAGAAAAGTTTTCAGAATTAAAAAGAATTAGATATACCACATCGCATCCAAAAGATATGACAAATGATCTTATTGAATGTTATGCAACTTCAAAAAAACTAATGCCTTTTGTACATCTACCAATACAGAGTGGATCAAATAAAATTCTAAAGCAAATGAATAGAAAACATACAGTTGAAGAATATTTAGATATTTACGATAATCTTAAAAAAATTAATCCTTTAATACACTTTTCAAGTGATTTTCTTATTTCATATCCAGGAGAAACAGATTTTGATTTCAATCAAACTATAGAACTAATAAAAAAAATTAAATTTATAAACTCATTTTCTTTCATTTTTAGTCCTAGACCTGGAACAAAAGCTGCAGAATTAAAAACAATTGATGAAAAAATATCCAAAGAGAGATTAATTAAAATACAAAAATATTTATTTTCCTTTCAGTTAGAAATGAATAAATCTTTTGTAAATAAAACCATAGAAGTTTTAGTTGAAAACAAAATAGAAGGTCAAGATAAACTATTTGGACGAAATAAGTATTTAAATTCAGTAATTTTTAAAGGTGACACAAGCAAAATTGGTAAAATCGTAAATGTTAAAATTGAAAACTCAAATCAAAATACTTTATTTGGCAAAATTGAAAATAATAATATGAGAGCAGCATAGCTTGGATAATAAAATTAATAAAACAATAAATTCAGATTTAAAATTAGTATATTCTGATAATGATACACTAAGTATAATTTTTCAAAGTAACGAAACATTGCTTGGTGTAGTTGGAGAGTTTAATAATAATATAAAAGAATTAGAAAATATTACAGATACAAATATTTATTCTAGAGGAAATTCGATAATTGTTAAAAGTGATCCAAAAAAGAATGAATTGGTAAAAAATGCAATTAAATTTTTATCAGAACAATTTAAAATTAATGGTACTATAGAAAAAAAAGATATAATTTCGTCAATAAATAAATTTATGATAGATGAAAAACTAAATAATTCTGGAAAGAATATTGAATATATTATTAAGACTCCAAAAAAATCTGTTATCCCAAGATCTGAAAAGCAGAAAAACTATGTTAGAGCATTGAGGGAAAGCGAAATTATAATCTCCGCGGGTCCTGCTGGCACAGGAAAAACATTCCTTGCGGTCGCTGTTGCTTTAACAATGCTTTTAGAAAAGAAAATTGAAAGAATAATATTATCAAGACCAGCTGTTGAAGCCGGAGAAAGATTGGGATTTTTACCTGGTGATATGAGAGAAAAAGTAGATCCATATTTAAGACCACTTTATGATTCTCTTTATGATCTTTTAGACTTTGAAAAAATACAAAAAAAAATTGAAGTAGGTGATATAGAAATTGCTCCATTAGCTTTTATGAGAGGAAGAACTCTAAAAAATTCTTTTGCCATTTTAGACGAAGCACAAAATGCTACTGACACTCAAATTAAAATGTTTTTAACAAGGATAGGAGAAAATTCTAAAATTGTTATTAATGGTGATCCATCACAAATTGATCTACCCAATAAATCACTATCAGGTTTAAATAGGTCTAAAAAACTTTTAGGACATTTAAAAGAAATATCTGTAGTTGATTTTGATCATACAGACGTAGTTAGACACCCTTTAGTTTCTAAAATTGTTAAAGCTTACTCTGATAAAAATAGCAATGAATGATAAGAGCTTCGGTAATTATAGATCATCCAAGATGGAAAAATAAGATTAAATCACCCAAAGATTATATTCAAAAGAAAATAAAAAAATTATCTAAATTTCCCTTATTTAAAAATAAAAATCAAGAGTTTACCATTTTGCTTACTAATAATAAAAAAATGAAAAAACTTAATAAAAAATTTAGGAAAAAAAATAAACCAACAGATGTATTATCTTTTCCTTCTAGCCATAATTACAAAAAAATGATTTATATTGGAGATATAGCGATTAGTTTTGAAATTATTAATAAAAGGTCGAGTTTAACAAATTTCAACTTAGAATTTGATAAGATGTGGATACACGGATATTTACATTTAAATGGATATGATCATAAAAAAAATAAAGATTTTAAAAAAATGAATAATAAAGAAAATAAAATATTAAAACTTTTAAATAAAAAAATTGACTTTTAACATAAAAAATAAATTTTTATTTTACCTAATTCCTTTTTTGTTGGGTTTAATTACTTCATTTAGTTTAACACCCTATAATTTTATAATTATAAATTTTTTTACTTTTCCACTTTTTTTTATTTTCTTTGTATCTTATTTGAAAGAAAAAAAATGGTTAGCGTTCAAAATTGGTTGGTTATTTGGATTCGGTTATTTTATTTCTAATTTATATTGGATTACAAATGCATTAACTTTTGATACTCAATTTAAAATTTTAATTCCAATAGCTTTAATAATTATTCCATCATTCCTTGCAGTATTTTATGGATTAGCTATTTTATTTTGTTCTTTATTTAAATTAAAAAGAAATTTTAGCTCTATATTGATTTTTTCAGCAATATTTTCATTAGTTGAGTTTGTGAGAGGATTTATATTTGGTGGATTTCCTTGGAATTTAATAGCTTTTAGTTGGACTAATTATATAAATTTTTTACAAATCTTATCTGTAATTGGAACTTATTCATTTAATTTACTATCAATTACTATTTTTTTAATTCCTTCAATATTTTTTTTTAAATATGAAAAAAAATTGAAATTAATATCTTTAGTTTTTTTATTTTTATTACTTGCCTCAAATTATTTTTACGGCTTAGCAGTTATAAAAAATTATAAAAAAAATAATTATTTAAAAATGACTAATACAATAAAAATTATTTCCCCAAAAATTAATATTGATAGATTCTATCAAAATGAAAACCCTAAAGAAATAATATTGGAATTAATAAAACTAAGTGATCCACATATTAAAGAAGATACAATCTTTATTTTTCCAGAAGGAACTCTTACAAGTATTTACTTAAATGATATAAAAAATTATAAAAAGTATTTTAAAGATAATTATTCTAAAAATCATAAAATTATTTTAGGTATGAACAGTAGTGAAAATTTAAAAGTTTTTAATTCTCTTGTAGTGTTAGATAATAATGCAAATATACTGGCACAATATAATAAAAATCATCTAGTGCCATTTGGTGAATTTTTACCATTTGAAAGTTTACTTTCAAAATTAGGAGTAAAAAAAATTACTGGTGGTTATCAATCATTTTCTTCAGGTAAAACTAGAAAAGTTTTAAATATAAATGGAATAAATTTTTTACCACTCATTTGTTACGAAATAATTTTTTCTGGAAGATTAAATAAAGGAACTAATGACTATGATTTTATAATAAATATTTCAGAAGATGGATGGTTTGGGAATTCAATTGGTCTCCATCAACATTTTTCACACTCAATATTTAGAGCTATAGAGGAGGGAAAAAATTTAATTCGTTCAACTAATAACGGAACTTCAGCTTATATTGATCCTACTGGACAGATTATAAACAAATTAGAATCAACCCAGAAGGGAGTTATTGAAATAAAAAAATTTAAAAATAATAAAAAGACCTTTTTTAGCACTTATGGCAACAACTTATTCTTTTATTTTATATTATTTTATATTACTTTGATTTTTTTTTTAAAAAAAAAAGAAAAAGGGAGTTAGCATGAAAAAAAATTTCTTATTTACTAGCGAGTCAGTTTCAGAAGGGCATCCAGATAAAGTTTGTGACAGAATATCAGATATGGTTGTAGACTCTTACTTAGGTGCAGAGCCACAGTCACGAGTCGCTTGTGAAACTTTAACAACAACAAATAAAGTTGTTTTAGCTGGGGAAGTAAGAGGTCCAGAAATTAAAAAAGATGATTTAATACAAAAAGTTAGAGAATGTATTAAAGATATTGGATATGATCAAAAAGGCTTTACATGGAAAGATGCTACAAAGATAGAGAGCCATCTTCATTCACAATCTGCTGACATAGCAATGGGAGTAGATTCTTCAGGCAATAAAGATGAAGGAGCTGGAGACCAAGGAATAATGTTTGGATATGCATGCAACGAGACAGATGTACTTATGCCAGCACCAATACATTATTCACATAAAATTTTAAGACTCATGGCAGAAGACAGAAAATCGGGTAAGTTAAAAAATATAGAACCTGACTCAAAAAGTCAAATTACAGTTGAATATAAAGATGGAAAACCTGCAAATGTAAAATCAGTTGTTGTATCAACTCAACATTCAGCAGATGTAAATCAACTTCAAGTAAGGGAACTAGTAAAACCTTACATTGAAAAATCTATTCCAAAAAATCTTTTAAATGGATTAGAAGAAAATGAAATATATGTAAATCCTACAGGAAATTTTGTAATTGGTGGTCCTGATGGCGATAGTGGATTAACAGGAAGAAAAATAATTGTAGATACATATGGTGGTGCAGCTCCACATGGTGGAGGAGCTTTCTCAGGAAAAGACCCTACTAAAGTTGATAGATCAGCTGCATATGCTTCGAGATATTTAGCAAAAAATGTTGTTGCTTCAAAAATTTCAGATAAATGTTTAATTCAATTAGCTTATGCAATTGGAGTTTCAAAACCTTTGTCAATTTATGTTGATCTTTTTGATAATGATGAAGAAAAAAATAGACATGTTGAAAAATTAATTAATGATAATTTTGATTTAAGTCCAAGAGGCATTAGAGAGATGTTAGGTTTAAATAAACCAATATACGAAAAAACTGCAGCTTATGGACATTTCGGAAGAGATCCAGGAGCTGATGGGTCTTTTTCTTGGGAAAAAACCGATAAATCAGACATTTTTAGTAAGTAAATAAAGTTGAAAATATAAGAAAAATACATATATTCACCTTACATTATTGAAATTTCAAAATGGGCCTCGGCCCATTTTTTTTTGGATTAAACGAAAATGTTAAATAGAAGAGCAGATAAATTAGAATTATTAAGAATAGCTGAAGCTGTAGCATTGGAGAAGTCTATAGATAAAGAGCTTATTATAGACTCTATGGAAAATGGTATAGCAAAGGCAGCAAAATCAAAATTTGGCTCAGAAAATGAGATTAAAGTATTAATAAACAGAGAAAATGGAGATATAGGCATCTATAGAAAACTAACTATTGTTGAAAATCCTGAAAATACAAATTTGGAAATTAGCTTAAAAGATGCGGTTAATTTAAGTGAAGAAAATAAAGACAAGAAACTTGGTGATGAAATACTGCAACCATTACCATCTTTTGATTTTGGAAGAATAGCCGCTCAGACTGCGAAACAAGTAATAACATTTAATGTTAGAGAAGCAGAAAGAGAAAGACAGTTTAATGATTTTATTGATAAGAAAGATACAATTTTAAGTGGTATAGTTAAAAGATTGGAATTCGGAAACGTTATAGTTGATCTTGGAAGAACAGAAGCAATAATCCAAAAAAATGAAATGATACCCAGAGAAAATATTAAACCTGGAGATAGAGTAAAAGCATATTGTCTTGATGTTAGAAGAGAACCAAGAGGTCAACAAATATTTCTTTCTAGGGCACATCCAAAATTTATGGAAAAACTTTTTATACAAGAAGTTCCTGAAATTTACGATGGGTTAATAGAAATAAAATCTTCAGCAAGAGATCCAGGAAGTAGGGCTAAAATCTGTGTTAAAGCTATAGATGCATCTTTAGACCCAGTCGGAGCTTGTGTTGGAATGCGAGGTAGTAGAGTTCAAGCAGTTGTGAATGAATTGCAAGGAGAAAAAATAGATATTGTAAATTGGTCTGAAGATACTGCTGTAGTAGTTGCAAATGCATTATCTCCAGCAGAAGTTCAAAGAGTAAATGTTGATAATGATCAAAAAAAATTAGACGTAATTTTGACAGAGGAAAATTTAAGCAAAGCTATAGGTAGAAGAGGTCAAAATGTAAGATTAGCAACAAAATTACTTAATTATGAAATTAACATTATGACTGACCAAGAGGACTCAGAAAAGAGACAAGTTGAATTTAAAGAAAAGACTGACAATTTTGTTAAAAATTTAGAACTTGATGAAACATTAGGCCAACTTTTAGTTGCAGAAGGTTTTTCTTCAATCGATGATATTAAAGATAGTGGAATAGAAGCTTTGACAAAAATTGAAGGAATAGAAGAAGAAACTGCTAAAGAATTAATAGAAAGAGCAAAAGAATTTTATCAAAAAGATCAGGAAGAAATTGCTAAAAAAATTAAAGATTTAGGTTTGGAAAATGAGTTAATTAATCACAAAGGTTTAACTCCAGGAATGTTAGTCACCTTAGGTGAGCAGAAAATTTTAACATTAAATGATTTTGCTGATTTATCATCTGATGAACTAACTGGAACGTTTGATATAGTTAAAGGAGAAAGAGTAAAAATTAAAGGTTTTTTAGAAGATTTTGCTTTAACAAGAAAAGAAGCTGATGATTTAATTATGTCAGCAAGAAATATAATTTATAAAGATTGAGAGATGTTTAATGGAAAAAAAAAAAACAAAATTAACTATTTCTGGAAGCTCAAAAAAAACAATGAGCAATATTGAGATTGCAAAAACTCAAGGTAAAAATTCAGTTTTAATTGAAAAAAAATCTAATCGATATGTAAATAGATCAACTTTTGGTAATAAAAATCAAAAACCGTCTTTTGCATCAAAACCGTCTTTTGGATCAAAACCATCTTCCTTTTCAAAAAAACCTGTATTTACTAAACCATCGATTAATACACCAAATGATTTTGAAAAAAGAAAACTAGCTGAGCAACGTGCAACAAAAAGGTTAAAAGGAGAGACTCCTGTAAAAGGAAAAATAGGGTCGAGGCGTAGAGAACTTAAGCTTACTATTTCAAGAGCTTTAAATAGTGAAGATATAGAAACCAAAGGAAGAAGTTTAGCCTCATTAAAAAGGGCGAAACAAAAAGAAAATAGAGACTTAAAAAAAGAAGAAAATAAAGAACCTTTAAAGCCAGTTAAACGTGATGTTAAAATTCCAGAAGTAATAACAATTAGAGAATTAGCCAACAGAATGGCAGAACAGTCAAGCAATATAATAAAACATTTGCTAGGCATGGGAGTTACCGCAACTATTAACCATAGTATTAATGCTGATACAGCTGAATATTTAGTTCAAGAATTTGGTCACAATCCAATTAAAGAACAAAAAACTGAAGAAATTATAAATAAAATAAAAGAATTTAAATCTGAGAATCTAAAAAGTAGACCTCCTATAGTTACTGTAATGGGTCACGTCGACCACGGCAAAACATCACTTTTGGACGAATTTAGGAAAGCAAACGTAGTTGCAGGAGAATTTGGAGGTATAACACAACACATAGGCGCATATCAAATTACAACAGAATCAAATAAAATTACTTTTATTGATACTCCAGGACATGCTGCTTTTACGGAAATGAGGGCAAGAGGATCTAAATTAACTGATATAGTAGTATTAGTAGTTGCAGCTGATGATGGTGTAAAACCGCAGACTGTTGAGTCTATAAAACATGCTAAAGCAGCAAAAGTACCTATAGTAGTAGCAATTAATAAATGTGATCTACCAGAATCTGATCCTCAAAAAATTAAAAATCAATTACTTGAACATGAACTGATTGCTGAAGAACTGTCAGGTGATACTTTAATGGTAGAAATCTCAACAAAAACAAAAAAAAATTTAAATAAACTTTTAGAATCAATTCAACTTCAGTCAGAATTACTTGACTTAAAAACTGATTTTGAAACTAAAGCTACCGGGTCAGTAATAGAATCAAAAATTGACATAGGTAAAGGACCAATTGTTAACATTATTGTAACAACTGGTACTTTAAAAAAAGGAGACTATTTTGTAAGTGGACTAAAATGGGGAAAAGTAAGAGCAATCATTAACGATCTAGGAAAAAATATTGCAGAAGCCCCTCCCTCAACACCTGTAGAAGTTTTAGGAATAAATGGAGCAGCAAAATCTGGAGATGATTTTATTGTTTTTGAAAGTGAAAAAGAAGCTAAAGCAATTTGTGATTCACGAATTCAAGAAAAACAGGAAGGAAAAAATCCTTTAACATTTGTTACACAGGACTCAGCATTTAAAGATAAATCTACAGAAGTTTTAAATATTATAATAAAATCAGATGTTCATGGTTCTTCAGAAGCTATAAAAAATGCAATTGCACAAATACAACATGAAGAAGTTTCACCTAAAATAATTTTGGCTGATATTGGAATGGTTACAGAAACAGATGTAACTCTAGCAAAAGCCTCAAAAGCAATATTAATTGCTTTTAATGTAAAACCAAATAAAGAAGCAAAAAGACTTGCTGAGCAAGAAAAAATTAATATTTCTTCATATAATATTATTTATGAGGTTTTAGATTTTGTAAAAAATAAAATGTCAGGACTACTAACTCCTGATATACAAGAAAAAATAATCGGATCTGCTGAAATACTTGAAATATTCAAGGTATCAAAAGTGGGTAAAGTAGCTGGCTCCAAAGTTATTGATGGAGAAATATCACAGGACTCTAATGCGAGAATAATTAGGGATGGAAGAATAATTTTTAACGGAAAAATTGGATCAATTTTTAGAGAAAAAAATCAAGCTAAACAAGTTGCAGCTGGTTTGGAATGCGGAATTACCATCAAAGATTTTAATGATTACCAAAAAAATGATATAATTGAAGCTTACAATTCAACAATTACCGAAAGAAGAGTATAATGAGAAATCAAGGAAAACCTATAACACAAAGACAACTAAGAGTAGGTGAAATGATTAAGCAAGCTCTAGGTATGATATTTATTAGAGGAGAGGCAAAAATTCCAAATTTAGAGACAAAAGGAATTACTGTTACTGAAGTTAGAATGAGTCCAGATTTAAAAACAGCAAGAGCATTTGTTTTACCTTTAGGCGGCAAAAACTCTAATGAAGTGATAGAAAAATTAAAAGAATTTTCATTTATTATAAGAAAAGTTTTATCAAAAAAAATAACAATGAAATTTTTACCAAAAATTTTATTTGTTAAAGATGACTCTTTTGATTATGCAGAAAAAATTGAAAATTTAATAAAACAGACACATAAATAAAAGGGAAATTATGAAAAAAAAAATAAAAGAAGTAGCCATACATGAAAAGGATACTGGATCATCTGAAGTACAGATTTCACTGTTAACAGATAAAATAGAGAATCTTTCAAAACATATTAAAAAGTTTAAAAAAGATAAACATTCTTCTGTAGGATTATTAAAAGCAGTAAATAGAAGAAAAAAGCTATTAGACTATTTGAAGAAAAATAAGATGGAATCGTATAAAGATATAATATCAAAATTAAATTTAAGGAAATAAATGTTTAAAGTATTTAAAAAAGAAATTGAAATAGAAGGAAAAAAAATAAGTATAGAGACTGGAAAAATTGCTAGACAGGCCGATGGCGCAATAATAGCTCAATGTGGAGAGACTGTCGTAATGGCTACCGTAGTTGGGGCAAAAAAAATAAATCCTGAAGTTGACTATTTTCCACTGTCAGTAAACTATCAAGAAAAATATTATGCAGCAGGAAAGATTCCAGGTGGATATTTTAAAAGAGAAGCAAGACCAACAGA
Organism: uncultured Pelagibacteraceae bacterium; assembly: GCA_902532195.1. GTDB lineage: Bacteria > Pseudomonadota > Alphaproteobacteria > Pelagibacterales > Pelagibacteraceae > Pelagibacter. The sequence continues at coordinate 85,497 of CACAHE010000003.1, read as the reverse complement.
AAGTGAAACATTAATTTCGAGATTAATTGATAGACCTATAAGACCATTGTTTCCAGATGAATTTAGAAATGAAGTGCAACTACTTCCAACGGTAATATCTTATGATAAAGAAAATGAAGCAGATATTTTATCAATTATTGCTTCATCAGCAGCTTTAGCTATATCAGGCATGCCATTTATGGGACCTGTAGCTGCTTCAAGAGTAGGATTTATTGATGGCAAATATGTTCTTAATCCATCAAAAAAGGAATTAGAGAATTCAAAATTAGATTTAGTAGTTGCAGGAACAAAGGATGCAGTTTTAATGGTTGAATCCGAAGCAAATGGTTTAACAGAGGAAGAAATGCTTAATGCAGTGAAATTTGGCCACGAAAATTTTGTTCCTATAATTAAAATGATTGAAGACCTTGCAAAAGAATGCAAAAAACCTGACTGGGTTGTAGAAAAAAAAGATCTTTCCGAAGTTAAGAAAAAACTTGAAAAAGAATTCAAGGCTGATTTAACTAAAGCTTTTTCAATAAGAAACAAACAAGAAAGATCAAATCTAATTTCAGAAATAACAGATAAAGCAAAAAAATTATTTGAGGAAAATGAAAATTACACAGATTTAGATGTTAACTATGAACTTAAAAATTTAGAAAAAAAAATAGTTAGAACTGATATTTTAAAAAATAAAAATCGTATTGATGGAAGAGGGCTTTCAGATGTAAGACAAATTATGTGTGAAGTTGGAATATTGCCAAGAACTCATGGTTCAGCATTATTTACAAGAGGCGAAACACAAGCAATTGTGACAACTACACTTGGAACCTCAGATGATGAGCAGAGAATTGAAAGTTTAGAAGGCTTACAAAGAGAAAGGTTTATGCTTCATTATAATTTTCCTCCATTCTCAGTTGGAGAGGTAGGAAGAGTTGGTACAGGAAGAAGAGAAATTGGACATGGAAAACTTGCGTGGAGAGCAATTAAATCATCTTTGCCATCTAAAGAAAGTTTTCCTTACACATTTAGAATAGTATCAGATATTACAGAGTCAAATGGTTCTTCCTCAATGGCAACTGTTTGTGGAACTTCTTTAGCACTAATGGATGCTGGTGTTCCAATAAAAGAACCAGTTGCGGGTATTGCTATGGGATTAATTAAAGAAGGTGATAATTTTAGTGTATTATCAGATATTCTTGGAGACGAAGATCACTTAGGTGATATGGACTTTAAAGTTGCTGGGACTAAAGATGGAATTACATCTCTTCAAATGGATATTAAAATTACAGGAATTACATTTGAAATAATGGAACAAGCTTTAAAACAAGCTAAAGATGGAAGAATTCACATATTAGGCGAAATGAACAAAGCTTTAAATAAATCAAGATCAGACGTTGGTAAGCATACTCCAAAAATGGAAAAAATAACTGTAGATAAAAAAGATATCGCTACAGTAATAGGAAAAGGTGGAGCGACAATTAGAGAAATAGTTGAAAAATCTGGGGCTAAAGTAGATGTTAATGATGATGGTGTTGTAACAGTTGCTGCGCCAGATGATGAGTCCCGAAATAAAGCAATGCAAATGATTAAAGATCTAACAGCCAAGGCCGAAATGAATAAAATTTATAATGGTAAGGTAATTAAAATTATGGAATTTGGAGCTTTTGTAAATTTTTTAGGTAAACAAGATGGACTTGTTCATATATCTGAACTTGCAGACAAAAGAGTAGCAAAAGTCACTGATGTTGTAAAAGAAGGAGATGAAGTAAAAGTAAAAGTTATTGGATTTGATAGGGGTAAAGTTAAACTATCTATTAAACAAGCTGTTGCGTAAAGATGAAAGTAAATCTTAAATAATTTTTACTGATTATTTAATTTTGTGTCTGATTTTACTAATTAGGAAAATAGCTATTGCACTTAAGATAGCAAATACTTCTAGCGCGTGACCTGAATTTCCTAAAATCAATTGAACAAAATAAAATATAATACAAATTACAAACCAAACTAGTATCAACATTACTTATTCTTCTTTTTTTCTCTTTTTATTTTTCTCTTTTCCTTGAAAGTAAGTTTGGCTTTTTTCATCACAGTTGAGTCTTTAAAAGATTTACCACTATATCTTTTAGACATAAAATTAAGTTATATTTTTTGGATCAGGCATACCAACTTTATTATAGCCAGCATCGACATAGTGAATCTCACCTGTAACACCACCTCCAAGATCACTTAATAGATATAAAGCTGAATTTCCAATATCGTGTATATCTACATTTCTTTTCAAGAAAGAATGATCTTCATTCCATTTATAGAGAAATTTTGCATCTCCAATAGCTGAAGCTGCTAGAGTTTTAATTGGTCCTGCACTAATTGCGTTTACTCTAATTTCTTTTGCTCCCAGGTCTCTTGCCAGATATTTAACACTTGCTTCTAGCGCAGATTTACAAACTCCCATTACATTATAATTTGGAATAGCTTTATTAGACTCATAAGTTAAAGTAAGCATACTTCCATTTTTATTCATTATTTTAGAAGCTTCTTTAGCAACCTCTGTAAATGAAAAGCATGAAATTAACATACTTCTTAAAAAATTTTCTCTAGTAGTATTTAAATATTCTCCTGATAACTCAGATTTATCTGAAAAAGCAACAGCATGAACTACAAAATCAATTTGACCCCATTTTGATTTTATATCTTCAAAAAGTTTTGTTATTTCTTGTTTTTTTTCAACATCACAGCTAAATGTAATTTTTGAATTTAGTTTTTCTGCTAAAGGAATAACTCTTTTTTTAAGTGCATCACCCAGATAAGTAAATGCAAGTTCAGCTCCTGCTTCTGCTAATTTTTGAGAAATACCCCAGGCTATGGATCTCTCGTTAGCAACACCCATGATTAATCCTTTTTTACCTTTCATTAAACTCATATTATTAAACTTTCTCAAAAACTAGTGTTGCATTGGTTCCACCAAAACCAAAACTATTAGACATAACTGAATTTATATTTACGTTTTTTTCAACTTTTGTAACTATAGGATAATTTTTTGCTTCATCGTCTATATCTGAAATATTCGCAGAAGCTGAAATAAAATTATTTTTCATCATAATTAGACTGTAAACTGCTTCATGAACTGATGTTGCTCCTAACGAATGTCCAGAAAGAGATTTAGTAGAACTTATTTTAGGTATATTGTCTTTAAAAACTTCTCCCACAGCTTTAAGCTCAGTTATGTCCCCTACTGGAGTTGATGTTCCATGCGTATTTATATAGTCAATTTTTTTTTTGCTAGTATTCATTGCCATTTTCATACATCTAACTGCTCCCTCACCTGATGGTGCTACCATATCATAACCATCTGAAGTTGCTCCATAACCAGTTATTTCAGCATATATTTTTGCACCTCTTGCTTTTGCATGTTCATATTCTTCCATAACTAGCACACCTCCTCCTCCAGATATTACAAATCCATCTCTAGTTTTATCATAAGGTCGTGAGGCTTTTTCAGGTGTATCATTGTATTTAGATGATAAAGCAGTCATTGCATCAAACATAGCTGTTAACGCAAAATGAACCTCATCACTTCCACCTGCAAAAATTATATTTTGCTTACCTAATTGGATTAATTCCATTGCATTTCCAATACAATGTCCGCTCGTAGCACACGCTGAACTAATAGTATAATTTACTCCTTTTATTTTAAATGGGACCGCTAGTGTTGCAGAGGCAGTACTAGCCATTGTTCTTGGGACAACAAAGGGTCCCATTTTTTTTGGATTTTTTTCTCTGGTTTTGTCTGCTGCAAGTATTACGTTTTCTATTGAAGGTCCCCCAGATCCCATAACCATGCCTGTTGTAAAATTACTAACTTCTTTTTCATCTAAACCAGAATCTTTAACTGCTTCTTTCATTGCGATATAATTGTAAGCTGATCCATTACCCATAAATCTTATTATTTTTCTATCTATATAATCTTCTAATTTTATTTTTGGCATTCCATGTATATGACTTTTAAGATTATATTCCTTATATTCTTCGGAAAATGTAATTCCTGATTTTGTATTTAGCAATGATTGGTAAACTTCTTCTTGATTATTACCTAAGCAAGAAACTATCCCAATACCTGTTATAACTACTCTTTTCATTATTTAAATAATCCTACTTTTAAATTATCAGCTGAATAAATATTTTTACCATCTGCTTTTAAAATTCCGTTTGCAAGTCCAACTGTTGTCCCTTCTTTGATTAATATTCTTTTCATATCAATTTCATATGTTGCTATTTTTACGCTTTTTATAACTTCTCCTGTAAATTTCACTGTTCCAACTCCTAATGCTCTTCCTCTTCCAGGATTTCCAAGCCACCCAAGATAAAATCCTACTAACTGCCACATTGCATCCAGACCAAGACAACCAGGCATTACTGGATCTTCTTTAAAATGGCAGTCAAAAAACCAAAGATTATCTTTTATATCAAGTTCAGCTTTTATGTATCCCTTTTTAAAATTTCCCTTATTTTCGCCAATTTCACTTATTCTGTCAAACATCAGCATTGGAGGTAATGGAAGTTTAGCATTTCCAGGGCCAAAAAGTTCGCCATTTCCACAATTAATTAAATCTTGATAAGAAAAGCTTTTTTTTTTCATTGGTTCGATATCTTATTACTTGATTATGGCATAATATAATATACATATAGTTTAGAACTATTATAATTAACAATGTCAAATAACCTTGAATTTATTACAAAACTAAGAGCTTCCGGTCTTAGACCCACCAAACAAAGAATTAGTATATGTGAGGTGCTCTTCAGTCCAGCAGAAACCTTTCATTTTTCTATAAATGAACTTGTAAAAATTATAGAGAGAAAAACAAACCATAAGATTTCACTAGCAACAATTTATAACACTATTCATGCATTTAAAAAAAAAGGTTATCTCAAAGAAATTGCAATAAATTCTGACCAAAGCTATTTTGATACTAATACGACAGATCACCATCATTTTTATGATGAACAAAAGAAAGAGCTAATTGATATACATAATTCAGAAATTGGACCCATAAAAATAAACAAAACTATTCCTGGTAAAAAAATTAAATCAGTTGAAGTGCTAGTTAAAGTTGAAACTGATTATTAATCTAAAAATAATATTAAATTTACATTACAATTGTTCTAATCTATTGACTTCTAGTTTAGAATGGTTATAAATTATGTTAAATGAGTAAAGAATTAAATAATGAACAATCAAAGTGTCCATTTACAGGATCTGGAACTCCTTCAAAACATCCAACAGGAAAAGGTACTTCAAATAGAGATTGGTGGCCAAATAGCCTAAATCTTAAAATTTTAAGTCAACATTCGTCCTTAGTTGATCCTATGGATAAAAAATTTAGTTATAAAAAAGAATTTAAAAAATTAAATCTTAAAGCACTAAAAAAAGATCTTCACAGATTAATGACCAACTCACAAAATTGGTGGCCGGCAGATTATGGGCACTATGGACCTCTTTTTATAAGATTGGCATGGCATGCAGCTGGTACCTACCGAACTGGAGATGGAAGAGGTGGTGCTGGAACTGGAAATCAACGTTTTGCTCCGTTAAATAGTTGGCCTGATAATGTTAATTTAGACAAAGCAAGATTATTGTTATGGCCTATTAAAAAAAAATATGGACGAAGAATTTCTTGGGCGGATCTTTTTATTTTAGTTGGAAATGTAGCACTTGAGTCAATGGGTTTTAAAACATTTGGTTTTGGTGGAGGTAGAGATGATATCTGGGAGCCCGAAGAAGATATTTATTGGGGTTCTGAAAAGGAATGGCTTGGTGTGAATCGTTACAGTGGTAAAAGAGAACTTGAGAATCCTCTTGGCGCATCACACATGGGATTAATTTATGTTAATCCACAAGGACCTGATGCAAATCCAGATCCTCTTTTAGCTGCCCACGATATTCGAGAGACTTTCGGAAGAATGGCAATGAATGATTACGAGACAGTTGCGTTAGTAGCCGGAGGACATACATTTGGCAAATCACACGGTGCTGCACCAGAATCACATAAAGGACCTGAGCCAGAAGGTTCAAAGATCCAAGAGCAAGCCACTGGCTGGAATAGTGACTATAAAACAGGTATTGGATCAGACACTATTAGCAGCGGAATAGAAGGAGCATGGACAAGCAATCCTATTAAATGGGATATGGGTTATTTTGATAATCTATTTGGATATGATTGGGAGCTTACAAAAAGTCCTGCAGGAGCTCATCAATGGAAACCAAAACAAAATGGTCATGATATCCAGATGACTCCAGACGCGCATATTAAAACTAAAAAAAATTTACCAATGATGCAAACAACAGATTTGTCCCTAAAATTGGATCCAAGTTATGGACCAATATCTAAACATTTTCATAAAAATCCAAATGAATTTGCAGATGCATTTGCAAGAGCATGGTTTAAGCTAACGCATCGTGATATGGGACCTCGTGCATGTTATCTTGGCAAGGATGTACCTAAAGAAGAATTGATATGGCAAGATCCAATTACAAAAACAAAGTATAAACTTAGAAATGGTGATATTAAATTTTTAAAATCAAAAATATTAAAATCAGGTCTTTCAATTTCTCAACTTGTATCAACTGCTTGGGCATCTGCTTCTACTTTTAGAGGATCAGACAAAAGAGGTGGAGCTAATGGAGCAAGGATAAGACTAGAACCACAAAAAAATTGGGAAGTAAATAATCCTTCTGAATTATCAAAAGTTTTAAATAAATTAGAAAAAATAAAGAAAAACTTTGATAGTAAAAAGAAAGTTGTTTCAATAGCTGACTTAATTGTTTTGGGTGGATGTGTTGCAATTGAAAAAGCAGCAAATAAAGCTGGATATAAAGTAAACGTTCCATTTGCTCCAGGACGTGGAGATGCTTCTCAGGATCAAACAGACACATATTCTTTTGGTTTACTTGAACCTAAGGCAGATGGCTTTAGAAATTTTACAACCAATAGATCTAATGGGTCTTCAATAAAACCAACTGTATCAGCAGAAGAAATGTTAGTTGATAAAGCTCAGTTAATGAAACTTACAGCGCCAGAAATGACAGTTCTTATTGGAGGTATGCGTGCATTAAATACAAACTTTGATAGATCTAAACACGGAATTTTTACAAATAGGCCTGAAACACTTACAAACGACTACTTTGTAAATCTACTTGATATGGACACAACCTGGAAAGAATTAGATAAGAATGAGGAATTGTTTGAAGGTAGAGATCGTAAAAATAATAAAGTTAAGTGGACCGGCACACGTGTTGATCTAATATTTGGATCAAATTCACAATTAAGAGCACTAGCAGAAGTGTATGCCTCAGAAGATTCTAAGTCTAAGTTTATTGCTGATTTTGTATCTGCATGGACTAAAGTAATGAATTTAGATCGCTTTGATATTAATTAATTTTTCCCCAAATATTCTTTGTTTCAATCCAGCCAACAAATTTTTCGGCTTTTATCTTACACCATTCTGGTATACATTTTTTTATTAGTACAAGTCTTCCTTTTTCTAATTTTACCAAAGGTTTAGACAATTTACTATTTTTTTTAAATACAATTTTATCCTCAAGAACTATCAATGAATTAGATTTTTTTAACATAATTCTATGTATCCACCCACTATTTTTTTTGTGATCAATTATTTTTCTAAAATTATCTTTTTTGTCTATAACTTTAACAGGTAAAAATTTTTTTTTATAAATGAATTTAATTGGATAATTTTTGTTTGGTCCATACCTTACATATACTTTATTATTTTTTAGCATAAGATAATAATTATTTTCTGATGATTTTGAAATTGGTTGATAAGAAAAAAAGATTAAAACAATTAAAATTAACTTTGACATATGCATTCTCTTTTTTTTTTGAAAATTACTTTTCTAAAACTAAGATTAAGTAAATTGATGATTAGAATTGATCCGGTGATACCTTTTCCAATTTTAAGTATTTTCTTTAAGACTTCGTTAGCTTGAATATTTCCAACCACTCCTGCTATAGGACCAAGTATACCTTCTTGCTCACAATTCAAAATATCATCTGATGGATTATTTTGATAAAAACATTTTAAACAAGGTTCTTTCATATTTTTAAAATTAAATGAAAAAATATGACCATCAAATTTACTGATAGCTCCAATAATTAAATTTTTTTTATATTTAATTGAATATTTATTAAGTAAAAATTTTGTTTTAAAATTATCTGAACCATCTACTATTATATCGAAATCTTTAATTATATTTTTTATATTTTTTTCGACTATTTTTTTATTGAAAATTTTTACTTTTACTAATGGATTAATTAGATTAATTCTATTTTTAATTACTAATGTCTTATATTTTCCAATATCATTTGTATTAAATATTGATTGTCTGTGAATATTTGAAAGCTGAACTTTATCAAAATCAGCAATACCTATATTTCCAACACCTGCACGAGATAAACTATCAGCTATTGGACATCCCAATCCACCGCTACCTATTATTAAAACTTTGGATTTTATTATTTGTTTTTGACCCCTTGCCCCAACATCTTTCAGTACAATTTGTCTTGAATATCGTTCAATTTCTTTTTTGGTTAAGTTTTTTTTCATTTACCTGTGGATCCAAATCCACCAGATCCTCTGATAGTTTTTGGAAGATCTTCAACTTCCTCAAACTCAATTTTTAAAACTGGTGTAAGAACCATTTGGGCTACTCTATCATTATTATTTACTAGAAATTCATTGTCACCGTGATTGAATAGAATTATTTTTATTTCACCTCTGTAATCGCTATCTATAGTTCCTGGTGTATTTAATACACCTATATTCGATTTAGCTGCCAAACCCGATCTTGGCCTGATTTGTACTTCTGTATCATCTGGGATTGCAATGGATAATCCCGTAGGTATTAGTGCAGATTTACCAGGATTAATTTTTATTGAATTTTCCAAGCAGGCCATTAAATCCATACCTGAAGATCCTTCAGTTTTATAATTAGGTAATTTAACATTTGGATTTAGCTTTTTAATTAAAACTTTCACCATTTAATTAAATTTTGAAATTACTTTCTCTACAATTTTTTCTGCTAAAAGGGTTTTGCTCATTTTAGTAATTTTTTCTATTTCATCATTTTTATAAAAAATTGTTACTTCATTTAAATCAGATCCAAATCCTATTGTTCTATCAGAGACATCATTTGCTATAATCCAATCACAATTTTTTTCGTCTAATTTTTTCTTAGCATTCATTTCAACATCATCCGTTTCTGCAGCAAAACCAATAACAAGTTTAGGCCTAAGTGAATTATGATTTGAAATATATTTTAAAATATCAATATTTGTTTCTAATTTTAAATTAACTTCTGGATTTTTTTTAATTTTTTTATTGGCTATATTTTTAATTTTCCAATCAGAAACAGCAGCTGAAAAAATTGCAACATCTGCTGGTAAATGATTTAATGTTTCTTTAAACATTTCATCAGCATTAGTTACTTTAATAAAATTTATTTCAGAGTCCAATTTTAAGTTTGTTGGGCCAGATATTAAAGTAGTTTCAAATCCATTAGAACATAATGATTTAGCAATTTCATAACCTTGTTTGCCACTTGATTTATTTGTTATATATCTTACTGGATCTATATATTCATGTGTAGGTCCTGCAGTAACTATAGCTTTAAGTTTTTTATTTTTTTTTATTTTATTAAAATAAAGTTCGAGTCTTTCAATGATGATATTTGGTTCGGTCATTTTACCCTCTCCATATTCCCCGCACGCCATATCCCCTATTTCTGGCCCTATTATTTTATATCCATAATTTTTTAATTTATTTAAATTTTCTTGATTAGCTTTATGTTCCCACATTCTTACATTCATAGCGGGTGCTAAAAAGATTTTTTTATCAGAAGCAAGTACGATAGTTGAAGCAAGATCATCTGACATACCATAGCTAAGTTTTGAAATTGTATTGGCTGTTGCTGGAGCAATTAAAACTATATCTGACCATCTTGACAGTGAAATATGGTCCATTTCAGCTTCATTTTTAAAATCAAAAAGATCTAAATAAGTTTTTTCTTGCGATAGTGAAGTTACTGAAAGTGGAGTTATAAATTTACTAGCACTATTTGTAAGAATAGTTTTAATAGAAGCTCCTCTTTTTTTTAATAATCTTATTAATTCAAGACTTTTATAAGCAGCCACACCCCCGCAGATAATAAGTAAAATTTTTTTATTTTCTAAATTGTTCATTCTCGAGAATTAAAATACTATGAAGCCTAAAATTACAAGTGATAATATGCCAATTATACTTTGATTTTTAAAAGATTTCATTTCCATTTCTTTTTCTTTAAGAGATGAATACGAATTTGAGTTATGTGGAATTTGCCCACTGGCAAGATAAGTTAACGCTTGATTAGCTTTATCCATGATTTTAGGTAATTCTGGGAGTCTTTTTAATATTTCAGATGAATCTTTTAAAGTTTCTGTGAAATTATTTATTGGATCTTTAGTTTCCTTCAACCACTTTTCTAAAACTGGCTTAGACGTGTCCCAAATATTTGTGCTAGGATTTAGTTTTCTAGCGACACCCTCCACTACCACCATAGTTTTTTGAAGAAGAAGAAGCTGAGGTTGAGTTTGCATATTAAATTTTTCAGTTATTTCAAAAAGTTGTTTTAGAAGTTTCCCTCCAGAAATATCTTTAACAGCTTGTCCAAAAATTGGCTCCCCAATTGATCTTAATGCTTGTGAAAGTTCTTCGACTTGAACTGTTTGTGGAACTAATCCTGCCATAATATGTACTTCTGCTACTTTTTTGTAATCCCTTTGTATAAATCCATATAAAATTTCAGCTAAATATTTTCTATTTAATTTATCTATTCTTCCCATTATTCCAAAATCTATAGTTACAATTTGGCCACTGTTATTTATAAATAAATTTCCTTGATGCATATCTGCGTGGAAAAAACCATCTCTTACTGCGTGCCTTAAGAAATGTTGAATTATATCTGAGGATAATTTATTTACATTAATTTTATTATTTTCAAGCTTCACCTTTTCTCTTATTGATATTCCTTCTATCCAATCTAATGTTAAAACTTCTTCACTTGTAAAATTCCAATAAATTTTTGGTACATTAAAACCTAAATCATTTTTTGTATTTTCTGCAAATTCATTTGCTGCAGCAGCTTCAAATCTTAAATCCATTTCATGATTAGTAATTTCTTTTAACAAAAAAACAACTTCGACTAATTTTAATCTTTTTGTTTTTTTTATTATGTTTTCAACAATATATGCAAATAGCATTAGAGCATCTATTTCATCATTAAAAATTTTTTTAATATTTGGCCTTAAAACTTTTATTGCAACATCTTTTAATACTCCATTATCATTGATTTGAGCTTTATGAACTTGAGCAATTGATGCAGCCGCAACTGGTTCACTTAAATTAATTATTGATTGAAATAATGCACTTCCTAAATTTTTTTTAATTTTCTCTTTTGCTAGATAAGATGGAAAAGGAGGAACTTTATCTTGAAGCTTTTCTAGTTGGTTAGATAAATCTTCACCTATGATATCTGGTCTAGTAGCCAAAAACTGCCCGAGTTTTATAAATGTTGGGCCCATATTTTCTATAGATTTGCATAACCTTTCTTCATCTTTCATAGATTGAAAATCATTATTCTTAGAAAAAAAAGAAAATGACAAAATACTAAATAGAATTTTTATTAAAAAGGGCGGTTTATGAGTTTTAGAAATAATTTTTAAGGCATCTGAAACAGCCAATCTCCTTGCGATTTTTAAAAGTACAAATAGTTTTTTTATCATTATAATTTCCAACCCGAATGAATAGCAACAATTCCACCACTTAAATTTCTATATTTACATTTATGAAATTTATTTTTTTTCATAATTTCAATTAATTCTTCTTGATTTACGAATTCTCTAATGCTTTTTATAAGATATTTATAAGGATCTTTATTGCCCACAACAACTTTGCCAATCATTGGTATCAACTTTGAATATTCCTCGTATAAAAAATTCAAGTTTGAATTTTCAATTTTAGAAAATTCTAGGCATAGAAATCTACCACCTTTTTTTAAGACTCTATATGCTTCTGAAATACTTTTATCCAAATTTGAAGTATTTCTAATACCAAAACTAATAGTATAATAGTCATAGTAATTTGATGGTGCGCTTATTTTTTCTGCAGAACTAACATTAAAATTTATATTTTTTGATTTATTAAATTTTTTTTTTGCTTTATTAATCATCTTTTTATTTGGATCTACACATAAAATTTGTGAATTATTATTTGTAGCTTTTAAAAATAAACTTCCTATATCTCCTGTGCCGCATGCCACATCAATTAATTTAGTATTTTCTGAAGGATTTAAAAGATGTATCAATTCATTTTTCCATATTCTGTGAATCCCAAAAGACATTATGTCGTTCATAAGGTCATATTTATCAAATACAGAGTTAAATACTCTTTTAACCAACCCTACATTTTGTTGTAATTTTTGTTGCATGATTTAGTTTTTATTTATTCTAATGATATTAATATAGTATCAAATGCCAGAATTGCCAGAAGTAGAAATAGTAAAACAGTCCTTAGAAAAAAAGGTAAAATACAAAGTTATTAGAGATATTATAATTAATAATCCAAACTTACGCTACAAAATTCAAAAAAATTTCAAAAAAAACATTATAAATAAAAAAATTATAAATATTAGAAGAAGATCTAAATATATAATAATAAATTTAGAAAATAATATTTTTTTGATTATTCATCTAGGCATGTCAGGAACGCTTCATTATTTAGAAAAAAATTCAAAAAATCTTAATTCCAACTTAAGCTTCTATCATTCTCCTAAATTACCAAATAAACATAATCATATTGAATTTTATTTTCCAGATTTTAAAATTATATACAATGACCCAAGAAGGTTTGGTTTTTTAAAAATCATTAATTCAAAAAATGAATTAAAAAATTATTTTAATAAAAAAGGACCCGAACCTTTTGATAAGTTTTTTTCACAAGAATATTTTAAAAAAAAAATTAAGAAAAAAAAAAAAAATATTAAAAATTTACTTTTAGATCAAAACTTTGTTTCGGGTATAGGAAATATTTATGCTAGTGAAATATTGTTTTATTCTAAAATCAATCCTCTTAAAAAAGGAAATGATATAACGAAAAAGGAAATTAAAAAAATTATAAGATATTCAAGATTAGTATTGAATAAAGCAATAAAAAAAGGAGGCTCATCAATTAAAAATTTCAAAGATTTTCAAGGTAATGAAGGATCTTATCAAAAGGAATTTAAAGTGTATGGAAAAAAAGGTGAAAACTGTCCTTCTAAAAATTGTAAAGAAAAAATAGTTAAATTAAATATATCAAAAAGATCAACCTATGTATGTAATATTTGTCAAAAATAAATTAATTATTTTATTGACCAAAAAGATCATGCAAGCTATATAGTCGCGCCATGGCAAACACAAAATCAGCAATTAAAACTACAAGAAGAATTTTAAGGCAGACTGTAGTAAATAGATCTAGAAGAAGTAAATATAAAAATGCTCTAAAACAAATGAATTTGTTACTAGATAAAAGAAATAAAAAGGATGCTTTATCTTTTTTACCAAAACTAAACTCAGAGTTAATGAGGGTTGCAAAAACAGGAATTATAAAAAAACAAAACGCATCTAGAAATATATCTAGGATAACAAAAAAAATTAACTCACTTTAACAACTTATACTAGACATCATTATCCACTTAAATTAAAGAGTTAATCTCGAGTTGTATATTTTATTTTACAACTTTTAATAATAAAAAATAATTATACTAAATATAAATTAATTTCTATTTTTCATACCATATGTAGATTTAAATATTTTTTATTTAGTAAAATTATTTTTACTTTTTAAAAAAAAATAAAAAGATTCAATTTATAATTTAGTAATTATTCACGTACAGATTTATTCAATTAGAGATTTTATTTTTTTTTTAAAAAACAAATTAATTTATTGAATTAACTTACTATAAGATTTAATTGGAGACCTTCCATGAAAAATAATTTAATTCAAAATAAAGAAGAGTATCACAAGAAGAAAATTAATTGGGAGAATATCCAGGCTGAAATGAAAGAAAAGTTTGGTCTGGATATATATGAAAGTTGGCTAAAAAAAATTAATTTTATAGAGGAGTTTAATAACTACATATTAATTTCAGTTCCAACAAGATTTATTCGTGATTGGATTACCTCTAGGTATTTAGATCAAATATTACAAATTGTTAAACTTAACAAGAGAGAAATCAATAGGATTGAATTTAACATAATGGAAAAAAAAGATGATAATTATGATGATGATAAATTTATTAAAAAAAATAACACTTTTAATAATTTAAATTCATCCCCAAAAATATCTTTTTTAAAAGATTCTTATCTTCAATATAATCGAATAGATCCAAATAAAAATTTTGATAATTTTATTTTAGGTCAAAGTAATAAGCTAGCTTTTGAAGCATCAAAGAAAGTTTCACAAGATTTAGCTCAATATAATCCGTTATATTTATATGGTGGTATTGGAATGGGTAAAACTCATTTGTTAAATGCAATTGGTCTTAGTCTTAAAAAAAATTATAAAGTTATGTTTATATCTGCCGAAAGGTTTATGTACCAATTTGTAAAATCAATAAAATCAAATGAAATGGTAAAATTTAAAGATTACTTTAGGAATACTGATGTTTTGCTTATAGATGACATTCAATTCATGAACGGCAAAGAAGCTATGCAAGAAGAATTTTTTCATACATTTAATGCTTTAATTGATAAAGGTTCGCAAATAATATTATCTGCCGATAGATCCCCAAACAAATTGTCAAGAATTCAGGAAAGAATAAAATCCAGGTTTTCTGGAGGACTAGTTGTAGATATTCAAAATTCTGACTTTGATCTAAGATATAAAATTTTAAAAAATAAAGTTGAAGAATTAAAATTATTATATTCAAATGAAGTGAATATTTCAGATGAAATTTTAAAATTTATTAGTACTGAAGTAAGAACAAGTAATAGAGAATTAGTAGGATCGTTAAATAGAATAATTTCTTTTTCAAAAATATATAATAAGACACCTAATTTAACAGAAATAAAAGTTATTTTAAAAGACTTGCTTAATTTCTCAGAGAATAAAGTAACTATTGATTTAATTCAGACAATAGTTTGTAAATTTTTCAAAATTAGTAAAAATGAAATGCTTTCTTCAAGAAGATCTAGATATTTAGTGAGACCTAGACAAACTGCAATATATCTGTCTAAACTTCTTACTTCAAAATCTTTGCCTGAAATAGGTAGAGCTTTTTCAAATAGAGACCACACAACTGTCATTCATTCAGTTAAAACTATAGAAAAATTAAGAAAAGAAGATAATGAATTAAATATTAATATTGATAATTTAAAAAATAAAATTTTATACAATAAAGAGAATGAAATTTAATGTAAATCAACAAGATTTGCAAAAATCTTTAAATTACTGCCAAGGAGTTATAGAGAAAAGAAGTACATTGCCAATTTTATCAAATGTGCTTTTGGAAGTAGCAGACTCCAAACTAAAGTTGACAGCTACAGATCTAGATTTAATATTTATAAATCAAATTTCAAATGTAGAAATTGAGGAGGAAGGTAAGACAACCACATCATCTTCAATCATGTACGATATTGTAAGAAAATTTTCTTCAGGAAAAAAAATAAATTTTTCTGATATTGGAGAAAATAAACTTCATTTAGAGTCAGAAAAATCTGTTTTTAACCTGAATTGTATGAGCCCAGCAGATTTTCCACTTTCAGATGAAAATTTTTCAGATAATGAGTTTACAATTAATTCAAAAAAATTACTTAAACTTTTAAATAAATCTAAGTTTTCCATATCTAATGACGAAACTAGACACTACTTAACTGGAATTTTTTTACATCTAAATCAAGTTGATGACAAAATTTTTCTAACAGCGGCAGCAACTGATAGCCACAGAATGTCAATTTCAAAAATAAGATTAAATGATAAAATTAATTTTTATCCAATAATTTTACCTAAAAAAACAATTTTTCAATTATGTTCACTTTTGGAGGACTATGATGGTGATGTAAAAATATCAAATATTAAATCAAAAATTAAATTTGAAATGAACAATAGTATTTTAATTTCAAAGCTAATCGATGGTAAGTTTCCTAATTATGTTCAGGTGATCCCTAAAGAAAATAAAAAAAAATTAGATGTTGATCTTAAGTTATTTTTAGACTCAGTTGATCGTGTTGCATCTGTTTCTCTAGATAAAAAAGATGGAGTTAAATTTAATTTGCAAAAAGATATACTTAATCTTTCAGTAAACAATACTAACAGTGGAGATGGAAAAGAAAGTTTAGCTGTAAAATTTGATCATGAACTTGATATAAGTTTTAATTCTAGATATTTAATAGATATAGCTTCTCAGTTAGAAGGTGAGAAAATTGAAATTTATTTTAAAGATTCAGGCTCTCCAGCACTAATAAAGGACCCAGGAGATTTTGATAGTATATTTGTTGTGATGCCAATGAAAGGTTAATCTATTTTATCTAATTCTGAATAAATTTTTTCTTGTAAATTTTTTATAAATAAATCTTTTTCCAATCCAGGGTTTATTGGATCTAAAATAGATACTGTTAAATTTAAATTTGTTTTTTTAAGCCCATGTTTGGGCCATATTTTTCCTGAACTTATGGCAACAGGCATACATTTAATTTTTAATTCTTCGTAAATTCTACCTGCACCTTTCTTAAATTCGGTTCTATCTTCCGGAGATACCCTGGTTCCTTGAGGAAAAATTATTATTGGTCTATTTGATTGATTAACTGTTTTTGATATCTCTTCAAAAAAGCCAAGATTATCTTTAGATATTTTGTTTCTATTTATAGAAATTGATCCAATTTTTTTTAAATACCACCCAAATATTGGGATGTTTAATAATTCTTTTTTTAAAATAAATATTGGCGAATTAAAAATTGTTTGTAAAAAAAATGTCTCAAACATTGACTGATGGGATGATGCAATAAAGAATTTGCTGTTAGGATCTATTTTATCTTTTCCTTTTATAATTATATTTATTGATAAAATTTTTTTTAAGCAGAATGCAGACCAATGTCCCATAATTTTTCCACCTAATATGACAATTTTTTGAGGTAAAAATAATGATGGAAGAAAAACTAATGAAATTAAAATAATTCCTAAAAAAAAGAAAAACGAAAATAAGTAATGTCTTATCATTTGAATAAAGCTAAATTAGATCTTCAAGCTTTTCTCTTCGTTTAATAACATTTATTTTTGATCCTTTGATAAGTAATTCTGGGGGTTTTGGTCTAACATTGTAATTTGAACTCAGAGAAACTCCATATGCACCCGTATCACAAATAATAATTATATCATTTTCATTCAACTTTTGAAATTTAGATAAAGTTGAAAATTTATCAGTAGTTTCACAAATAGGACCAACAAATTCATAAGTTTTTTTTGAATAGTTTTTACTTTTTATCGATGGGACTATTTTATGTTTAACACCATATAATGCTGGTCTCATCATGTCATTCATTCCGGCATCTAAAATAACAAAACTTTTATTTTGAGCCTCTTTAATATAAAGAACTTTTGTAATTAAGAAACCTGCATTTCCAACAATTGATCTTCCTGGTTCAAAAATGATTTTTGATTTATGTTTTTTTAATAATCTATTTATTGCTGAACTATATTTTTTATAATTTAATTTTTTAAATTTATTTTCATATGGTATTCCCATACCACCACCTAAATCTAAAAATTCAAAATTATGATTAGATTTTTTTATTATTTTATCTAAAACTTTTAACATTTTTTCATATGGTTTATGACTAAGTATTTGGCTACCAATGTGCACGCTTAAACATTTAAGGTTTAGATAACTAGAATTTTTAATATAATTTACTAGCTCTAAAAAAGTATTTTCACTTACACCAAATTTATTTTCTTTCTTTCCTGTAGAAATTTGATCTAATGTTTTAGGATTGGTGTTTGGATTTAATCTAATTCCAATATTTACTTTTTTTTTTTTATATTTTGCGATTTTTTCAATTAAAATAATCTCACTTTTAGACTCTGCATTAATTAGTAATATATTTTTTTCTATAGCATAATTTATTTCTTTTTTAGTTTTTCCCACGCCAGAAAAAACTATTTTTTTTGAACTTATGCCAGCTTTTTTTGCTATCATCATTTCGCCCATTGAAACAACATCTGCACCAAGTCCAAATTTTTTAATTTCCCTTAATAAATTTAAATTTGTATTTGATTTTACTGCAAAACAAATCGTGGGTTTTATAGTTTTAAAATTTCTTTTAAAATTTTTAATATTTGTTTTAAGTATTTTATATGAATAACAATAAATAGGAGTAGCAAATTTTTCTGCGATTTTTTCAGAAGAAATATTTTCAATAAAAAAATGGTTTTTTTTATAATTCATTAAACAATTTTGCTTTTTTCAAAATTTATTTTAGAGCCCTTATATACAGGGTCCCCTTTTTTTCCACAGGATATAAAAAATAGAAAACAAAATAATAGTATTATTAATTT
Organism: uncultured Pelagibacteraceae bacterium; assembly: GCA_902532195.1. Lineage (GTDB taxonomy): Bacteria > Pseudomonadota > Alphaproteobacteria > Pelagibacterales > Pelagibacteraceae > Pelagibacter. The sequence goes on along the minus strand of CACAHE010000003.1, from coordinate 66,879 downwards.
TTTGATCATTTTATCTCTTTTTTATATTTCTTTATCATTTTCTTGATGTTTTCAAAAGCTGTACCTCCATATGATTTTTTTGATTTAATGGAGTTTTTCAAATCAAATATTTCAATTACTTCGTCTTTTAATCTTGGTTCTATTTTTTTAATATCATTAATGCTTAAGTCACTAAGTCTCTTTTTATTTTTTTCTGCATAGTTCACAATACTTGAAGTAATTTCATATGCTCTTCTAAAGGATATTTTTAAATCTTTTACAATATAATCTGCTAAATCTGTTGCAGTTGTATATCCTTCACCAGCAAATTCATACATTCTTTTCTTATCTACAGAAAAATTTTTTAATATCTCATTTAAAATTTGTAATGAATATTTAATCTGATCATATGATTTAAAAACTAATTCTTTGTCATCTTGTAAGTCTTTAAAATAAGATAATGGCAAACCTTTAAGAATTGTTAACATAGAAATTAAATTTCCATAAGCACTACCTGTTTTTCCTCTTAGAAATTCTAATGGATCAGGATTTTTTTTTTGTGGCATTATGGAAGATCCAGTAACTATTTTGTCATTAAGTTTAATTAGTTTAAATGCATCAGAGTTCCATATAATAAAATCCTCAGCAAACCTGGATATATGTAAAGAACAAACGGATACTGAGTATAAAAAATCTATTACAAAATCTCTATCAGAAACTGCATCAATAGAATTGTCAGTTGGTTTAGAAAATTTCAATTTTTTTGTAGTATAGTTTCTATCAATATTAAATGAGGTTCCACTTAGAGCAGCACTACCCAAAGGATTTTCTGATAAAGTAATCAAATTATGAGTAAATCTATTTTTATCTCTTTTAAACATTTCAATGTAAGCAAGTAAATAATGTGCAAAAGAAATTGGCTGTGCATTTTTTAGATGGGTAAATCCAGGCATAATAGTTTTAATATTATCTTCAGAAATTTTAAGAATTGACTTCATTATGCTGATCAAAAGATTGTTAATCTCTTTAGTTGAAGATTGTAACCATAACTTTAGGTCAGTAATTACCTGGTCATTTCTAGATCTACCTGTATGAACAAAACCTGCATCATCACCAATTATTTCAAATAATCTTTTTTCTATATTCATATGTATATCTTCATGAATTGTACTAAAATTAAATTTTTTTTTAATTATTTCATTTTTAATTTTATTTAGACCCCATATAATTTTATTTTTTACTTTAAATGAAATAATTTTCTGCTTAAACAACATTTCTGTGTGCACGATAGATACTTGAATGTCCTCTTTATAAAGTCTTCTATCTATATTTATTGAACTTCCTACTTTCTGAAAAACTGTAGAACCGTTTTTAGAAATTCTTACATTCCAGACTGGTATATTGTTTTTATTTTGCTTCATGATATGTAATTATACATTTTAGAATGAAATTATTAACAATTAAATTTATTTCGATTTTTATATATTTAATATCAACAAATTTATCTTATGCAATAAAACAACCAAATATAAAAAATCTGTTAATATATGATAAGCCCAAAAAGGTCGAAAATATAACATTTAGAAACATTGAAAATAATGTTGTTAATTTAAGTGATTATAATAATTCACTAACAATAATAAATTTTTGGGCAACTTGGTGTAAACCTTGTTTAGACGAGATGCCTTCTTTAAATAAATTACAGGCAAACAAAAAATTTAAAAGTTTAAAAATTATCCCAATTAATGTAGGACAAGAGGGAGTTTCAAAATCAGTTATATTTTTTGATAAACTAAATATTGATAATCTTGAAATTTTTTTTGATGAAACTGTTAATTTACCAAAAAAATTCTCATTAAGAGGATTGCCCACTTCAATTTTATTTAATAAAAATGGAGATGAATTTGCAAGAATAATAGGTGCTATAGATTTTAGTGATGATCAATTTATTGAATGGTTGCTAAGTTATGAACAGAGACAATTAAAATGAAATTTTCATTAGATACAATAGCAATTTCACCAGAAAAAAATCAAGAAATTAAATATGCAATTATTTTATTACATGGATACGGTGGCGATGGTAACGATATTAGCGCTTTATCATTAAATTGGAAAAGATTTCTTCCCAATACAATTTTTTTATGTCCCAATGGTCATGAAATATGCAAAGTTAATCCTGTTGGATTTCAATGGTTTGATCTATCTGTAGATGATCCAAATTATATTTTAAAAGAATCATTAAAAGGAGAAGAAAAATTAAAATTTTATATTGATGAAGTAAAACAAAAATTTAATTTGACTAATAATAAAATTTGTTTAACAGGATTTAGCCAAGGAAGTATGATGTCAATAAATATTGGTTTAACTTCTAAAGAGAAATTTAATTCTATAGTTGGTTTTTCTGGTAAAATTATTAACAAAGAAAACTTAGTTAATAGAATTATATCAAAAACAAATATGCTTTTAATACATGGTGATTTGGACACAATTGTACCTGTAAATTTTCTTTTAGAAGCAAAAGATTTTATGATTAGAAATAATGTTAATATTGAAACAAAAATTATAAAAAATTGTGAGCATCACATACCTATCGAAGCATCAAGTCATGCATTAAGTTTTATTAAAAAAAACTTAATAATTTAATAATTTATTAATGTTTAATTTGTGATATTGATATATAAATTTATATAAGTTAGTCTAATTATGATGAAAACTATAAATAGAAAAATATCCTTAGAAAAATGTCCAGCACTTGTCTTGAACGCTGATTACAGACCGCTAAGCTATTATCCTTTGTCACTTTGGAGCTGGCAAGATTCCATAAAATCTGTTTTTTTAGATCGAGTAAATATTGTAAATTACTATGATAGAGTTGTCAGCAGCCCTTCATTTAGCATGAAACTTCCAAGTGTAATAGCTTTAAAAAGTTATATTAGACCTTTATCAAATCCAAATTTTACAAGATTTAATGTTTTTTTAAGAGATAAATTTTCTTGTCAATATTGTGGAAGTAAAAAAGAATTAACATTTGATCATTTATTACCTAGATCTAAAGGAGGAAAAACTGATTGGGATAATGTTGTAACAGCTTGTTCTAACTGTAATGTAAAAAAAGGTGGAAGGTTGCTAAACCAGTCAGGAATGGCTTTATATCAAAAACCTTATCAGCCAACTACGGAAGACTTACATAAAAATGGAAAAAATTTCCCACCTAATTTTTTACATAAAACATGGATTGACCACCTCTATTGGGATGTGGAACTAGAACCTTAATAATTATATTTTTTCAGAAATATTTATAGCTATTTTTGATCCAGTTTTAATTATTTTATCTAAAATAGAATAAATACCTTTTTTTGTAGCACCATTTTTATAAGCTATATCTTTATGATGAAGTTCATCTTCTCTAAATTTTATTATTTTATTTTTAAGAAATTTTTCATCATCTTCTATCTGATTTATTTGATTTTGATAGTGTTTATCTATTACTTCTTCAACAGATGCAGTACACAACATTGCAGCTTTATCTCCTAAAATTGCAGAACCAAATCCTAGTCCCATACCTAATAAATCCCATAGTGGTAATAATTTTGTAGGTTCTATATTTCGTTTTTTTATCTCTTTTTCAAAAAAATCAGCATGTTCTATTTCATGAATTTTCATTTCTTGAATTTTTTTTCTCAAACTATCATTTTTTTTAATAGTGTTTAAAGCTAGCAATTGTCCTTCATAAATCTTAATAGCACCTCTTTCACCCGCATGGTCTACTCTAATAAACTCTTCTAGTTTGTTTTTATCTGTTTTTTTCATTTTTTAATAATATTAGTATTAATACAGAAATAAAAACTGATATAATTAAATTAATTGCCGCAAGGGACAAACCAAGTAATTTAAAACTTATGTCCTTACAATTAGGTCTAGAAAATTCAAGTGATTTTAACAATTCTTCTTTATCAATTAAATTAATATTTTCATTTGAACAACCTGGAAGTTCTTTAAAAATATTATTTTCTATTCCCAAATGATAGCCTGATAAAGTTATACTAATTAAAAAAATAAAAAAGAGACAATATATTAAAAAAAAACTTTTATTATTATAATAACCTAAAAAACAAATAAAAATTGAAGCTAGATAAGGTATCCTTTGATAAATACATAGCAAGCAAGGTTTTTCTCCTAAAATATATTCAATATATATTGCACTTAAAATTGATAATAGTGAAATAATAAAGACTAATAAATAAATATTTTTTTTTACTATTAGTTTTTCCATGATTTAATAGGTGAAATTTAATAAAAATTTGTAAACAAAATATGCTATGATTATAACTATTATTGCAAAAATTATTGATACAGTAAAAAGTTTTTTTTCAATAATTTTTTTCATAGCAGAACCAAAATTTCCAATCAAAAAAGCAATAATAAAAAATCTAGATCCTCTGGTTAGAATAGAAATTATTATAAAATAAACTATATTAAATTGAACAAACCCACTTGTAATAGTTAACAACTTAAAAGGAACAGGAGTAAATCCAGCAATAGCTAAAAGAGTTATCCACGCTATTGTTCCACCCTCAGAAGAAACTTTACTTTTCCAAAAAGATGGATCTACTCCATAAAATTCAAAAATCTTTATTCCTATTTCGTTAAAAAAAACATAGCCGATAAAATATCCTAAACAAGCTCCTAATGCTGATGCTATAGTAGCGACAAGAGCAATTTTGAACCATTCATTTCGTCTCGCAATAGTCATAGGTATAATTAGAACATCTGGGGGAATTGGAAAAATAAAACTCTCTATAAATGAAATTATACCAAGAAAAACTTTAGAACTTTTATGGCCCGCTAATTTTATTGTTTTTAAATAAAGTTCTTTAAACATATTATCTTTTAATACAATAATTCTTCTTATACTATTATTTTATAAATTAAATATAGCAATGAACCTAGGGCGAATGGCGGAACTGGTAGACGCGTTGGACTCAAAATCCAATGGTAGTAATACTGTGAGAGTTCGAGTCTCTCTTTGCCCACCAATAATTTTATGAAATTAGGAAATTTAAATAACTTACTTGAATTATTTTTTTATAATTATGACGAACAAAAAAATAAAAAAATTTTTTTGTTGTCATCTTTAAAAGATCCGAAAGAAAATTACAGTTGGCAAAGAACATATCTATCAATAATTAAATTAAGCAATGAATTAAAAAAATATGTAGATAAAGGTGATAGATGTCTATTAATTTCAGAAAATAGACCAGAGTGGTTTATTTCAGATCTTTCAATAATGTTATCAAAATCAATAACTGTTCCAGCATATACGACATATGCTGAGAGAGATTACGAATATATTATAAATGATTGTAAACCATCAGTAGTTTTTGTTTCAAACTCAGAACAATTTAATAAAGTAAAAAATATAATTAAAAATAAAAATTTTATAAAAAAAATTTTCTCTTTTGAAAAGTTAGAGCAAGCAAATGAAAATGAGTATACTAATATTCATAATCTATTTTTTGATCTTAAAAATGAAAATGAAAGTATTTCTAAATTAAAAATTTATAGAAAAGATCCAGCTTGTATAATTTATACATCTGGCACACAAGGAAATCCCAAGGGAGTAATATTAAGTCATGGAGGAATTTTAAACAATTGCGAAGGTGCAATTGATATTCTTAAACCTTTAATTTTAAATAACGAGACTAGATTTTTAACTTGGTTGCCGTTATCCCATTCATACGAGCATACAGTACAATTTGTACAAATTAGTGTAAGGGCTAGAATATATTATGCTGAGAGTATTGAAAAATTAATTAAAAATATGAATGACTGCAGTCCACAGATTATGACTGCAGTTCCAAGATTTTATCAAAATTTATACCAGAAAATTAATTCTAGTTTTAATAAAGCAACAGGAATCAAAAGAAAACTGATTCAAAAAATGGTAAATCTGGGTCTTAAAAAAATCAAAAAAGAACCATTAGATATTTTTGAAAAAATTCAAGATAAAATTTTAGACAAAATTATAAGAAAAAAAATTAAGGCTCAATTCGGCGGATCATTAAAAACTTTTGTTTCAGGAGGTGGAGCTTTAGATAGAGAAGTAGGATTATTTTTAAATGCCATAGGGCTGCCAACTTTACAGGGGTATGGTTTAACAGAAACTTCACCAGTTGTAAGCTGTAACCCTATAGACGATATTAGAGTAGAAACAGTTGGGCCTCCATTTAAGGGAAACGAAGTAAAAATTGCTGAGGATGGTGAGATACTTGTAAAAGGTGAAAATGTAATGTTGGGCTATTGGAATAATCAAGATGAAACAGATAAAGTTTTAATAAATGGTTGGCTACATACGGGGGACATAGGTACGTTTGAAAACAATTATTTAAAAATTACTGATAGAAAAAAAGATATTTTAATTACTCCAGGTGGAGATAATATTTCTCCAATAAAGATTGAAAATGAATTAGTTAATTCTGAAATTATAGAACAGGCTGTTGTCTACGGAGATAATAAACCATATTTAGTAGCATTATTAGTTTTAAGTAATGAAAATAAAATACATTCAGAAGAAGAAATTAAAGATCAAATAAATAAAATAAATAAAAAACTTTCAAAAATAGAAAATATTAAAAAATTTTTTACGATTAAAGATAAATTTTCAATTGAAAATGGAATGTTAACACCAACTTTAAAGTTAAAAAGATATAAAATTATTCAAAAATATAAAATAAATTTTGAAAGTTTGTATTAAAAAATAATTTAAAATTAAATTTAAAATCAATTATTATTCGCAGTTTATCTTACTTTTTTAATAGTATTATTTTTTTTTTAAAATATTTTTTTAATTAAAATAATAAACTAAATTAAATATTTGACATAACCATTCAAAAAAAATAAAAATAAGAAAACAATCGAATCACAATGATTCGAAATTAAAAAGGGAGCTAAAGATGGCTAAAAGAAGAAAAAAAGCTAAAGGAAAAAAGAAAGCTAAAAAAGCTAAAAAAAGAAGAAGAAGAAGATAGTTTAGATTTCTTTTTTTTAAATATTACGCTTCTCATGACATTTGTTGTGAGAAGCGTTTTTTTTTATTCTAATTCTTGAGTATTTTCCGCAATTTTTTCTGGAGAAGTTGTTACAGGTTTTGCAATTTGGCTTTCCAAGTTTCTTTTAAGAGCTTTATCTAGTTTTTTCTGTGCATCCTCTAAAGGTAAATCCATAACTATTTGAAATTCAGTCAATATTCTATCATATGCTTTTTCAAATAATTGTCTTTCACTGTAAGATTGATCTATCATTAAATCTTCACCTTTGTTTAAATCTCTAACGACCTCAGCTAACTCATATATTTTACCTGAAGAAATTTTATTTTCGTACTCTTGAGCTCTCCTGCTCCACATAGATCTTTTAATTTTTGGTTTACTTTTTAATATACTAATACATTTATTGACTTGATTAATTGAAGCAAGCGGTCTTAAATTTGATTGTTTATTGACTGGAACCATTCCGCTAGCTTTATCTTTTTCGAATTTTAATACATAAGTCTCCACATCAATTCCACCAATATTTATTTTTTTAAATTCAGTTATCTGTCCGACGCCATGTTTTGGATATACAACATAATCTTTAATTTTATAATTACGTTTTTCAGTAGCTTGAGTTTTAATTTTTTTTATTTCTGGCTTTTGTTCGTTAGATTTAGATATTCTTGCTGAATCTGTTTTATTTTCCTCTACAGAAGTCTCTTTTTTATTTTTAATTATTTTGGTAGGTTTTCTTTAAAATATTTTTCAAATTTATTTTCTTCATTTTTAAATTTTTCGTTATCTAATGGAGGTTCTTTTTTCGCTGAAATATTTGGCCAGATTTCCGAATATTTTGTGTTTATTTCTAGCCATTTATCGCTACCATTTTCTGTGTCCGGAACAATGGCATCGATTGGACACTCTGGTTCGCAGACGCCACAATCTATACACTCATCTGGTTTAATTACAAGCATATTTTTTCCCTCATAAAAACAATCGACTGGGCAAACCTCTACACAATCCATTAATTTACATTTAATACATTTTTCGTTAACTAAATAGGTCATTTGTTTATGTCAGACTTTATTTTATTTTTTAAATCTCCAATTAATTTATTATCTAAATATAATAGACCAGCCAGTCTTCTTATTAAATTTGCTTCGTACATATCAGATTGTCCATCTGAATAGATTATTTTTAGCAAGGATTCAAATATTTTAATCTTAATATTTTTATCAACACTTTTAATTTTTCGCGTAAAATTTAAAATTTGATTAGAATCTGACTCTATTTTTTCTGCAGAAATTAAAATTTTATCTAAATCTTCAGTATTTGAACCCAATTCTTCAAGTGTTTTTTTTATAATGTCTTTCTCTTTTGTAGTATAGTTTTCATCTATTTTAGCTGCATGTACTAGTAATGCGGCTATATCTAGCTCTGAATTATTATTATCAGTTTTCTTTTCTTTTAAAAAATTAAACATTATTTAAAATCTATATGTTTTAAAACATTAAAAGGATTATCTCTTTTATTATTAAATTCAAAATTTTTCTTTATATTTTTTGATCTTATATACTTAAAGTATATATTTTCTTTTTTCTCAAATGATTTATAATTCATTTTTTCAATTAATTTTAAAAAATTTTCCTTACTACAACCCAATAAATTTAGCATTTCAGGAGTTAGCTTTATTTCATTTTTATTTTCATTATTCGAATTCATAATCATGATAAATAATCTTTCAAGAATATCTATCCTTACAAAATAATTACCGAATTTTTCAAATCCACAAAGCAACATGAAATTTTGATTATTTGAAGATGTATTTTCTAAAAAATTTAAACCAAATTTAGGTGGTTTAAGATTAAAATATTTTTGATGAAAGTTTTTCCATAAAGCAATTCTTAGTGATACTGCACTAGGTTTAAAGAGTTTAAATAAAAATATATGATATCTTCCAAATTTTACTCCAATTTTTCTTAAAATTTTTCTTTCCTCTTGACCAAGTTTATTTAAGTATTCAACTATCTTTTCCCTTTTAAGCACACCATTATTTTCATATAGTTGGTAAGATAAGGCTCTTATGGTAGGATTTGATAAATCAATATTTTTTAAATCAATCAAACTTTTTAGATCCTCTTGAATCTTTTTATTTATCCAATCTAAAATATAATTTGAAAGTTTAGTTTGATCTTTACTTTCTACCATATCATCAACAATTAAATTGATATCTGGATTTAAATAATTTTTACCAGGTGAAAGCTTTGCTATTGGAAATTTTCCCCAATAAACTTTAAAATCATCCTTTAATTCTATTAAACCGGTTTTTATAATTTGTTGAATTCTATTTAATATTTCAGGACCCACATTCTGTCTTGCTGCCTTTTTAAGAGACTTAATGTCAGTGTCTAATGCACCAACTTTAAAATCTAAATCTAGTTTTAACCCTTTTAATTGACCAATGAATTGATTATTTATCATTACCCTTTCATTATCTAAAATTTTTGTTTCAAAGTTAATGTCTTGTTTTAAGCCTCTTGCAAGTACGCTGGCTCTTTTATCAATAAAACTTTTGGTAAGCTCTTCATGCAAACGATCAGACAACTTATCTTCTAAAGATTTTGTTCTTTCAATCCAATAATCTTGATTTTCAACCCAATTTGACTTATTTGAAACATAAGACCAGGTTCTAACATTTGCAATTCTGTTAGAAATAGAATCCAAATTTCCATCCATTTTATTCAGCAATGATAATTGTTGTTTCATATATTGACTCGGAATTTTACCATTTTTTTTATTTAAAAAATTAAATACTTTAGTTACTATTTCTATGTGATGACCATATGTTTTTTTTACAAAATCTGGAATTTGACAACATTCCCATAATAGTCTTAGTTGGTTTTCATCATATTTTAATCCTGAATTTATTTCGCCTTTTAAAAATAATTTTAAAACTTTTTCATCCTCACATTCATGAATTCGTCTTAACCATTCCTCATTTGGTTTTTCTTCCAAAGATTTGATTAAATTTTTTACATTTAAAAAATTAATATTAGTATTTCTCCAAAAAATTGTTTTAATTTCATCAAACTTATGGCCCTCAAGTAAATCTACCTCATCCGAACTAATTTCTTTGCAATCTCCAGTTATACCAAAGCAACCATCATTTAAATACCTTCCAGCTCTACCTGATATTTGTCCTATTTCTGATATGTTAAGTTTTCTTAATTTTTTTCCATCAAATTTTTTTAAGTTAGAAAAATATACGTTATCTAAATCCATGTTTATACCCATTCCTATAGCATCAGTTGCTACTAGATAATCCACATCACCTGACTGATATAAATCTACTTGAGAATTTCTTGTTTTTGGGCTTAATGAACCCATTACTATTGCAGCACCACCCTTTTGTCTTCTTATTAACTCCGCAATTGCATAAACTTCCTCATTAGAAAAAGCTATAATTGCACTTTTTCTTTCAATTCTAGAAATTTTTTTATGCCCACTGTAAGTTAGTTTTGAAAGTCTTTCTTTATTAATAAATTCTAAATCACCATCAAGTTTAGATATAATATTTTTTATTGTATTAGAGCCCATAAACATTGTTAGTTTTTCACCTCTAAGATTTAATAATCTGTCTGTAAATATATGTCCTCTCTCATGATCAGAACACATTTGAATTTCATCAATACCAACAAACTCTAAATTTTTATCTAATGGCATTGACTCCACAGTACAAAGATAATACTTCGCATTTGAAGGAATAATTTTTTCTTCACCAGTTATCAATGCAACTTTGCTAACATCAACTTTTTTAATGACTTTATCGTAAACTTCTCTTGCAAGTAACCTAAGTGGAAACCCAATCATGCCAGATTGAAAAGATAGCATCCTCTCGATTGCCTGATAAGTTTTTCCAGTATTTGTGGGACCCAAAACTGCTGTTATTTTATTTTTTGTCATTTCTATCTTTGGTATATTGTTTTTTTTTTCTACTATATGTTGTTGTGCTAAAAGAACAAAGATAGTCTAAAACTAGTCCGAATCATTAAGTAAAAAGTTCTCATTTGGTATTTTTGTAAGAAGAACAGTAACATAAAATCAAATAATTCAATATATTTTATTTATGAATAAAAAATTATGGGAAGCGTCAAGTAATTTAAAGAAAAACTCTAATTTATACAGATTTGAAAAGTTTTTGTCTAAAAGGTCAAATTATAAAGTTACAAAAAATTACTCAAAATTACTTGAATGGACTATAAAAAATAAAAAATTTTTTTGGTCCTCAATATGGGATTTTTGCAAAGTAAAAGGTATTAAAACAAATAAATTTTTATTTCAAAAAGAACTTATTAAAAATAAATTTTTTATTAATTCAAAAATAAATTTTGCTGAAAACCTACTTTCAAAAAATGAAAATTCAAAAGCAATTACATTTATAAGTGAAAACGGTTATAAAAATATTAGAACATGGAAAGAATTAAATGAAAACGTAAGTAAACTAATAAATCTATTTAAAAAATTAAATATAAAAAAAGGAGATAGGATTGCTGCATATTTACCAAATATTACAGAGACAGTAGAAAGTTTTTTAGCAACAGCTTCTTTAGGGGCGATATGGTCTTCTTGTTCTCCAGATTTTGGTGCAAATGGCGTAATCGAAAGGTTTGCTCAAATCAAACCTAAAGTTTTAATTATTTCTGACAGGTACTATTATAATGGAAAGGAGATAAATATAATTGAAAGATTACCGATAATTTTAAAAAAAATTAAATCAATTAATAAAGTTATAATAGTAAACTATCCTGGCAAAAAATATCTAAAATTCAAAAAGATTAAAAATATTAAATATTATTTTTGGAATGAAATTTATAAAATTAAACCAATAAAAATTTTATTTAACAAGTTTGATTTTGATCATGAATTAGCAATTTTGTATTCAAGTGGAACAACTGGAAAGCCAAAATGTATATGCCATATAGCTGGCGGTGTTTTACTTCAACATTTGAAAGAACATCAATTACATTGCGAAATAAAGCCAAAAGATAATGTTTTTTATTTCACCACTTGTGGTTGGATGATGTGGAATTGGTTAGTTAGTGCTTTAGCATCTCAAGCTTCAATAGTATTATTTGATGGTTTTCCTATGTATAAGGAAAAAGATTTATTAATAAGAATAGCTGAAAAAGAAAAAATTAGTCTTTTTGGGGTAAGTGCTAAATATTTAGACTCATTGAGAAAATTAAATATTAATATCAAGTCAAAATATAAATTACAAAAATTAAAAACTATTTGCTCAACTGGATCTCCTTTATCAAAAGATTGTTTCAATTATATATATAAAAAAATTAAAAAAAATTTACACCTTTCATCGATTTCAGGAGGAACAGATATCGTTTCATGTTTTGTGCTTGGAAATATTTATAGTCCAGTAATTAATGGACAAATTCAAAATAATGGTCTTGGAATGGATGTTGGAGTTTATAATATTTATGGAAAAAAAATTAAAAATAGAAAAGGAGAGTTAATTTGCAAAAATGCATTTCCATCAATGCCAAAAAAGTTCTGGAATGATAAAAATAATATTAAGTACAAAAAAGCATATTTTCAAAAGTTTAAAGGAGTTTGGCATCATGGCGATTATGCTGAAAGAAAAGATAATGGAGGATACATAATTTATGGACGTTCGGATGCAACATTAAATCCTGGAGGAGTTAGATTGGGAACATCTGAAATTTATTCTGTAGTTGAAAAATTTGACGAAATTAAAGAGTCTATAGTTGTAGGGCAAAATTGGGATAACGATATTAGAATTATTTTATTTGTTGTAATTGATAAAAAATTTGAATTGAGTGATTATTTAATAGAAAAAATAAAAAAAGCTATAAGATTAAATGCTTCACCACGGCACGTTCCATCAAAAATTATAAAAGTTTCTGATATTCCTAGAACAAAAAATGGAAAGATTGTAGAATTAGCTGTGAAAAATATAATTGAAGGAAATAAAATAAAAAATATTCAGGCTTTAGCAAATCCAGAAGTACTTAAGGAATATAAAGATTTGAGCGAATTAAAAAATTAAATGATTAAAGAAATAGTAAAAAATTTAAAACCTTCATCAACTCTAAGAATTAACGAGTTATCCAAAGACCTTGAATTACAAGGAAAAGAAATATTTAAATTTGGGTTTGGACAATCTCCTTTTAAAGTTCCAGAAGATGTAATTTTGGAACTAAAAAAAAATGCTCATCATAACAAGTATCTTCCAATGCAAGGACTCCCAGAATTAAGAAATGCAATTGCTCAGTTTGAATCAAAAAAAAAACAAAATAAATATGATGAGTCTAATATTATTATTGGACCAGGATCAAAAGAACTCATGTTTTTATTGCATATACTTTTTGATGGCGAAGTATTATTGCCAGCCCCAAGTTGGGTTTCATATAAACCTCAAGCAATTTTAGGAAGAAATAAATATCATTTTATTGAAACTTCTAGAGAAAGAAATTGGTTTCCATCTGCAGAAAGTATAGAAAATATTGTTTCAAAAAATAAAAATAAAAATTATTTACTTTTTTTAAATTCTCCAAATAATCCATGTGGACTTGTTTGTAAAAACCTTCAAGAAATAAGTGAAGTTGTGAAAAAGTATAAAATTTTAGTACTATCAGATGAAATCTATTCTGATTTGACCTTTGAATCAGATTTTCAATCTATATCTGATTTTTGTCCTGACCAAACAATCGTCAGCAATGGATTAAGCAAATGGTGTGGTGCAGGCGGATGGAGACTGGGATATTTTGTTATACCAAACCAATTTATTAAATTAAGAGAATCTTTAAAAGTTTTAGCTAGCGAAACTTTTACATCTGTTAGTGCACCAATACAATATGCTGCAATTGCTGCTTTTAAAAATGATCATACAGAATACTTAAATATTTCAAAAAATATTTTAAAAAGTGTAGGGAATTATGTTTATGAAAATTTAAGATCAAATAAAGTTTTAATTAGCAAACCACAAGGGGGTTTTTATTTAATGCCAGAATTTATGGATAAAAAATTCAAAACTTCTGAAGATATGTGTAAAGATATGTTGAACAAAGCTGGGGTTGCAGCACTACCAGGATCAGACTTTGGTTTTTCAGAAAAAAAAATGTATGCAAGAATAAGTTTTACTGATTTTAATGGTGATGAATTTATGAAAAATATTCCTAAAAATTTAAGTATAGATGACAATTTATTAAATGAATTTGCACCAAAAATAGTAGAAGGCACAAAAAGATTAAAAGCCTGGGTTGAATCAACTTAATTTTTTTATAGACTCGACCACAAAGTTTTGATTAGAATTGTTCTAAATAATAATAGTAGAGGAGAAATAATATGAGAAAAATAATTACTTCCTTATCGAGCGCTCTATTGCTTTTTGTAGCTACGTTGTCTTTTTCTACAGTTGCAAAATCTGCAGAGTTTTTCACGATAGGAACCGGTGGACCGACTGGCGTATACTTTCAAACTGGAAATGCTATTTGCAAAATGTTGCATAAATATGCGACTAGTGCGGAACATGGAAGAAAAAAAGGTGCAACTGATAAAGCATATAGATGTACAGCGCCTTCAACTGGAGGGTCTAATTATAACATTGGCCAAATAAAAGATGGTGAGTTTCAATTTGGTGTAGCACAATCAGACTGGCAGTTTCATGCTTATAATGGTTCAAGCAAATGGGAAGGAAAAAAATTTGGTAATTTAAGAGCTGTTTTTTCAGTTCATAATGAACCTTTCCAAATTTGGGCTAGAAAAAAAGCTAGAGTAAAAGACTTTAAAGGACTTGAAGGAAAAGTTGTTAATATAGGTAATCCAGGTTCAGGTCAAAGAGGAACTATGGAAGAGCTTATGAAAGCAATGGGTGTTAGTAATAGTTATTTTAAATCAGTAACTGAATTAACATCATCTGAGCAAGTTAAAGCACTTTGTGATGGAAAAATAGATGCTTTTGGTTATTCAGTTGGATTTCCAAATGGAGCTATGGAACAAGCAGCAACTTGTGGGGCTAAAGCTTTACCAATTAATTTAGTAGGTGGACCAGTTCAAGGTCTTATTGATGGTGCAGATTATTATGCTGCAGCAACAATACCTAAAGGAACTTACACAGGACAAAAGAAAGATGTTACAACTTTTGGTGTAAAAGCTACAGTTGTTACAAGTGCCGATGTTCCTGAAGAGCTTGTTTATTTAGTTACAAAAGCTGTTTTTGAAAACTTTGATGATTTTAGAAAACAACATCCTGCTTTTGGACCATTAGAAAAGAAAAATATGATAGCTGATGGTTTATCTGCTCCATTACATCCAGGTGCAGTTAAATACTATAAAGAAGCTGGGTTAATGTAATCCAAATACTTAATTTAATTTAAAAGGCCCAATATATTTATTGGGCCTTTTTTTTGTAGTAAAGTATCATCTTATATATAAATGAATAAAGATATAGATACAAAAATTGAAAGTAAAATTCACGAAGATTTATCACCTACTAGGAATCTTGGAGGTCTTCATTTAAAAATTGTTGCTGCTATAGCAATAATTTGGTCTTTATTTCAATTATGGTATGCATCCCCCTTTCCTTTTTGGTTTAATATTGGAATGTTTAAAGGTTTACCCGCTAGAGCTATTCATTTAGGATTTGCATTATTATTAGCTTTTCTAATATTTCCTTTTTCCAAATCCAAAAAAATTTCAATATTTGATATTTTTATAAGTATAGTAGGAACTTTTTGCTGTCTTTATATTTATTTTTTTTATGATCAATTAGTAGATAGAGGAGGCATTCTATTAAAAATTAATTTAGGTGAAAATTTTATTCTTCCAATAGAATTAATTATTGGAATATGTGGAATTTTAATTCTACTTGAAGCAACTAGAAGGGTAATTGGAATACCTTTAGTTATTATTGCAGTCTGTTTCTTGCTATTCTCTTATTTTGGAAAATATGCACCAGAAATGATTTCACATGGAGGTCTTTCTTTAAAGAGATTAGTAGGATTTCAATGGTTTGATCAAGAAGCAATATTTGGAATTCCAATAGGTGTTTCTGTTGATTTTATATTTTTGTTTGTTTTGTTTGGTGCGCTTCTAGAAACTGCTGGAGGAGGTCAATATTTTTTAGATTTAGCTTTTGCTATGGTAGGAAAAATGAGAGGTGGCCCAGCTAAAGCAGCAATTTTAGGATCAGGAATGACAGGCATGATATCAGGCTCATCGGTAGCGAATACAGTTACCACAGGCACTTTTACAATCCCGATAATGAAAAAAACTGGCTTTTCAAAAGAAAAAGCAGGAGCAATTGAAGTCTCTTCTTCGGTTAATGGGCAAATAATGCCTCCAGTAATGGGAGCAGCAGCTTTTGTTATGGCAAGTTTTATAGGAGTCACATACTTCGAGGTAGTTAAACACGCATTTTTACCAGCAGTGATATCTTACATTGCATTGTTTTATATTTCACACCTAGAGGCATTAAAATTAAATCTAAAAGGAATGGATGAAAAGGAAGTACCAAATTTAAAAAAAACTTTTCTTTCAGGTTTACATTTTTTAATTCCGATTTTTGTTTTGATTTATTTGCTAGTTTATCTAAGACTTACTGCTTCATATTCAATATTCTATGCAACTATTGCATTAATTTCTGTAAATTTAATAAACATATTAATTAAACAATCAAATTTTAGAGATGGATTAAAAACTTGGTTTAATCAAACAGTCGTAGGTTTTGAAAAAGGCGCTATAAACATGGTGGCAGTTGGTATTGCAATTGCAACAGCAGGAGTTATTGTAGGAGCTGTAGGCTCAACAGGATTAAGTACAAATTTAATTATTGTTATAGAGTCTGTTGCAAAAGATAATGTCATAATTCTAATATTATTAACTATAATTCTATGTTTATTGCTTGGTATGGGACTTCCAACTACGGCAAATTATGTAGTTGTTGCATCACTTATGTCAATGGTTTTAGTTGATGTAGGTAACGCATCTGGATTTATTTTTCCAATTATAGCAGTTCATTTGTTTGTATTTTATTTTGGCTTGATGGCAGATGTAACACCACCCGTTGGACTAGCATCATACGCAGCTGCAGGCATTTCAGGAGGAGATCCTCTTAGAACTGGAGTACAGGCATTCTGGTATAGTTTAAGAACTGGTATTCTCCCAATTGTTTTTTTATTCAACCACGAGATTTTATTAATAGGAATTGAAAATATTTGGCATGCGTTACTAGTAATTGTGACTTCTTTAATAGGAATATTAATTTTCACATCAGCTACACAAGGATGGTTTTTCAATAAACTCAGATGGTACGAAACTATTATTTTTTTAGTTGTATCAATTTCTTTTTTATCTCCAGAATTTATTTTAAATAAATTTTATCCTAAATTTGAATATAAAGATTTAAATAAAATTAACTTAGTTAAGTTAGAAAAAAGTAGAGATGTTCATATAAAAATTACTCGATTTAGTGAATATGGCGAAAGGTATAAATTGTTTGTAATAAATAAAAATACATTTGACCAAAAATTTAATTTGGAAAAATATGGGCTAACTTTAATCAAAAAAGATAATCAAATTATAGTTGATAATTTAAAATGGAATGGTTTGGCAAAAAAATCTGGTTTTGAAATTGACGACTCTATTACTGAGTTAAAAGTAGAAAATCTAGATAGACCAAGCAAAAATTATGTTTACCCAATTGCTTTTATTTTGTTTGCAATTTTTGGATATTTAAATTTTAGAAGAAAACCAAATTAAGCAAATTCTTTATTTGTTTTTTTCCAGACTCCTGAAGCAGTAGCAATTATTTTTTTATTACTTTTTAGTTTACAAACCAAAAAAACTAAAGACCTAGTAACTTTTTGTATATAAACATTTCCTATAATTTCATCACCTAATTTGGTTGAATCTATAAATTTTATATCTAATGAAATTGTTACACATACTTTATTATTTGTAACTCTATGAGCTCCCGTTCCTGCACCTGCATCTATAATTGAGGCTATATATCCTCCATGGGTTATACCAGCTCTATTTAAATGTTTTTTATTTATTTTAGTTTTAAATTCATAATTTTTGTTTGAAATTTTACGAAAAAATAAACCACCATTATGTTTCATAAAACCTGGTTTTAAGCTGATCTGTTGAAATTTTTTATTCATTTAAATTAATAATGTGATCAATAACAATACAAATATAACTAATAAAAAAAAGTAAATTACAGATTTTTGTAAAGAAACTTTCATCTTTCCTTTCTTGGTGGGCCGCGAAGGACTTGAACCCTCAACCTCAGAGTCCGTAGCTCTGCGCTCTATCCAATTGAGCTAGCAGCCCATATGATTTAATATAGATGAATGTTTAAAAAATTAAACTAATTTATACTTTTTCTTTAACAAAACTCTTTGTATCCAAAATTTAGCATCTAAGTCTTGTTTATTATTAAAAACTTTAATTTTAATTAAAAAATTTGTTAACATGTCTATATTTACTCATTTAACGATGACGAAAAAAGGATATAAATATGTTTAAAATGTATCGACTATCAAATTAATGTTATGTTTACTATTGAATTGAATTATGGCTGAAAAATTATTTGTTCCTGATATTGGTGATTTTGAAAATGTAGAAATAGTTGAGGTGTTAGTTAAAGCTGGTGAGAATATTAAAAAAAATGATCCTATAGTCACATTAGAAAGTGACAAATCATCTGTAGAAGTCCCTTCAACATTTGATGGAAAAGTGGAAAATGTTAATGTCAAGGTAGGAGATAAAGTCTCCAAAGGTGATTTGCTTATAACCTTAGCTGGTGTAAATACTAAAGTAAAAAAAAATATTGAAACAGAAAAAGAAAATAATACTCCTGAAAAAATACCTTCAGATACAGAAAAAATTATAAAAGAAGCTGAAGAAACTTTAATTCTTAAGGAAAATACAGAAACAGAAATTATTAAAACTAAAGAAAGTAAAACTATCGAAAAAAGAATAGAAATAAAAAACGGAAAAGATATTGACCCAATTGAAACTAAAGAATGGCTGGAGTCTTTATCAGCAGTCTTAGAGAGAGATGGAAAACATAGAGCTCAATATATAATTAAACAATTAATAGAGCATTCATATAAACAAGGATCTGATTTAATTCTTTCGAGGAATACTCCTTATATAAATACAATATCACCCGAAGCAGAAAAAAAATCCCCCGGAGATCAAAATTTGGAGAGAAAAATTCGATCATTAATAAGATGGAATGCTGCAGCAATGGTAGTGAGAGCAAATAAAAAAAATCCCGAACTAGGTGGACATATTGGTACATTTGCATCTGCAGCAACACTTTATGATGTAGGAATGAATCATTTTTGGAGGGCAAAAAATAATAAATTTGGTGGAGATCTAATTTATTTTCAAGGTCATAGTGCTCCTGGTATGTATGCTAGAGCATTCCTTGAAGGAAGAATAAATGAAAAAGAATTAGATAGATTTAGACAAGAAGTAAAACCTGGTGGATTATCATCCTATCCTCATCCATGGTTGATGCCAAAATTTTGGCAATTCCCAACTGTATCTATGGGGCTGGGACCTATAATGTCAATTTACCAAGCGAGGTTTAATAAATATTTAATTAATAGAGGACTATTAAAAGATGAGGGAAGAAAAGTTTGGTGTTTTTTAGGAGATGGTGAAACTGATGAGCCAGAATCTTTAGGTGCTATTGGACTAGCAGCTAGAGAAAAACTTGATAATTTAATTTTTGTAATCAATTGTAACTTACAAAGACTTGATGGTCCAGTTAGAGGGAATGGAAAAATAATTCAGGAACTTGAAGGTATATTTAGGGGTGCCGGCTGGAATGTTATAAAAGTAATTTGGGGATCTTATTGGGATTCTCTACTAGCAAAAGATAAATCAGGTTTATTGATAAAAAGAATGGGTGAAGCAGTAGACGGTGAATACCAAGCATTTAAAGCCAAAGGTGGTTCATATGTAAGAAATAAATTTTTTGGGAAATATCCTGAGTTGTTAGATTTAGTATCACAAATGACCGATAAAGATATTTGGAAACTTAATAGAGGTGGACATGATCCACATAAAGTTTATGCAGCATACCACGCAGCTATGCAAAAAAAAGGAACACCAACAGTTATTTTAGCAAAAACCATTAAAGGGTATGGAATGGGTAAATCTGGTGAAAGCATAAATATAACTCATCAGCAAAAAAAATTGGATGAAAATGATTTACTTTACTATCGAGATAGATTTGATGTTCCACTAACAGATAAGCAGGTAAAAAATATTGAGTATTATAGACCCTCTGGAAATTCACCAGAAATTAAATATTTAAAAGAATGCAGATTAAAGCTAGGGGGTAACTTGCCAGAAAGATCATCTTTTGCAAAAGCTATTAAAACTCCTCACTCAGATATTTTTAGCAATATGAAAAAATCAACTGGTGAAAAAGAAATGTCAACAACAATGATTTTAGTTAGGATGTTAACAAACTTATTAAGAGATAAGAATGTAGCACCACGTTTAGTACCAATCATTCCAGATGAAGCTAGAACGTTTGGAATGGAAGGTTTTTTTCAAAAAATAGGGATTTATGCTCATGAGGGTCAAAAATATGAACCAGTAGATTCAGAACAGCTAAGTTCTTATAGAGAAGATATTAAGGGACAAGTATTGGAAGAGGGTATTACTGAAGCTGGCGCAATGTCATCTTGGATTGCAGCAGGAACATCTTATTCAAATCATGATATTTCTATGATCCCTATATATTTGTTTTATTCAATGTTTGGATTTCAAAGAGTTGGAGATTTTGCATGGGCAGCTGGAGATAATCAAACAAGAGGTTTTTTAATTGGTGCTACGTCAGGAAGAACAACATTAGCAGGAGAAGGATTACAACATGGAGATGGCCATAGCCATATACTTTCTTCAGTAATACCTAACTGTAAATCATATGATCCAACTTTTGGATATGAGTTAGCTACTATTTTTAGAGAAGGATTAAAAAGAATGTACGAAAAGCAAGAAAATATATTTTACTACATAACTACAATGAATGAAAATTACACACATCCTTCAATGCCCCAAGATAAATCTGTTGAAGAAGGAATATTAAAAGGAATGTATTTGTTTAAAGAATTTAAAAATTATAAGAAAACCACTATTCAATTGCTTGGATCAGGAACTATTTTAAGAGAAATGATTGAGGCAGCTGAAATATTAAAAAATGATTTTAAAATTGATAGCAATGTATGGAGCGTTACAAGTTATAGTGAGTTAAGAAAAGATGCTATAGAAATCCAAAGATATAATCTTTTACATCCAGATGAAAAACCTAAAAAAAACTTTGTTGAAAAATGTCTTTCAAAAACCGAAGGCCCAATTCTTGCTGCATCAGATTATATAAGGCTTAATTCAGATCAAATAATGCCCTTCGTAGAAAAAAATTTTTATTCGCTTGGAACTGACGGATATGGAAGAAGCGATACAAGAAAAAATTTAAGAAATTTTTTTGAAGTAGACAAAAAACATATTGTTGCGTATTCTTTAAGTATTTTAGCTAAAGAACAGCTAATATCATCAAAGCAAGCTAAAGATGCAATAAAAAAATATGGTATTGATCCAGAAAAACCAATTCCAACAAAACTTTAAAAAAATATGTCTAATGATAAAAAAATATATACAACTCCATTAGTCAGAAAGTTTGCAAGAGAACTTGGTGCAGATATAAGTGAAATAAAGGGGACTGCAAGACAGGGACGAATAACCGAAAAAGATATAAAAAATTATATTTATAGAGAACTAAGACCTAGTGATGAAGGCAAAAGTATAAAAAGGAAAGAGATTAAAAGTGAAATAAAATTTATACATTCAGATTTTGGAGAAGTAGAAATTAAGGATATTCCTAGAGTAAAAAAAATAGCAGCTCCTTTTCTAAATAAATCTTGGAGTACAATTCCACATGTAACCCATCATGATGAAATAGATATAACAGAGATGGAAGATTTTCGAATGAAATTAAAAGATAATTTTACAGGACAAAATATAAAAATTACACCTTTGGTTTTTATTATTAAAGCTTTAGTTAATGCATTAAAAAAATTTCCATCATTTAATTCGTCTATTGATGATATCGAAAATGGAAAAATAACTTTAAAAAAATATTTTCATGTTGGAATTGCAGTAGATACTCCTCATGGCTTAATGGTTCCAAAAATTAGAAATGCTAATCAAAAAAATATCAAGGATTTAAGCAGTGAAATATTAGAAATAAGTGATAAATGTAGAAATTTAAAGATTGATAAAAATGAGTTTTATGGAGGTTCAATAACAATATCAAGTTTAGGTGGAATTGGAGGTTCTTTTTTTACTCCAATAATAAATTATCCAGAAGTAGCAATTTTAGGAGTTAGCAGATCATCAATAAAACAAATTTATTTAGAAAATAGTTTTCAGGTTCGTACTATTTTACCAATATCCCTTTCCTATGATCATAGAATTATTGATGGAGCGGAAGCAGCCAGATTTTGTAATGAATTAAAGGAAAATCTTGGTAAAAATTTTGCTTACAAATTAGCAATATAAAAAATGTCAAAAACAACCTCAATTTTCAGCGCACTACTTTGTACTTTAATATGGGGAACAACATTTATCGCTCAAGAAACGGGAATGGAATTAATTGGACCATATGTTTTTAATGGAGTTAGATTTTTTGTAGGATTCTTAGCATTAATACCCTTTTATTTTTTAATAGAAAGGAAAAAATCAATAAAAGAAATATCAAAAAATAAATTTAGATTTTTTTTTTATTCAATTTTAATTGGATTTTTTTTATTTCTTGGATCAGTTTTTCAACAAGTTGCATTGATTTACACTGATGTTGCCAATGCAGCCTTTTTCACAATTTTTTATGTACCCATGGTTCCAATTATTGTTTTTTTTATGTTTAAAAAAAATATTCATTGGAGCGTATGGCCGTCAGTATTTTTATGTGTACTAGGAGGATATTTATTAACAAATTTCCAAGACTCAACAATTAGAATTGGAGATAGTCTTGTAATTATTGGTGCTTTATTTTGGAGCCTACATATAATTTTTATAGGAAAAATCATAAAAGAATTTGATGCCCCAATAACAATCGGATTGGTACAAACAATAGTAGTTTCTTTTTGTTCTTTAATTTTAGCAATTATATTTGAAGAATTTATTTTAATAAATATATTAAATCAAAAAATACAAATCCTTTATGCAGGAATTTTATCTGGTGGAATTGCTTTTGTCCTTCAAATATATGCTCAAAAAAATATTCCACCCGCTCCCTCTGCTATAATTTTTTCACTAGAAGGAGTTTTTGCAACTGTGGCAGCCTGGATAATCTTGAGTCAGATATTAAATATTAATAATATTATTGGTTGTTTATTTATTTTAATAGGAGTTTTAATTTCTCAACTAGCTCCTTTAATGAAAAAAGCTAGTTATAAATAATTGTTAGTAGAACTAAAGCTAAAAAAATTCGATAATAAACAAATATATTTAATGAAAAATTTTTAATATAAATTAAAAAATATTTAATAGTTAAATAAGAAAATGCAAAAGATAAAAATATTGAAAGTAAAATCGAGTAAGTGAATTCAAATCCTTTTTCAAAAATATCGTTTAAACCTAAAATACTAGCACCTACTAAGGCAGGTATAGATAAATAAAATGAAATCTTAGCTGAATCTATTCGATTAAAATTGAGAAACCTGCCAGCGGTTATTATGATGCCAGATCTACTAACACCTGGAATTAAGGACAGAATTTGTAAAAAACCAATCAATAAAATATTTTTTAATGTGAGGTTTTTTTCAATACTATTTTCTACTTTAAATCTGTCAGAAATATATAGTAAAATTCCAAATATTAGAGTTGTCCAAGCAATTATTTTTATTTCTCTTAGGTGTTCTATCAGGTTAGTAGTATATAAAAAGTAACCAGCTAGCACCAATGGTATAGATCCAAAAAAAATTAAAGATAGTAAATTTTTATTATCCAAGATATTTGCAAAATCTTTTCTAAAATAAAAAAGGATAGCTAGAAGAGAACCTAAATGTAAACTTATATCTACCTCTAAAGATCTAAAATTAAATTCACTTATTTTAGATATAAGAATTAAGTGTGCAGATGAGCTAACAGGAATAAATTCAAAAAAACCCTGCACTAATGATAAAATCAATATTTCTATGTAATATATAATCATAGAAGATAAATCGTTCGTAAACTAAATATATAGGAAATAAAGCAATTACTTAAATACATACTAGGTATGCATAAATGGTAAAAACCCCCAAATATATTAATAAAATACAAATTTAGGTCAATATATATGACCTAATAGTCCTTTAAGTGTGTAATTTATTCATATATATGAATTTGAATATGGCAGAGAACATGTTGAAATTTGTAAATTTAGGTCAACAAAATCCACCTAAAAGAGATAAAGACGATAGAAAAGAGGATTTTAATGAAATTTATAAAGAATTTATTAATGAAAAAGCTAAAGAACAATCAAGCAGATGTTCTCAATGTGGAGTTCCCTTTTGTCAAATTCATTGTCCTTTAAGTAACAATATTCCTGATTGGCTAAAACTAACCGCAGAGGGTAGATTAGAGGAAGCATATCAATTATCTCAAAGTACAAATAATATGCCAGAGGTATGTGGAAGAATTTGTCCCCAAGATAGATTATGTGAAGGTAATTGTGTTATTGAGAAATCAGGACATGGCACTGTAACAATAGGATCTGTTGAGAAATTTATAACAGAAAATGCTTGGGAAAAGGGCTGGATAAAACCTATTGAAGTTAAAAATGAAAAAGATGAGAGTATAGGAATTATCGGCTCTGGTCCAGCGGGATTAGCATGTGCAGAAGAATTAAGAAAAAAAGGATTTAAAGTAACTGTATATGATCGTTATGATCGTAATGGTGGTCTATTAATATACGGAATTCCTAACTTCAAATTAGAAAAATTTGTTGTAGAAAGAAGAACTAATTTATTAAAAAAGAGTGGAATAAAATTTATAAATAATTTTGAAGTAGGTAAAGACGCTACATTAAATGAATTAAGAAAAAAACATGATGCAATTCTAATTGCTACAGGCGTATATAAGTCCAGAGAAGTTAATTTATCAGGAAATGATCTGAGCAACATTTTTCCTGCAATGGAATATCTTACAGCTTCAAATAAAAAAGGATTAGGAGATAAAATAAAGCTATTTGATGATGGAACACTAAATGCATTAGGAAAAGATGTTGTTGTAATTGGTGGAGGAGATACAGCAATGGATTGTGTTAGAACTGCAATAAGACAAAATGCAAAATCAGTCAAATGTTTGTATAGAAGAGATAAAGAAAATATGCCAGGCTCAGCGAGAGAGGTAGCTAATGCCGAAGAAGAAGGCGTAGAATTTATATGGTTATCAACTCCAAAAAAATTTATAGGAAAAAATAAAATAGAAAGCTTAGATGTAGACAAAATAGAATTAAAAGAACCAGATGATAGTGGTAGAAAAAAACCTGTAATATTAGAAGGTTCTAATTTTAATATTAAAGCAGATTTAGTAATAAAAGCATTAGGTTTTGATCCAGAAGATTTACCCAATTTATTTGGAGAAGCAAATTTAAAAGTAACTAAATGGGGTACTTTAAAAGTAGATTTTAATACTATGCAAACTTCTATACCTGGGGTTTTTGCTGCTGGAGATATAATAAGAGGAGCGTCACTTGTTGTCTGGGCAATTAAAGATGGAAGAGATGTTTCAGAGTCAATTGTAAATTTTATTAATACAAATAAAAAACAAAAAGTAGCTTAATGGATACAAGAAAAAAAAATTTACAAATATTAGAAAAAAATCATGTTTATTCTAAAAACATGGAACACGATGCATGTGGAGTAGGTCTAGTAGCTTCAACAGATGGAAAAAAAACAAGAGAAGTAGTTGAATATGGTATAAAAGCACTAAAAGCAGTTTGGCATAGAGGTGCTATAGATGCAGATGGTAAAACTGGCGATGGAGCGGGTATTCATATTGAAATTCCTCAAGATTTTTTTATAGAAAAAATTGAATCAAGAGGCCAAAAGCATATAGGTATAGATGTATGTGTAGGTATGATATTTCTACCAAGAAATGATTATTCTTCCCAAGAAGCTTGCAGAACTATTGTAGAAAGTGAACTAACCAAAAGTAATTTTAAAATTTATGGATGGAGACAAGTTCCTGTTAACCCATCTGTTTTAGGAGAAAAAGCTGAAATAACTAGACCAGAAATTACCCAAGTTCTCTTTACTCAACACGATAAGAATATAGTTGGAAAAAAATTAGAGAGAAAATTATATGAAATAAGGAGAAAAATTGAGAAGCATGCTTTGAAAAATCAATTAAATAATTTTTATATTTGTTCATTTAGCTCTAAATCAATAATTTATAAAGGTATGTTTCTAGCCGAAGCTCTCTCTGATTTTTATTTAGATTTAAAAGATAAAAGATTCATTTCCAGGTATGCAATTTTTCATCAGCGTTTTTCCACTAATACAGCACCTAGTTGGGATTTAGCTCAACCTTTTAGAGCGATAGCACATAATGGAGAAATAAATACTTTAAAAGGAAATGTTAATTGGATGAAAATTCATGAACAAGAAATGTTCAATCCACTTTTTGAAGATATTGAAAATTTAAAACCAGTAATACCAACTGGCAACTCTGACTCAGCTTCATTAGACAATGTATTTGAACTATTAAATATGTCAGGACATTCAGCGCCGTTAGCAAAACTAATGCTAATACCCGATGCCTGGTCAAAAAAAAATAAGATTCTTCCAAAAGATCATCTTCAGTTATTTAATTTTTTAAATAGTACAATGGAACCTTGGGATGGTCCCGCTGCAATTGCTGGAACAGACAATGAATGGGTTATAGTTGCTACTGATAGAAATGGTTTAAGACCATTAAGATATACCATAACTAGAGATAAACTTTTATTTGCAGGATCAGAAACTGGAATGATTAACTTAAATGAAAAAAAAATTGTTGCAAAAGGTAGATTGGGACCAGGTGAAATTTTAGGTATAAGAATAGAAAAAGGAAAAGTTTATAATAATAACGAAATAAAAAACTATTTAGCAAAAGAATATAAACATTTTAACGCTCAAATTATCGATCTTGACAAAAAATTTTTAATTTCAAACGAAAAAAATAATTATGAGGGTTTGGAATTAAAAAGAAGACAACATACATTTGGTTATACTTTAGAGGATTTAGAGTTAATTTTGCATCCTATGGCAGAAGATGCCAAAGAAGCAACAGGATCTATGGGTGACGATACTCCTTTAGCTGTTCTTTCAGATAAATATAGACCTTTATATCATTTTTTTAGACAAAATTTTAGTCAAGTTACAAACCCTCCAATTGACTCATTAAGAGAAAACAAAGTAATGAGTTTAAAAACTAGATTTGGTAATCTAGGTAATATTTTAGATTTTTCTAATTTAACCAAAGAGAATATCTACGTTTTAGACAGTCCAATTTTATCCAATTCACAGTTTGATAAATTTATTAATTATTTTGGAAAAAATTATAAAATAATTGACTGCACATTTGATGAAAACCAGAGTTTAGAAGATGCAATAGAAAAATTAAAAAAAGATGCAGAGATTGCGGTAAGAGAAGGAATAACTCAAATAATATTATCAGATAAAAATATATCTGAATTTAAATGCCCTATACCAATGCTTTTATGTATTGGTGCAGTTAATACTAATTTAATTAAGCTCGGATTAAGAGGATATATATCTATAAACGTGCAATCTGGCGAATGTTTAGACACTCATTCATTTGCAACAATGATAGGTGTAGGGGCGACCACCGTAAACCCATATTTGGCTTTTGATAGTTTATACCAAAGACATCAGAGAAAACTTTTTGGTAATTATAATTTTGATGAGTGTATAAATCGATATATAAAATCTGTTAATTTAGGGTTGCTTAAAATTATGTCTAAGATGGGTATTTCCGTAATAAGCTCTTACAGAGGAGGATGTAATTTCGAAACCGTAGGACTAAGTAGAACAATTGTAAATGAATTTTTTCCAGGTGTTAATTCAAAGATTTCAGGTATTGGACTTAATGGAATAGAAAAAAAAGTTAGAAATATTCACAAAGAGGCATATAAAAATAATACAAATATTTTACCTATTGGAGGTATATATCGCTATAGGAAAAATGGAGAAACCCACCAGTATCAAGGTAAACTAATACATTTACTTCAAGCAGCAGTTTCAAGGAAATCTTATGATATTTATAAAAAATATACAAATGGCATTTATGAATTGCCTCCAATTAGTTTAAGAGATTTAATTGATTTTAAAGATAGAGAATCGATAGAAATTTCAGAAGTTGAACCAGTAGAAAATATATTAAAGAGGTTTGGAAGTGGAAGCATGTCTCATGGAGCTTTATCAAAAGAAGCTCACGAAACTTTAGCAATAGGAATGAATAGAATTAAAGGTGCATCATGCAGCGGAGAGGGGGGAGAAAATACTGACAGATATAAAATATTGCCTAATGGAGATAGTTCCAATTCTAGAGTAAAACAAATTGCTTCAGCAAGATTTGGAGTAACAATTAATTACTTAAACAATTGTAATGAAATTGAAATAAAAATAGCCCAAGGCGCTAAACCAGGCGAAGGTGGCCAACTACCTGGATTTAAAGTAACAGAAGAAATAGCAAAACTTAGATATTCAACTCCAGGAGTAACTTTAATATCTCCCCCACCACATCATGATATATATTCAATAGAAGATTTAGCTCAATTAATCTACGATTTAAAACAGATAAATCCAAATGCAAGAGTTGGAGTCAAACTAGTTGCTTCCTCTGGAATTGGAACAATTGCTGCTGGTGTTGCTAAAGCAAAAGCAGATATCATTTTAATATCTGGTCATTCGGGAGGGACTGGTGCAACTCCACAAACAAGTGTGAAATACGTAGGTATACCATGGGAGATGGGTTTGACAGAAGTTAATCAAGTTTTAACTTTAAATAATTTGAGACATACAGTTACTCTTAGAACTGATGGAGGAATAAAAACAGGAAGAGATGTTGTTATAGCTGCAATGATGGGAGCAGAAGAATATGGAGTCGCAACAACAGCTCTAGTTGCAATGGGCTGCATAATGGTCAGGCAGTGTCACTCAAATACATGCCCAGTAGGTGTATGCACCCAAGATGAAAAGTTAAGAGAAAAATTCAGTGGAACACCAGAAAAAATTGTTAATCTATTTAGATTTATTGCTGAAGAAGTTAGGGAAATTTTAGCATCTCTAGGTTTTAAAAATTTAAATGAAATAATTGGAAGAACGGATTTACTTAAACAAATCAGCAAAGGATCTCCTAATTTGGATGACTTAGATCTTAACCCATTATTTGTACAAGCTGATCCTGGAAAAAATAAAAAATATTGTGAAAAATCAATTATCAATGAAGTTCCAGATACTTTGGACCAAAAAATTTGGCCAGAAATTGAAGAATATATAAACAATAATAAAATAATAGAAAAAATTTATGAAATTAAAAATACAGACAGAGCAGTTGGAACAAGAATTTCTTATCATTTATATAAAAAATTTGGTTATGACAAAATTGAAGAAAATTCAATTCAATTAAATTTTAAAGGATCTGCAGGACAATCTTTTGGAGCTTTTGCTATCAAAGGTTTGAAATTAAATCTTAAGGGAGATGCAAATGATTATGTTGGGAAAGGACTTTCTGGAGGAACAATTTCGATAAAATTACAAGAAGAAAGTAATTTAATTTCACAAGAGAATACTATTATAGGCAATACAGTTCTATATGGATCAACCTCAGGATATCTTTTTGCTTCAGGTCAAGCAGGAGAAAGATTTGCTGTAAGAAATTCAGGCGCTTCAGCAGTAATAGAAGGTTGTGGCTCAAATGGATGCGAGTATATGACAGGTGGAAATATAATAATCCTTGGCAATGTTGGGGACAATTTCGCAGCTGGAATGACAGGAGGCATGGCATTTGTATATGATAAAAATAATGAATTTGAAAAAAGAGTTAATCCTGAAACTGTTGTTTGGCAAAGAATAGAAACACAATATTGGAAAAATTTTCTAAAAAAATTAATTTCAATGCATTTTAAAGAAACAAATTCAAAAAATTCAAAAAATATTTTAGAAAATTTTATAATTGAACTAAATAATTTTTATCAAGTCTGTCCTAAGGAAATGCTTAACAAGCTAGATAATCCAATTTCTAATAAAAAAGATGTAGGTATAGCAAGTTAAATATTTTTTGTAATTAGGTTTAATTCTTTAATTATTTTTTTAAGATTTTTATTTGAAGATAAACTATGATCACCATTTGGAATTAAAACTAATTTTTTTTTTGAATTTTTAAAAATCTTTAAAATTTTTTTGGAAAAAACAACAGGCACAACTTCATCTTTTTTACCATGAATCATTGTTATTTGTATTTTTGAATTAATAGATTTTTTTAGAACTTTATTTTTTCTTCCATCTCTAATCAGTTGATATGATATGGGATATTCGTAATCTCCATGTTTTAAATAATAGAGTTTTTTAGTAATAATTTCTTTTTTGATTTTTTTATTAAACTTATTCCACATTAACTTTTCTAAAAATTCAGGGGCAGATCCAATACCTAAAAATCCACATATCTGTTTGTTAAAATCTTTAAATACGTTTAAAGATATCCATGCACCCATACTTGAACCTATTAAAATAAAATTATTTTTATTTACTATTTTTTTAATTAAAAATTTAGCATCTTTAGTCCAACTTGTTATATTTCCTTTCGTAAACTCTCCCGATGATTTTCCATGACCTGAATATTCTAATCCTAAAAAGCCTATTCCTTTTTTTTTACAAAATTTCATAAAAGCTTTTGGTTTTGAACCCTCTAAATCAGACATGAATCCGTGAAGGAAAACAACAAATAACTTAGAATACTTATTAACAGACAAGTATCTTATTTTTTTTCTCTTAGTAATTTTTATAAATTTAAATTTACTCATAAAATAAAGTTAAATATTGTGATAATATAAAAGGAAAAAAAATGCCAACAAAATTAAAAGTTTTACAAGTTATTCCAAAACTAGGAAGTGGAGGTGCTGAAACTGGATGTTTTGATCTTGCACATTACTTATATGAAAATAATTGTTCATCATATATTGTAACTAGTGGAGGTGAATTAACCAATTATATAAATAAAAGAAAAGTTAAATTAATTAGATTTCCTGTTCATTTAAAAAATCCAATAATGATTTTATTAAATGCAATTTTTTTATCATTAATAATATTGATTTTAAATATAGACATCGTCCATGCAAGAAGTAGAGCGCCAGCCTGGTCGTGCTTGTTAGCAACGAAAATTACTAGAAGAAAATTTGTTACTACTTTTCATGGAACTTATAATTTTAAATCATCAATTAAAAAATTTTATAATTCAGTAATGGTAAGATCTGATTTAATTATTGCTGGCTCAAATTTTATTTTTTCACATATTAAGGAACATTATTCAAAGTATGTAAAACCACAAAAAAAATTTTTAGTTATATTTAGAGGAATAAATACAGAATATTTTGATCCAAAAAAAATTAAAGAATCTGATAAAATATTATTAAAAAAAAAATGGAAAATTCAGAATGATAAAAAAATAATACTTCTACCAGGTAGACTTACATATTGGAAGGGTCATGAAATGTTTTTGGAGGCAATTAGTAAATTAAAAAAAATTATGCCCGACAAGGAGTTTGTTGCAATAATTCTTGGTAGTGATCAGGGAAGAAATATATATAAAAAAAAACTAATTAGACTAGTTGATCAATTTAGATTAATTAATAATGTTATATTTGTTGAAAATATTAAATTAATGCCAATAGCTTATGAAATTTCTGATGTAGTAATATCAGCATCTATAGAGCCAGAGTCATTTGGAAGAGTTTCTGTTGAAGCACAATCAATGGAAAAACCTATTATTGCAAGTAACATCGGTGGATCTAAAGAAACGATAATAAATGATAAAACTGGCTTTTTATTTGAAGCTGGCAATTCTAATAAATTAAGTGAGAGAATAGCAGAAATATTAAATTTAAGCGAGGTAACTTTGAATGGTATAGGAGCAGAAGCTAGAAAAAATGTAATTATGAAATTTAATGTTGAAAAAATGTGTTTTTCTACTTATTCAGAGTACAAAAAATTATTTAATTAATGCCAAATATAAAATTACCAGATGGAAATACTTTAACTTTTGAAAAGAAAGTTACTGGATTAAAAATTGCTGAGAAAATAAGTAAATCTTTATCAAAGCAAGCATTAGTAATAAGTGTTGATGGTAATTTAAAGGACTTAAACTTTGAAATAGAAAATGATTGTTCAGTAAAAATTCATACTTCTAAAGATAAAGAGGGTATTGAAATAATAAGACATGACACAGCACATGTTCTTGCAATGGCGGTACAAGAACTTTTTCCAGGAACACAAGTAACTATTGGACCAGTAATTGATAATGGTTTTTATTATGATTTTGCTAGGGATGAACCTTTTACTCATGACGATCTTCAAAAAATAGAAAAAAAAATGAAAGAAATTATTGAAAGAGATGAGCCAACTCATAGAGAGATATGGGAAAGAGATAAAGCAATAGAACATTTCAAAAAAGCTGGTGAAATTTATAAAGCTGAAATAATCAAAAGTATTCCAAAAGAGGAAGAAGTATCTATTTATTTTCATGGAAAATGGCACGATTTATGTAGAGGTCCACATTTACTTTCAACAGGCAGAATTGGAAAATATTTTAAGTTAACAAAAGTTGCTGGAGCATACTGGCGTGGAGATTCAAATAATGAAATGCTTCAGAGAATTTACGGAACAAGCTGGTCTTCTCAGAAAGATTTAGATGAATATTTAAAAAGAATGGAAGAGGCTGAAAAAAGAGACCACAGAAAATTAGGTAAAGAAATGGATTTATTTCATTTTAGAGAAGAAAGTCCAGGTTCGGTTTTTTGGCATGAAAAAGGTTGGAATTTATTTCAAAAATTAATTTCATTTATGAGATCCAAGCAAGATGCAGCTGGATATAAAGAAATAAATACACCAGAAGTTCTTGATAGAACTTTATGGGAAAAATCTGGTCATTGGGAAAAATTTGGCGAAAATATGTATACATCAACAACTCCAGACGAAAAAATTTTTGCAATTAAACCAATGAATTGTCCTGGTTGTGTTCAAGTGTTTAATCAAGGATTGAAAAGTTATAGAGATTTACCTCTTAAAATGTCAGAATTTGGAAAGGTGCATAGATATGAACCATCAGGTGCTTTACATGGTTTATTAAGAGTAAGAGCATTCACACAAGATGATGCACATATTTTTTGTACTGAGGGTCAAATTACACAAGAATGTTTAAGTGTAACAAATTTAATTTTAGAAATTTATAAAGATTTAGGCTTTGAAAATGTAATATTAAAATATTCTGATAGACCAAACACAAGAGTAGGAGATGATAATGTTTGGGACAAATCAGAAAAAGCTTTACTAGAAGCAATCAAAGCATCTAAACTTGAATATAGTATTAATAAAGGAGAGGGTGCCTTTTATGGTCCAAAGATAGAATTTGTACTTAGAGATGCAATTGGAAGAGACTGGCAATGTGGAACATTACAAGTAGATTTAAATTTGCCTGGCCGTCTTGGAGCATCGTTTATTGATAAAGATGGATCTAAAAAAGTGCCTGTGATGTTGCATAGAGCTTTATTTGGATCTCTTGAAAGATTTATTGGAATATTAATTGAAAATTATGCGGGCAAACTTCCATTTTGGATTTCACCTTTACAGACAGCAGTAATTCCAGTTTCTAATGATTTTGATGAGTATGCTAAAAAAGTTCACAAAGAAATTAAAAAAGTCGGTATAAGTTCTGAGGTAGATTTAAAAAATCATAATCTAAATTACAAAATAAGGGAACATTCCCTATCGAAAATACCAATTTTGCTAATTTGTGGAAAAAAAGAAGTTGACACTAACAGTGTAACTATTAGAAGATTGGATTCTAATAAACAAGAAAATATGGATTTAAAATTATTCTTAAAAAAGTATTCTGCTTTAAATAAAGTCCCATCAAATTAAGTGCCAGATTTTAAACAAAACTATTTTCAAAGAAGAACCAAACCCAGAGGACCACGATTTAATTTTAAAATTACATCTCCCGAAGTACAGGTTATAACTAGTGATGGACAAAATCTTGGAATTTTAAATACCAATGAGGCCATTTCAAAAGCAAATGATGAAGGACTAGATTTAATCGAAATAGCTCCAAATGCAAAACCACCTGTATGTAAAATAATGGATATGGGAAAATTTAAGTATGACCAACAAAAAAAAGCTAATAAAGCAAAAAAGAAGCAAAAAAAAATAGAGTTAAAAGAAATCAAATTAAGACCTGTTACAGAGGTTCATGATTATACTTTTAAGATCAAGAACGCACAAAAATTTTTATCTAAAGGGGATAAAGTTAAATTTACAATTAAATTCAAAGGAAGAGAATTGCAGCATTCACATCTTGGAAATGAGTTAATGGATAAAATTAAAAAAGATATGCATGAATTTGGAAGAGTAGAACTTCAGCCAAAATTTGATGGCAAGCAAATGATTATGGTGATTCAGCCAATATAGCTAATAATATTAGTTGTAAAACAATATTAATATTTGTATAAACCCTGAAAATTATGCCAAAACTAAAAACCAAAAGTTCAGCAAAAAAAAGATTTAAAATTTCTGCCAAAGGAAAAGTAATAATGGCTCAGGCAGGAAAAAGACATGGTATGATTAAAAGAACAAATTCACAAATAAGAAAACAAAGAGGCACAACAGTAATGTCAAAACAAGATAGTAAAATTGTAAAATCTTACATGCCTTATAGCTTAAGAGGATAATATGGCCCGTGTAAAAAGAGGAGTAACTAGCAAAGCAAAACATAAAAAAGTATTTAAGGCAGTTAAAGGACAATGGGGAAGAAGAAAAAATACAATAAGAGTTGCTAGACAAGCTATGGAAAAAGCTATGCAGTATGCTTATAGGGATAGAAGAAATAAAAAAAGAGAATTTAGATCTTTATGGATACAAAGAATCAATGCTGGAGTAAGATCAGAGGGGTTAACATATTCAAAATTTATAAATGGTTTGAGCAAATCGGGTATAAAAATAGATAGAAAAATTCTAGCAGAAATAGCTTACGATAATCCAGAAGCCTTCAAAACTATTGTTAAAAAAGCCCAAGCAGCACTTAATTAATCTTCTCTATTGTTTTTCTCTAGTTAAGAAATAATCTGTAAAAATGCTGGATTTTGAAAAATTAAAAGACGAATTAAAAAATAAACTTTCTAATTCTAAAAGTTCTAAAGATCTAGAAGTTATAAGAGTAGATATTTTTGGCAAAAATGGTTTCCTAAATTCAGAATTTAAAAAACTTGGATCACTATCTCCCGAAGATAAAAAAAATACTGCATCAAAAATAAACAATGCAAAACAAGAACTAACAAAATTATTTAACAGTCAAGCTAGAAAGCTAGTTGAAGTTGAAATTGAAGAAAGAGTTAAAAAGGAAAAAGATGATGTGACACTACCAGAAAAAGATTTTAGAATAGGTAAAATTCATCCAGTATCACAAGTAATAGATGAGATATCATCTATATTTTCAGAAATTGGATTTAGTGTTGAGGAAGGTCCTGATGTAGAGACTGATTATTATAATTTTACTGCACTTAACACACCAGAAAATCACCCTGCAAAAGATATGCATGACACATTTTATATTGAGGAGAATATGAAAACATTATTAAGAACTCATACTTCGCCAGTTCAGGTAAGAACAATGTTAAAAGGAAAACCACCATTTAAAATAATAGCACCTGGAAGAACATATAGAAGTGACAGTGACCAAACACATACTCCTATGTTTCATCAGTTAGAGGGACTTCATATTGATAGAAACATAACTATGGGGCACTTAAAAGGTTGTTTAAATTATTTTATAAAAGAATTTTTTGAAGTAGAAAAAATTAAAATGAGATTTAGACCAAGTCACTTTCCTTTTACAGAGCCATCAGCAGAAGTAGATATTGGATATAAAATTGTAAATAATAAAATTGTAATAGGAGAAGGAGATAAATGGTTAGAAATACTTGGGTGTGGAATGGTACATCCAAATGTTCTCAAAAATTCAAAAGTTGATCCAAATAAATATCAAGGTTTTGCATTTGGAATAGGAATAGATAGGTTAGCAATGCTAAAGTACGGAATTAATGATTTAAGATCTTTTTTTGAGTGTGATTATAGGTGGTTAAATTATTATGGTTTTGATCCTTTAGATGTTCCAACAAATTATCGAGGTTTAAGCAAATGAAGTTTACAAAAAATTGGCTTCAAGATCACTTAAAAACAAAAAAAACTGAGGCACAAATTATTGAAAAATTAAACAATACAGGTTTAGAAGTTGAAAAAGTTGAACCTGTTAAAAATGAGTTAAGTGATTTTATTATTGCAAAAATAGTAAAAACAACAAAACACCCAAATGCAGATCGATTGAAGTTGTGCCAAGTTGATATTGGAAAAAAAGAATTAGTTAAAGTTGTTTGTGGTGGACCTAACGCCAAAGATAATTTGTTAACTATTTATGCCCCACCGGGATCTGTAATTCCAAAAAATAATTTAAAACTTCAAGTTTCAAAAATAAGAGGAGAAACATCCTTCGGTATGCTTTGTTCTGAGTCTGAGCTAAATTTGTCAAATGAAAGTGATGGAATTATTGAATTAAATCAAAACTATAAATCAAAAATAGGTAAAAGTTATTTTAACAATAGTTCAGAAAATGTTATCGAATTATCAATAACTCCTAATAGACCAGATTGTTTGGGAATTAGAGGCATAGCGAGAGATCTTTCTGCAAGTGGTTTTGGGAAATTAATTGATAAAGATAATATTAAAGTTAAAAAATCAACCAAGCATACTTTAAAGGTAAAAATAGAGAAAAATAAAAATCAATCTTGCACGATATTTGGGAGTTGTTTAATTAAAAATATTAAAAATCAAGAGAGTCCTGAGTGGTTAAAAAAAAGAATTTTATCTTTAGGTTTAAGACCAATTTCAGCAGTAGTTGATATAACAAACTATGTGATGTTTGATTTAAATAGGCCGCTCCATGCATATGATGTAGATAAAGTAAATAAGGAAATTATTGTTAGAAATTCTAAAAAAGGTGAAAATTTTAAAGCTTTAGATAATAAAAATTATAATTTAGATGATGGTATGTGTGTTATTTCAGACCATCAAGGAGTATTAGGATTGGGAGGAATTATAGGTGGCATAAGATCTGGAACAGAATTAAATACAAAAAATATTTTATTAGAGTCAGCTTATTTTGACCCAGAGATAACAAGAAACACAGCAAAAAAATTGGATTTAAATAGTGACGCAAAATTTAGATTTGAAAGAGGAATTGATCCAAATTCTATTTCCATGGGACTTGAAAAAGCCTCTCAAATGATAACAAAAATCTGTGGAGGTGAAGTTTCAAAAATAGATATTCAATCTACAAAAAAAATAGAAATTAAAAAGATTATATTTGATCCAATTCTTGCATCTAAAACAATCGGTATACAAATTAAAAATACTGAAATAACTAAAATTTTGGAAGATTTAGGATTTACAACTAAAAGAAAAGGAAAAAAATTAATTGTAGAAATTCCAAGTTGGAGACCTGATATATATGGTCAAATAGATTTAGTGGAAGAGATTATAAGAATTAAAGGATTTGATAAAATTAAATCAGTTGAACCTGAAAAAAAAAGATTAAAACCAACATTAAATACTTTTCAAAGACATTTTCATTTAGCCCAGAGGTCTGTTGCTTCAAAGGGGTACCTCGAAACAATCACTTGGTCATTTACAGATGAAAAAATAAATAAAATTTTTTTAGAAGATCATCAAGAGGTAAAGATAATTAATCCAATAAGTTCGGATTTAAGCGTATTAAGAAGTTCTCTATATCCAAATTTAATTCATTATTTAAAAAAAAATATTGATAGAGGTTTTGAAAGCCAATCATTATTTGAAATTGGTCCCTCGTTTATTGGTAATAAACCTGGCCAACAAATATTAGTTATTTGTGGCATTAGAATAGAGCATCAATTAGATATTTTTGATATTAAAAAAGATGTTGTACAAACTTTAGTTGAGCTGGGCATAGATAAAAATGATACTAAAATTGATACTAAGTCAGCAAGCTACTATCATCCAGGCAGATCTGGTTCTATAATAACAAAAGATAGTGGAAAATTACTAGCTTATTTTGGAGAAATTCATCCAAAAATAATTGAAAACACATATGGATTTGAAATTTTTCTAGAAAATCTAGTTAAATACAAAACTCAAAACAAAAAAAATAAACCAACAATAACATTCTCAGATTACCAAAAATCAGAAAGAGATTTTGCTTTTGTTGTTCAAAAGGATTTTAAGGCACAAGATTTAATAGACATTATTTCTAAAGTAGATAATTCGCTAATCAAAAGTGTCAAAATTTTTGATGTTTATCAAGGAGAAAATATATCTTCAGATAAAAAATCAATAGCTTTTAAAGTAACTATTCAGTCGGATTTTAAAACGTTGAATGAAAAAGATCTAAATGAAATTTCACAAAAAATTATTTCTAATGTCGAAGAGAAAGCTAGTGCAAAATTAAGATCATAATGAGCGAAATCGATAATATTAGAAATTTTGCGATTATTGCACATATAGATCACGGAAAATCTACCATAGCTGATAGAATAATCCATAAATGTGGCGGTCTATCAGAAAGAGAAATGAAAGCCCAAGTTCTTGACTCAATGGATATTGAGCGTGAAAGAGGCATAACAATAAAAGCTCAAACAGTAAAATTAAATTATAAATCTAAAAATGGAAAAAATTATATTTTAAATATTATTGATACTCCTGGACATGTAGATTTTAGTTATGAGGTAAGTAGATCTTTATATGCATGTGAAGGATCTATATTAATTGTAGATAGTACCCAGGGAGTTGAAGCGCAAACATTAGCTAATGTTTATCAAGCTTTAGATATCAATCATGAAATAGTTACTGTTTTAAATAAAATTGATTTACCAGCATCAGATATAGAAAGAACAAAACAACAAATCGAAGATGTAATTGGGATTGATACTTCCAATGCAGTTTCCTGTTCAGGTAAAACTGGAATAGGTATAGATGAAATTTTAGAAAAAATTATAGAAAATTTGCCTGCACCAAAAGGCAATCAAGATGAAAAATTGAAATGTTTATTAGTAGATAGTTGGTATGACTCATATCTCGGAGTAGTTATTTTAGTTAGAGTAATTGATGGAAAAATAAAAAGGAACATGAAAATTAAAATGATGTCAACTAATCAAGAATATATTATTGAAAAAGTTGGTGTTTTTACTCCTAAGCCAAAAGATATTGATGAACTTCATTCAGGAGAAATAGGATTTATTATTACTGGAATAAAAAGTTTATCTGAAACTAAAGTGGGAGATACTATATGTGAAGCAGAAAGAGTCCTTAACGAAGCTTTGCCAGGATTTAAACCAAGTAAACCAGTCGTATTTTGTGGCTTATTTCCAGTAGATAGTTCAGAGTATCAAAAACTAAAAGATGGTCTTGGTAAACTTCAATTAAATGATGCAAGTTTCTCATATGAAGCAGAGTCATCATCTGCTTTGGGTCTTGGTTTTAGATGTGGTTTTCTTGGTCTTTTACACTTAGAAATTATTACTGAAAGATTAGAAAGAGAATTTGATATAAACTTAATTACCACAACACCAGGTGTAGTTTATAAAATTCATTTAAATAAAGGTGAAACTTTAGATTTACAAAATCCTACAAATTTACCAGACCCAACCTTTATAAAATATATAGAAGAACCTTGGATTAAGGCAACAATAATTACACCAGATCAATATCTTGGATCAATAATTAAATTATGCCAAAATAAAAGGGGAGTCCAAACCAATTTAAATTATTCTGGCAATAGAGCAATTTTAAATTATGAAATTCCATTAAATGAGATAGTTTTTGATTTTAATGATAGATTAAAATCAATGACAAGCGGATATGCTAGTTTCGATTATGAAATTATAGGTCATAGAGAAGGTAATTTAGTTAAATTAGGAATTTTAGTTAATTCAGAACAAGTCGATGCACTTTCAATGATGGTTCACAAAGATTTTGCACAATCTATTGGTAGAGAAGTATGTGAAAAATTAAAAGATTTAATACCGAGACATAATTTTATGATACCGATCCAGGCTGCAATTGGAGGGAAAATTATAGCGAGAGAAACAATTAAAGGTTTCAAGAAAGATGTACTAACAAAAATCCACGGTGGTGGCGCAAGAGATAGGAAAAGAAAACTTCTCGATAAACAAAAAAAGGGTAAGGTCAGATCTAAACAATTTGGAAAAGTTGAAATTCCTCAAGAGGCATTTATAGGAGTATTAAAAATAAATAACAATGAATAAGCTAATTGATTGTATTACTTTTTTTAATGAAAACATGATGTTTGATTTAAGATATAATATACTTAAAAATCATATTGATTTCTTTGTTATTTGTGAATCTAGATACGATCATAAAGGAAACGAAAAAAAATTGAATTTTAATTTAGATAAAAATTTTGATAAATCAAAAATTAAATATATAACTTTAGATAATCCATTTCCAAACAATACGAATGAATGGCAAAAGCAAGCAGTTCAAAGAGAACACATAATTAAAAATTTAGATTTTGCAAATAAGGAAGATTATATATTTTTTTCAGATCCAGATGAAATACCAAATCCTAAGAGTTTAAAAAATTTCAATTTAAAAAAAAAATATGGGATTTTTATGCATAAATCTTTTTGTTATAAATTTAATATTTATAATCCATATGAAAGCCCCTGGGAAGGTACAAGAGTGTGCAAAAAAAAATTTTTAAAATCAATAGACTATATGAGACAAAAAGTTAAAAAAAAAAATTTAAAATATTCATTTTTTAGATTTGATAAAGAAAAAAATATTCAAATTTTTGAAAACTCTGGTTGGCATTTTAATAATATTTTAGATCCTAAAAATATTTCTATAAAGCTAAAAACTTTTGCCCATAATGAATTTGCTGCAGACAGCTATTCTTCTCCTTCAATAATCGAAGATAAAATAACAAAAAAAATAGATTTATTTGGAAGAGGTCATCAGTACGAATTAATTAATATTGATGATAGTTTTCCTGATTACTTGATAAAGAATATAAATAATTTTAAGGATTTTATTGAAACTAAATAATCTTATCAATTATGTTTTTTAACTCATCTATGTTAAATTTAATGTCACCATGAATATTATTATTTTCTAATTTTGGTGTTTTTATTCTTAAATAATTAAGATTTAAAATCTCACTTAATCTGTTGCATTTTTTACTTGGATGAGTATCAGGTATAATTTCAATTATATTAGTTTTGGGTTTGCAAAATACAATATTGGTATGCGCTGCTCCATGAGGTCCAATTATAATTTTTGCATTATTAAATAAATAAATTTGTTGAAAAAAATCTAGCTGTCCTACTTTGTATGACTCAAATCCTTTTAATTTAAGAAAATTAATTATTTCATCATTATTTTGAAGCTTACAGTGATTAAATTTTGATTCTGACCTATCTATGAATACTTTATCACTACAATTAAATTTTACATGCATATTTAAAAATTTTTCTCTTAACCATTTTACAATCCAAGAAGGAACATTAAAAACTTCATTCTGCATAGTTCCTTTGAAATACCAGGGATGATCAACTGCTATAATTTTATCACCTTTAATATGTCTAATTTTTTGACTATCTATAAGTCTATTGCTTTCAATTTTAAAAGTTTTAAATATTTTTTTTTGCCATTCATATGTTCCTGGTACATAAAAATAATCAATCTCATCCAAAGAATTTTTTTGTTGATATAATTTTAATCGAGCGATTACATCAAATAAAAAGTGGAAATAATTATTTCCACTTGCACCTTGAACTAGAGAAAAAATGGTTCCATTGATGTTTTTTTTTAATCTGGGCGTCCCTATATTTAATGCATTGTTAAAACTCGATGATTTAAGCTCTCCATCAATTTGTTGAAAGGATACATTTGGTACTAAATAATTATTTTTAATTATAGCAACATTTTGAATTGTATCCGTATATATTCTACCGTTAGGAATATTATAAATTTTATATTCTTTTTCAGGAAAAACATCAGACTTAATATTTTCTACTACTACACTTTTAACATTTATTTTATCAAAATTGTTAATTTCTCTTATTTTCCCGTGGCACAACTTAAATAGTTTATAAAAAATAGTTTTGAATAAACTTTGGAAAATTTTTTTTATTTTCATTTTTTTTTATATGTATTAGCATATCTTAATTTAATGAAAAAATATATAAACTGGGGAATTATAGGACTTGGAAATGCAGCTAGAGCTTTTTCATCTGGATTTCAAAATTCTTTTAATTCTAAATTATTTGCAGTAGCTAGTAAAAGTACTGAAAAAAGAATTTTCTTCAAAAAAAAATTTAATTTAGAGAATGAATATGTTTTCACAAATTATGAAGACCTTATTAAAAGCAAAGACGTTGATATTGTTTATATTGCCTTACCACATTCTATGCATAAAGAATGGTGTATAAAATCTGCTATTTTAAAAAAACATATTTTAGTAGAAAAGCCTGCAACTTTAAAGCTTTCAGATATAGAAGAAATTATAAATGCAGTAAAGTTAAATAATGTTTTTTTTGCTGAAGGACTAACTTTTAGGTATCACCCTTTTTTCTTACAAATCTTATCAACTATAAAAAAGATCCATCCAAATAAAATTAAACATATCAGTGCTTCTTTTGGAAATGATGCTATTGGTGGAAAGAAAATATTTGGCTTAAGGTTAAAAAGACCAAACAAAAATAAAAGACTTTTTAATCCTGATTTAGGTGGAGGAGCTATATGGGATGCTGGTTGCTATCCTACTTCTTTAGTGAGAGAATTAATTTCAGTAATAAATAAAAACAATTTAAATATTAATCCATTAATTATAGATGTTAAAAAAAAATATGGATCAACTGGGGTTGATGAATACTCATACATAAAGTTAAAATTTCATGATATTACCGCAGACATAGAAGTATCTATAAATAAAAAACTTGATAATAAAATAAAAATAAAAACGTTAGATGGAGAAATAATAATTAATGAACCTTGGTTTCCCTCAACTAGGTCTTATATACAAATAATTAATAATAAAAAAAGTGAATTGATAAATTGTGAGAATATAATTAATTCGTACCAAAGTGAAATTGAAACTA
Organism: uncultured Pelagibacteraceae bacterium; assembly: GCA_902532195.1. Taxonomy (GTDB): domain Bacteria; phylum Pseudomonadota; class Alphaproteobacteria; order Pelagibacterales; family Pelagibacteraceae; genus Pelagibacter. Next base: position 23,343 of record CACAHE010000003.1, on the reverse strand, counting down.
TTTCTAGTTTTTTAATTAATAATAAAAAGGAACTTTCTTATCCACTACCTAATTTTAAAGAGACAATTGATAACGTAAGTATTTTAGAAAAGTGGAAAAATTATTCTTAGTTATTAAAAAAATTTAACTTTGAAATCAACCTTGAGAATCTTTTATTTCTTTTTGCGTACTTTTCTCTTTTATTATCTATATTAATATATTTTTTATAATTTTCTTCTTTTTCAGGACTATCTATAGAAGAACAATGTATATCCCTCCAGCCAATTTTTTTGTAATTCATAAATTCAATAAAATTATTTTTGTCAATCCAATCTCCATAAATATCATTTCCAAAAGGCCCGGCTGAGTTTTTGGAGAAAGAATGATTTATTTTATTTTTAGCAGTATTTATTTCAGTTTTTTTATATAAATATTCAACATTATTGCCTTCTACTAACTTAAATGCTTTATATTTTCCGATTAATAAAAATGAGTCTAGAATTTCAGTACTTGTTGCTTCTGCTGAAATATAATTTGGTATAATTTTGTTAGATAAAATTCTTTTTAAAATTACATTATCGTACTGCTCTAAATCAATTTTAATGTAATAAGGCTCACCATAAGATTTAATAATTGTAATAACATCTTTACTTTCTAATTCTGTCACAATGAAGTTTTCTATATTTTTATCATTGGGTTTTGGGTATTGACCGAGCAAATAATCTTCTTTGTGGATATAAAACTTTTCTTTTTTATTGTTATTTTCTGACAAAATACAAGTTTCTAAAATTATTTTTCCTTCATCTATTTCTTTTGCAAATTTTGTTTTTATATGGTTACAGTTTTCAGTATTTGCCTCAACTGCAATAATTAAATCTGATTTTAATAAATAATAAGGAAAATTTTCACCTCGACATGCACCAAAATCGTAAATTATTTTTTTCATAGAAAAAATAAAAATAAAATGTATTCTTTCATCTTTAAATACTTATAAATTTAAATTTAAGACATGTCTATTAACAATGATTTAATAAAATTTTTTCACGAAAGTGAATATTATACCCTTAAATATAAGAATTATTTTCCAATCTATGAGAAATTATTTTCTAAATTCAGAGGAAAAAAAATTACATTTGTTGAAATAGGAGTTTTGTCCGGTGGATCATTATTTATGTGGAGAAATTATTTTGGTGATCAGGCAAGAATTATAGGTGTTGAACTCAATCCTGAGGCAAAAAGATTTGAAAAATATGGATTTGAAATATTTATTGGCAATCAGGGAGATGAAAAATTTTGGAATAATTTTTTTGATAAAGTTGGTGATGTAGATATTATTTTAGATGATGGTGGGCATACCAACTTTCAACAAATAGTAACGACTTGTTGTTGCATTTCGCATATAAAGGATGAAGGTCTGTTAGCTGTAGAAGATGTTTTTCATAGTTACGGAGTCAGCTATGGATCAAAAGGTTTTTTTAATCCATCTAAGTTTTCATTTATTAATTTTTGTAAAAAGACTATAGATGATATAAATTATAGATTTCCTGGATCAAAAAAGTTTAGATTTTCATTAAATGAATATATTTATTCTGCCGAATTTTTTGAGTCTTTTGTAGCGTTCCATGTAAATAGGAAGATGTGTGAAATCAAAAATGAAGTATTGAGAAACAAGGGTCATGATATAAAGGTAGAGGATTTAACTCACCAACAAAGAGATAGTATTCCAGGAAGTAATCAGTTTGTGATAAAATTTAAAAAAATTCATAAATCTTTTAGAGGAAATTTTAAATATTTAGTTTTTAAAATAAATGAATATATCTCTAAGAAATTTTTCAAATAAAAAATTTATATAATTTATTTGGGAGAGATGGCCGAGTGGCTTAAGGCGCACGCTTGGAGAGCGTGTATAGGGTTTACTCTATCGTGGGTTCGAATCCCACTCTCTCCGCCAAAAATAATCAATTTTTTATTAATTTTTAAAAAATAGAAAAAATATTTTTTATTCTTTAAATTGTTATTATGTAGCAACCTTTATTTAACCTAATAGTCTATGCGAATTTTATATTTTGTAAAAAAATGATATAATTATTTTTTTCCAAAAAAAAATAAAATGATAAAAAACACAAAAAATAAGGATTATCAGGCAGACTCTATAAAAGTTCTAAAAGGTCTTGATGCAGTTAGAAAAAGACCTGGAATGTACATCGGTGATACCGATGATGGCACTGGATTACATCATATGGTTTATGAAGTTGTAGACAATTCCATTGATGAGGCGCTGGCAGGTCATTGTAAAAATATCCAAGTTGATATTAATTCAAATGGTACAATTACTGTAAAAGATGATGGTAGAGGAATACCAACTGATATTCACAAAGGAGAAAAAAAATCTGCTGCTGAAGTAATAATGACTCAACTGCATGCAGGTGGAAAGTTTGATCACGATTCATACAAAGTATCTGGAGGTTTACATGGTGTAGGAGTTTCTGTAGTAAATGCTTTATCAGAAAAATTAGAACTTATAATTGAAAGAGATGGAAAAAAGTATTTTGTTGAATTTAAAAACGGTAATGCAATTAGACCTTTAAAAGCTATAGGTAAGTCAAATAATACAGGAACGCAAATAAATTTCTTACCCTCGAAAGAAATATTCTCTACAACCAAATTTAACTTTAATACAATTCAAAAAAGAATGAGGGAGCTGGCTTTTTTAAATAAAGGTATAAAAATAAAAATTAATGACTTAACACAGAAGAAAACTAAAAATGTAGAATTTAAATTTGAGGGTGGCATATTAGAATTTGTTGAATTTTTAGATGAAAAAAGAGAAAAATTAAAAAATAGAAATGATAATGATTTATTTAAAAAACCAATATTTATTGAAGGATCAAAAAATAGTATTGAAATGGAGTGTTCTTTAAAATGGAATTTAGGTTACTCAGAAGATATTTATTCATATACAAATAATATATTTCAAAAAGATGGAGGAACACATCTTCTAGGTTTTAGAAGTGCTTTAACAAGAGTAATAAATAAATACTCGAATGAACAAAATTTACTTAAGAAAAATAAATTATCAATTTCAGGAGATGATATCAAAGAGGGATTAACTTGTGTTCTATCAATAAAAATGCCCGATCCAAAGTTTTCTTCGCAGACAAAAGATAAACTAGTATCATCAGAAGTAAGAAATATAGTAGAAACTATGACAAATGAAAAATTGTCTGTTTGGTTTGATCAAAACCCTGCAATAGTAAAAATTTTACTAACTAAGATTGTCCAAGCAGCCCTTGCTAGAGATGTTGCAAAAAAAGCTAGAGAGAATGTAAGAAGAAAAGGATCTTTAGAGCTTACGGGACTGCCTGGAAAATTAGCTGATTGTCAAATTTCTAAACAAGAAGGAACAGAATTATTTATAGTCGAAGGAGACTCAGCAGGAGGTTCAGCAAAACAAGGAAGAAATAGAGAATTTCAAGCAGTTTTACCATTAAGGGGAAAAATTTTAAATACTTATACTAGTTCGAATGGTAGTAAAAAAAATTCTAACGGAAATCTAAACGAAATTAGAACTAAAACATTATCAAAACTCATTTCATCAAACGAAATTGTAACGTTAATCAATGCTTTAGGCTTAGATCCCAAGAATGAAGAATTTGATTTAAAAGATTTAAGATATGGAAAAATTATAATTATGACAGATGCTGATGTGGACGGCTCACATATCAGAGCTTTATTGTTAACTTTTTTTAATAATAAACCATTTAATAAATTAATTGAAAATGGCCATGTTTATCTTGCCCAACCTCCATTGTATAAAATTAATAAAGGCACAAAAGGAGTATATATTAAAGATGAGAAAGAATTAGAGAACTATATTTTAAATCATTGCAAGGATCTAAAAAAATTAAGAAAAGAATCAAAAGAATATAAAAAAAAATATTTAGATGAAAAATCTAAACTAAATATACAACGTTTTAAGGGACTAGGAGAGATGAATCCAGAGGAATTGTGGAACACTACAATAAATCCTGAAACAAGAAATTTATTAAGGGTACAATATTCTAAAGATTTAAAAAAAGATCATGAGTTAATACATACATTAATGGGAAATGATGTAGCTCTTAGAAAAGATTTTATTGTAGAGAATGCAATCAATGTATCAAATCTTGATGTTTAATAATGAAGTTTTCTAAAACTTCAGATTCATATTACTATTTAAATAAGTCAACATATATAAATTTGCGATGGATAGCGATTATTGGACAACTTATAACAATTAATACTGTAAAATTTATTTTAAATTTTGAATTTGATTTTATTTTAGCAAATTCAATAATATTATTAAGTATTTTTAGTAATTTATATTTAATTTATTTTGATAGTGATACTCTTCTTTCAGAAAAGAAATCTCTTATTTTTTTGATTATTGATATACTTCAATTAAGCTTTTTATTATATTTAACTGGAGGCACAATTAATCCATTCTCTATTTTTTTGTTAATACCTAGTATATTTTCATCATCAAGTTTAAGCATTAGGACAAATTTAATTTTAATAACTTTAACTATTTTATCTGTTATTTTTTTGACATTTATACATGAAGAGCTTCCGTCACCTTTAAACAATTATATATTTAATAAATACTATTACTATTCTATACCAATAGCTTTAATTATAGCTTTAATTTTTTTAAACTATTTTGCTTTAACTTTTGGAAACGAGTCTAGGGTTAGACAAGAAGCTCTAGATAAAATACAAGAAGTTATAGCTAAGGAACATGAGCTTGTTTCTTTAGGAGGTCAGGCTGCCGCTGCCGCACATTCTTTGGGCACACCTTTATCAACAATTAAAATAATTTCTCAAGATTTATTTGACTCATTAAAAGATAATAACGACCTAAAAAAAGATGTTGAATTATTAAAAAGTCAAGTTGAGAGATGTAACAACATATTAAAAAAACTTACTTTAAATCCTGCGATTGAAGATGACTTTATTGATAAAAATTTAAGTTTATTTGAATATATTAATCAAATAGTTAAATCATTTGAAGAAATATCAGATAAAAAATTTATTATAAATGATGAGCAAGATACAAATTCATTTACATTTAAAAAATCTATAGAGCTAATTTATGGTTTAAGAAATTTTATTGGAAATGCAAATAAATTTGCAAAAAATAAAATATATATAACAATAAAAAGTGATAGTGAAAGTTCTGAAATTATTGTCGAAGATGATGGAAAAGGATTTCCAAGAGATGTAATTAATAAAATTGGTGAACCTTATATTAAGTCTGTTAGAAGTATAGATAAATCAAAACATGGACTTGGGTTAGGTATATTTATTGGTAAAACTTTATTAGAAAAAAATAAAGCTTCATTGGTCTTTAGGAATTCTGAGACTAGAGGAGGTGCAGAAATAAAAATAATTTGGAACAATAAAGATTTATTAAAAATTTAATGGAGCTCTTTCTTATTATCAAATAGTTTACTTAGTTGTCCAATCATAACATCACCTAATTCTTGAACATCGGTTATTTTTATTGCTTTATTATAATATCTAGAAACATCATGACCTATTCCTATTGCTAAAATTTCTATATTACTTTTAGACTCAATTATTTTAACTACTTTTTTGAGATGTCTCTCTAAATAATCTCCTGAGTTTACAGATAAAGTAGAGTCATCTACTGGAGCTCCATCTGATATTACCATTAATATTTTTCTTTCCTCTTTTCTTTTTTTTAATCTGTTGTACGCCCATAATATTGCCTCACCATCTATATTTTCTTTGAGAAGACCTTCTTTAAGCATCAAACCTAAATTTTTTTTTGATTGTCTCCAGTGTGTATCTGCACTTTTATAAATAATATGTCTTAAATCATTAAGTCTCCCCGGATGTTTGAGTTTATTTTTTTTATTCCAATCTTCTCTGCTCTTACCGCCTTTCCAATTTTTTGTTGTAAATCCAAGTATTTCAACTTTTACCGAACATCTTTCAAGCGTTCTAGACAATATATCTGCACAAAGAGCTGCAATGGTAATCGGTCTACCCCTCATTGATCCTGAATTATCGATTAATAATGTAACTATCGTATCTTTAAAATCTAAATCTTTTTCCTTTTTGAATGATAAAGAATTATATGGATCCATTACTACTCTTGACAATTTTGAACTATCTAATAACCCTTCTTCTAAATCAAACTCCCATGATCTGTTTTGTTTAGCAAGTAGTTGTCTCTGAAGTTTATTTGCTAATTTAGTGATTAAATCCTGAAAACTAATTAATTGTTGGTCTAAACTTTTTCTTAGTTTTAAAATTTCTTCTGCATTCTCAAGATTTTCTGCTTTAGTAGTCTCATCAAATTCTGTAGTAAATATTTTATAATCTTTATTATTGATTAATAAATTATTTTTTTGAAGGATCTTTTCTAAATTTGGATTATTTGAATCTGTATCTACTAATTGTTCGTCAATTTTATAATCATTAAAATCATAGTCAGAATCTATACCACTTTCACTTTCTTCTTCCTTCCTTTTTTCTTGTTGATCTTGATTTTCTGATTCGTCATCCTGATTTAAATTATTATCATTATCATTTTCATTGTTTTGAGTTTCATTCTTTTCATTTTTATCATCTTCAAAAATATCCATTTGTTGTAATATTTTAGAAAATTTTTCATTATAAGCATCCTGATTTTCTAAATTTTCGTTAAAATATTTTAAGTGTTTACCTATCGATGACTTGAATTCATTTTCCCAAAAACTTAATATTTTTTTCGACAATGAATTTAATTTTAAACCAAAGAGATTTTGTAACATATAAAGCTCAAATGCTTCTGAAATTTCAACATCTTTTTTGGTTTTAAGCTGATCTTTTCTTTTAATTAAAGTTTGATATTCATAGTTTTCATGTAAATTTTTAGATATCCCTTTAAGCATTTTTTTTCCTAGAGTTTCGTATCTTATTTTTTCTGCAATATCATATAAGCCTTTGCAAGAAGAATTTTTTGGCAAATTTTTTTTATAAATTTCAAAATTTGAGAATTTTATTTTTAGTGCTTCCGAGTCAGTATTTGCTCGTAATTTAATATAGTCATTTTTATTGTTAAGATTATCTAGCTCGAAAAAATTAAAATTTTCAGAACTAAAATTTTTTTTATTTTTTTTTTCAATTTTAAAGTCTTCAGAAATAACTTTAATTGTTGAAATAAGTGCCTGTTTAAATTTTTCTTTGTGATTATCTTCTTTGTTCATTTATTTATGAACATTAACAAGGGATTCTGGCAAGTCTTCACCAAAACATCTTTGATAGTATTCAGCAATTGTATTTTTTTCAATTTCGTCACATTTATTTAAAAAAGTAACTCTAAAGGCATATCCTATATCTCCAAAAATATCTGTATTGTTTACCCAGTTTAGCACGGTACGTGGACTCATTACTGTTGATATATCTCCAGCTATAAAACCTTTTCTAGTTAAAGAAGCAACTTTTATCATATTTGCTACTTTTTCTTTACCTTTAGTGCTATTTAATTTTTTATTTTTTGCTAAAACTATTTCCATTTCTTTTTCCAAACTTAAATAATTTAATGAAGTAACTATTTCCCATCTATCAAGTTGAGCTTGATTAATTTGCTGAGTTCCAGTGTATAATCCTGTAGTATCACCTAAGCCAATAGTATTAGCAGTAGCAAATAATCTAAAATATTTATTTTGTTTTACTACTTTGTTTTTATCTAAAAGTGTAAACGATCCATCACTTTCAAGAATTCTTTGCAATACAAACATAACATCACTTCTTCCTGCGTCGTATTCATCAAAGACTAAAGCAACTGGATTTTGAAATGACCAAGGTAAAATTCCCTCTTTAAATTCTGTAATTTGCTTCCCATCTTTTAATACAATGGCATCTTTTCCAATTAAATCTATTCTACTTATATGTGAGTCCAAGTTTATTCTTATACAAGGCCAATTTAATCTTGCAGCAACTTGAGTGATATGAGTGCTTTTACCTGTTCCATGATATCCATGTACAATTACTTTTTTATTATTTGAAAAACCACTTAGTATTGCTAAAGTTGTATCACGATCGAATATATAATCTGGGTCTATAGTAGGCACGTATTCACTTTTTTTTGAAAAAGCTTCTATTTCCATATCACTATCGAATCCAAAAGTTTGTTTTACAGATATTTTTATATCCGGTGTAATATTTAAATTAGGTGTCAATGTTTATCCTATATGTATTTTTTAACTGAGTATAAGCAAAAGTAATTACTTTTAGTTTATCTTCATATTTTTTATTTCCTAAATTCATATCAGGGTGAAATTTTTTGACAAGTTTTTTAAATTTTTTTTGAATATATTCCCATTTTAATCCTACAGATAATCCTAATATGCTAAATGCCTTTATATCATTTTGAGAAAATTTAACTTGATTATATTGTTTAAATTGATGTTTAAAATTTGATCTTGATAATTCATCTGCCAATGTGGTTTTCCATAATATTTTAAAAAAATTGTCAGATGATGAAAATCCTTGGGTAGGTTTATGCCAAGTCATATCAGATTTAATAAATTCACAAACTTCAGCATCATTCATACCTGAAAAATAATTCCAATTTTTATTGAATTCTTTAACGTGTTTTAAACAAAGCAGCATATACTTTTTACTATTATCTTTTTCAACTGGTGCTTTATATTGACCTTTTTCTGAACAATTATCCCAATTGCAAATATTTTCCATGATATATATTCTTTTTATATAATGAATATTAATGAATTAATTGAAATTGTAAAAAAAAAAATCGAAAAGAATATATCTTGTGACAAAATAGTTGTGGAAGATAAAACATTCTTACACAAAAACCACAAAAATCATAGTAGTGGAAAGTTTCATATCAAAATCAAAATAAATTCTACAAGTATGAAGGAATTAAATAAAATAGAATCAAATAAAATTATATATAAAATTTTAGAAAAAGAATTAAAAGAATTTATCCATTCAATTCAAATTATAATTAAGTAATTATTTAGTAAAAAATTGTCTTATTTTTTCTAATTTAAAATTTTTATTAATTACTGGTTTTCCAATATCTCTAAGTAATATTAAATTAATTTCATTTGAAATATTTTTTTTATCAGAAGACATAAAATTTAAAATTCTATTCAATTTTTTTTTTATTAATATATCTTTAAACTTTTGATTAATTTTTATTCCATCAATGTGAGAAGATATAATATTATAATTTTTTTTTGACAAAAATTTACTTTCTAAACTGAATTTAGCAGCAGTTTTTATACCCAAAATAACAGCTTCACCATGATTAAGTTTTTTAGAATAACCCATCGCAGCTTCATAAGCATGAGCGAATGTATGACCAAAGTTTAAAACTTTTCTTAATTTTTTTTCCTTTTCATCAAGTTCAACTATTTTTTTTTTAATTTTACAGCTATCTAAAATTGCTTTTTCAATATATGGGCTTTTTAAATTTAATATTTTTAATTTATTTTTATTTAAAAAATTAAATATTTTTCTTTTAGAAATAATTGAGTGTTTTAAAATTTCACCGTATCCACATACTATTTCTCTTTTAGGCAAACTTTTTAATAAATTAATATCAGATATTACAAGGTCTGGGTTATAAAAAGATCCAATTAAATTTTTTCCATATTTATTATTTATTCCTGTTTTACCACCTATTGATGCATCTACCTGTGACAGCAAAGTAGTTGGGATATTAACAAATTTTAAACCTCTTTTAAATATACTAGCCGCATATCCTGAAACATCCCCAGTTATTCCTCCTCCTAGAGAAATAATAATATCATTTCTTTTAAAATTATATTTAAATAGTTTTTCTAATATTTTATTAATGGTATTTTGATTTTTATTTTTTTCACTAGAATTTAATAAATAAACTATTATTTTTTTACATTTTATATTTTTTTTTAAAATTATTAAATTTTTCTTAGGAACTTTTTTATCTACAACAATAAAACATTTGTTAAAATTAATATTATTAGATTTGAATATATTTTTAATTTTTTTTAAAATATTTTTACCAATAAAAATTGGATAATTTTTGGACTTAGTTTTAATCAATAATTTTGTGCTCATCATAAATATTTATTATTTTTTTTACTATCTCATTTTTAGAAAACTTTTCACAGTTTATTTTATAATTTGCTTTAGAGTAAATTTTAGACCTTTCATAAATAATTTTTTTAACTTCTTTTTCAGACAAATTTAATATCAAAGGTCTTTTTTTACTTGTTTTTAACCTTTTTATAAGAGTAAAATTACTCCAATTTAACCAAAAAGATAAATGATTAGCCATTATTTCACTTCTAATTTTTTGATTCATAAATCCGCCGCCGCCTAAAGCTATTATTTGATTATTTATTTTCATGATTTGTAGACTAATTTTTTCTTCAATTTCTCTAAAATAGTTTTCACCCTTTTTATGGAAAATATCAGTTATTTTAAGTCCAACTTCTTTCTCAATATACCGATCTATATCAACAAATTTTATATTAAGTTTTTTTGATAATAGATATCCAATTGTTGATTTTCCAGAGCCCATCATGCCTACCAAAACTAGATTTTTATTTGATTCCATATGTTCTTTTTGTTGAAAAAACACAAATATGTCTTAATTTGAAATTATTTAACGGTATATGCAATTTCAAAAAAAAACAAGAGCTGGAAGTCTTGGATTTACAATTAAACTTTTAATCAAAGTTTTTTTGTTTTTATTGTTGTTATTAGTAATAGTTGTTCTAATTGATAGAATTGACTTTCCATCTCCAACTAAACAAATTCAAAAAACTATACCTAATGAAAAAATCAAAATTGTTAAGTAAAATTTTTTTACCAATTTTGCTCACTATAGTATTATTTTCAAATATAAATTCTCTACATGCAGAAGAAGAAGCAGTTGATATCTGGAATATAGAAGAAAAAAAAGAAATTGAAGAAAGTGATAATGAAATAAATTCAGAAAATTTACAACCTGAATTAAATTTAAAAATAGATTTTGGAAAAATCGATACTACAAATTTGGAAGTAATAAAAGATGAAGATGTTAATGCCAATATAAATCTTGCTGGTATTTATGATCCATCAGATTATGGCCTTTCAATTGATATGTGGTCAAATTCTAATGGAGAAGATTTAATTAAAATTTTAAAAAGACTTGAAAAAATAGAATTTTCAAAAGATACAAATGAATTAATAAAAATATCATTATTAACTAATTCATATATACCCTCTAAAAATATTTCTGAAGCAGAGTTTATTAACTTTAAATTAAATTATTTATTAAAAAATAATAATTTAGATTTAATTAAATCTTATTTGATTAAAAATCCGAATAGTCCAAATAATTCAAAATTAATTAAATATTATGTTGAAAGCTATCTAAGTGACTCGGACTTAGAAAATGCTTGTAAAATATTTGATGATGTAAATATAATTGATGATGACTATTTAATAAAATTTAAAATTTATTGTTTGATAAATCGGGGTAACAGAGAAGAGGCTCAACTTTTGTTTGATCTTGTTAAAGAAAGTAATTTTAATGATGTTTTTTTTGAAAATAAATTTAACATTTTAATGGGTTATTCAGAAGTTTCCAAAGATGAAATATCTGAAAAAAATATTTTAGAATTTCATTTATCGCATAGAACAATTTTAGATTTTAAATATAAACCAACTAAAAAAACTTCACAAATTATATGGAAATATTTATCTTCATCAAATTTGTTTGAAAATATTAATGAAATAGATTTAGAAAATCATGATGAAATATTGCTAATAGAACAAGCTGTGCATGAAGGGAATTATAAAGAGAATGATTTACTTGAATTGTATAAAAGGTTTAAATTTAATATTAACCAATTAATCAATGTTCAAGAGTCTTACAAACTTTTACCTCCATCTGAAGGTAGAGCTCTAATTTACCAAAGGTTATTGCTATCAAATGACACCAATCAAATATTAAACTTGTCATCAAAATTAAAAAATTCGTTTGAAGAACAAAATTTAAATAATGCATTTACCATTGAATTAAAAAATATTCTTCAAAAAATAGATAAAGAGCAAGTTCCTTCTAATTATACCAGTTTTTATATGGTTAATTTAAAAAATGAAAAAGATTTAAATAAAAAAATTAAAATTAATAATAAAGTAATTCATCAGTCTAAGCTTTTAAATTATTTTAAAGAAGATTATGAATTAGCAAAAATTGAAAAAGATACTAACGATATAATTAAAAAAATTAAAAAAAATAAAAATTATTTTGTTTCAATAAAAGACCTAATGATATTGGAATCTTTAACATCTGATGGGGTAAAAATATTGAAGAAATACGAAAATTTATTTGAATTTAATCAATCTGATATACCCACCGATATTCAATTGCTTATAAATAACAATGAAGTAGGCTTTGTTTTGTTGAGAATCGCTGAAATTATTGGAGAAGATGAACTAAACGATCTTGGGCCAGAAACAATATATTTTATAATTAGTACTTTAAATCAGTTAAATATTGATCCTTTAAGAAACAATATTCTTTTAAAAGTTCTTCCTTTAAAAGTATAAAAATTATAATAAAATAAAAATATGGCAATAAAAAACATTATTACTGAACCAAATAAAATTTTAAGACAAGTTTCCAAACCAGTTGAACAAGTTGGTAAAGAAGAACAAAACTTAATGGATGACATGCTTGATACTATGTATTCAGCCAAAGGCATAGGTCTAGCAGCCATTCAAATTGGAGTGCCAAAAAGAATTATTGTACTTGACATATCAGATAAAGAAAAAAAAGAAAATAAACCTATGTATTTTGTTAATCCAGTTGTAAAAAATAAAAATTCTGATTTGTCAACTTATGAAGAAGGCTGTTTATCAGTTCCAAATCAATTTGCGGAAATAGATAGACCAAGTAACTGTGAAGTAGAATATTTAGATTATAATGGTGAAAAAAAATTATTAAAAGCTGAAGGACTTCTATCCACATGTATTCAACACGAAATGGATCATTTAGAAGGTATTTTATTTATAGATTATTTATCTAAACTAAAAAAATCAATGATTATAAAAAAACTCTCTAAACAAAAAAATAAAGTAGATAGAATTGTTGTTTAGAAATGTTTAAAAACATTGTATTTATGGGGACCTCAAACTTTGCTGTTTCCATACTTAAATCACTTTACCAAAATGGTTATCCTATCTCTACAGTTTATACTCAGCCCCCTCAAAAATCTAAAAGAGGTCAAAAATTAAATAAATCACCAATAAATTTAATTGCAGAAACACTAAATTTAGAAGTGAGGGTACCAAATACTTTAAATAAAAACTATGAAGAAGAAAATTATTTTAAAAAAATCAAACCAGAACTATGCATAGTTGTTGCTTACGGTCAGATTATCCCAAAAAATTTTTTAAAAATTCCTAAGTATGGATTTATAAATATTCATGCATCATTATTACCAAAGTGGAGAGGTGCAGCACCCATTCAAAGAACAATAATGAATTTAGACAACGAAACTGGAATTAGTTTAATGAAATTGAACGAAAATCTAGATGAAGGACCAGTCTGTTCTCAACATAAAATAAAAATAACAAAAAATATGAATTCAACTGATTTATCAGAAAGTTTAGCAAGTCTGGCATCTCAAAAAATTTTAACAGATTTAGACAGTATATATGATGGTAGTATTAATTTTGTTGACCAAGATCATTCAAAAGCAACATACGCAAACAAAATAAAGAAATCTGAGGGCAAAATAAATTGGAATGAAAGCGCTAATACAATAATTGGAAAAATAAATGGATTGTATCCATTTCCAGGTGCCTGGTTTGTTTTTAAAGGAGAGAGATATAAAATTTTAAAATCAGAATTTTCAAATTCAAAAGGTACCCCTGGTACAATTTTAAATGAAAATTTAGAAATAAGTTGTAGTGAAAATTCAATTAAAGTTTTAGAAATACAAAGAGAAGGAAAAAAGGTTCAAAAAGCTTCAGAATTTATGCTTGGTACCAAATTAAAAAAAGGTACAAATCTTAATGATGTATAGGTATCAGATAATTATAGAATATGACGGATCAAATCTATATGGATTTCAAATTCAAAAAAAAGGTAATACTGTTCAAAAATTAATTCAATCTGCTATTTCAAAAATTTTAAAAGAAAAAATAAAAATTATAGGTGCTGGAAGAACAGATAAAAATGTTAATTCGTGGGGTCAATCAGCTCATTTTGATACTAAAAAAAAAATTATTGATACAAAGAAATTTATTTACTCTTTAAATTTTTTTTTAAATAAAAAATTAATTTCAATACTAGAAATAAAAAAAAGAAATTCAAGTTTTCATGCAAGATATTCTGCCAAAGAAAGAATTTACGAATATATTATTCTTAATAGATTGGCTTCACCATCAATAGATAAAAATAAAGTTTGGCATATTAGAAAAAAGCTAGATATTAAACTAATGAAAAAAGCCGCAAAAATGCTTTTAGGTAAAAAAGATTTTAAAACTTTTCAAGCTTCAAATTGTTATTCAATCACTTCAATCAAAACATTAAAAAAAATTAATATTAAAAAAAGAAATGAAAAAATTGAAATTCAATTTAAATCAAAGTCTTTTTTAAGAAATCAAGTAAGATCGATGGTTGGTTGTCTTACATATGTAGCACAAAAAAAGTGGAGTTTAAAAAAATTTGAACATATATTTAAATCGAAAAAAAGAAAACTATGTGCACCTCCAGCGCCAGCTCATGGTCTTTATCTATTAAAAGTTAATTATTAGTTTTTCTCACAAAAAATACAAAAATTAAAGAAGTCGCAAACATTATTAAGCTATAAGTTGCAGCAGGTATTACGTATGCTCCACCTCCAAACAAAGCTGTCCCTACGAAAATTGCTAAAGTTCCATTTTGTAAACCACACTCTATAGCAATACATTTTTTTTGGGAGCTGCCTGTGCCGAGAAACTGCGCAACATAAAAAGCAACAATCATCATCAAAATATTTAAAGCAAGTGTTATTAGTCCAGCATCAGAAAAATATGAAACGATATTATCTTTTTCTGCTAAAATAGCTCCAAGCAAAACAATCACAAACAACACCATTGAAATCTTTTTAGCAATTGGTTCAAATTTTAACGCTACATTTGATGCAAACTTTCTAAATATCATTCCTATAATTACAGGAACTGTAACAATCAAAAACATACTAATTGCCATACTAATCAATGAAATTTTTTGATTTATATTATCTAAGCCTAATAAATTTAAAGAAGTTACAATAATGAAAGGCACTGTTATTACACACAATAAACTAATGATAGCTGTAAGAGATACGGAAAGAGCAACATCGCCTTTGGCAAATGAAGTTAGTATGTTTGAAGTGACACCACCAGGTGCAGCGGCAATAATCATAACACCTATCGCTAGCTCGGGTGATATTGGCCAAATTGAAACTAAAATAAAAGCAATTAATGGAAGCAGAATAATTTGACTAATAGCACCAACAAAAAAATCTTTTGGTTGTTTGATAACTCTTAAAAAATCAGCTGTAGTAAGTCCTAATCCAAGGGCAAACATGATGAATGCTAGAGCCAAAGGTAAAAAAATATCAGTTACAATACTCATAATTATAATAAATATATCATCAATTACTATCTTCCAAAAGAGCGTTGATGTGCATTTCGGTACTTTCTTTTAATGCATTTAAATCATATCCACCTTCTAAAATTGATACAATATTTCCTTTACAGCTTGATTTTACTATTTGTAGAGTTCTTTTTGTAAGATCATAAAAATCTTTTGATTTTAATTGAAGTTGAGCCAAAGGATCATCTTTATGTGCATCAAAACCTGCTGAAAAAAGAACAAATTCTGGTTTAAATTGTTTTATTTTTTTTAAAACATGTTCGTAAGCATTTAAATATTCTTCTGAATTCGTCCCTGCTGGCAAAGGAATATTTAATACATTATTAAATTTACCTTTTTCAGCATTTGAACCTGATCCAGGATAATAAGGATATTGATGCGTAGATATATACAATACTTTTTCATTATCATGGAAAATATTTTGTGTGCCGTTGCCATGATGAACATCAAAGTCAATGATTGCTATTCTTTTTAACTTATAATTTTCAATTAAATAGTGAGCTCCAACTGCAACATTATTATATATACAGAAACCCATAGCTTTATTTTTTTCAGCATGATGTCCAGGTGGCCTTACTGCGCAAAAGGCATTTTTGAATTCTTTATTTTGAATACCATCTATAGCAGCTATTATTGAACCAACTGCATCCGAAGTAGCTTCTTTGCTACCTGGAGATACAATCGTATCTCCATCTAAAAAAAATAATCCTTTTTTAGGAAATGATTTCTCAACTTCTTTTACATAATTGGAATTATGAGTTATTTCTAAATATTTAGCGTCAAATTTTTTTGGTTTTTTCCAAACAAAATTTTTTTTATCAATTTTTTTCAGATTATCTATTACAACAGATACCCTATCAGCATTTTCTGGGTGTCCTTGCCCCGTAATATGATTTAAATATGTATCAGTAGTTATTATCGCTGTTTTCACTTAAAATAATTTTCTAAAATATTATAATATATCTTAGTTAATTTTTTCATATCAGAAATTGAAGTTTTTTCGTTAACCATATGTATAGTATTGTTTCTTAAACCTAACTCTAATCTATTTATTTTCCCTAAAAATCTACTATCACTGGTGCCACCACCACATGTAAATCTAGTTAATATATTTGTAGTTTTTTTAATTGTTTTTTTAATCATTAGAATATCTTTATTTGGCTTAGTGTAAAATGCTTCCCCAGATACTCTATAAATAATTTTAAATTTACATTTATCTTTTTTAGCAATAGCAGAAATAAATTTATTTAATTTTTTTTTTAGAGATAAAGAGCTATATGTTGAATTAAATCTTACATTAAAATGAGCTTCGGCTGATTGTGGTATTACATTTTCAGATAAATTATCCACATTAATTTTAGTTATTTCTAAATTAGATGCAGGCATATATTTGGTTCCATTATCAAGTCTTACAGTTTTCAATTTTGAAATTATTCTTGCTAATGTTGTACAAGGATTTTTATATGATCCAAAAAAAGCAGCATGTCCACTTTTTCCTAATACTGTTAGTTTTGCATTCATAGATCCTCTTCTGCCTATCCTAATTTCATCACCTACTTTTTTATTTGAAGATGGCTCACCTACTATAGCAAAATCTATTTTTTCTCTCTTATTTTTTAAATATTTAATTACAGCAGGAGTGCCTAAGCTGCTTGTTTCCTCATCAGCTGCTATTATTATAGAAAGTGATCCATTAAATTTTTTATTTTTAATAAAGTGACTAACAGCACTTATCCAGCAAGCAATACAACCTTTCATATCTTGAGCTCCTCTTCCATAAAGATAGCCTTTTCTAACAACACCTTTAAAAGGAGGCACACTCCAGTTATTTAGATTTAAAACGACATCGCTATGACCTAAAAAATTTATATGAGGTTTAGAATTTCCAAATTTTGCAAAAAGATTTAATGCAGGTTTAGAATTTAAACCTTTTGACTTTATAATTTTACATTTAAATCCTATTAAAGATAGTTTTTTGATTAAAAACTTAATAATTCCTTTATCTTCAGTTTTGATAGTTTGGAACCTGATTAGCTCTTTAGCTAATTTTATCTCATTATATATTTTCATTATTAATCTCTTAGTAGGTCATTTATAGATGTTTTAGACCTTGTTTTTTCATCAACTTGCTTGATAATTACTGCACAATACAAAGAAGGTGCTGAAGAATTATTTTTATCTGGTAAAGATCCAGGAACTACAACGGAATAGGGAGGTATTTTCCCATAAGTTATTTCACCTGTTTTTCTATTTACAATTTTAGTTGATTGCCCAATATACATCCCCATACTTATTACAGAACCTTCACCTACAATTACACCTTCAACTACTTCAGACATTGCTCCCAAGAAAACATTATCTTCAATTATTGTTGGAAGTGCTTGAGCAGGCTCCAATACTCCGCCTACTCCACTAGCTGCCGATATATGGCAATTTTTTCCAATTTGACTACAGCTGCCAGCTCTTGCAAAAGTATCAATCATTGTACCTTCATCAATGTATGCACCAATATTTACATAGCATGGCATCAGAACTGCATTCTTACCAACAAATGATCCTTTTCTGACTGGTGAATTAGGAACCATTCTGAAACCAGCTTTTTCATGATCTTTTTTTGTCCATCCAGCTGTTTTACCTTTCAGTAAGTGAGCTTTATCATACCAACTACTATAAGGACCATTTAAGTTTTCCATTGGATAAATTCTAAAACTTAACATTATAGCTTTTTTAAGGTATTGATGAGTTATCCACCTACCATCTATTTTTTCTGCAACTCTTACTTTTCCTTTATCCAGCTCATCAATAATTTGATTAATTGCATCTTTCAAATTTTTGTCTGAATTTGGGCTAACCTGGTCTTTATTTTCCCAAGCTTTGTTTATAATATTTTCTACACTCATAATACTTATGAGTTTTGTAATAGCCTGATTTCTTTTAAAAATAAAGAAAGATTTTCAATTTTGTAATCTATGAATTCCTTATCAGACTCTTTTTTTCCCCAGTATTCATCATTAATTAACCAGACAGTAATTGCACCTCTTTCTTTACCAATTGATAAATTTTTTGCTATGTCTTCAATATAAAGCGTTTCGTGAGGATCAATCTTGAACTTTTTAACCATTAAATCAAAAGCTTTAGCAGTGGGTTTGGGGCTAAACTCAGCATCGACTATATCAAATAATCCATCAAATAGGTCATTAATACCTAAATGTGTCGTTATATTGATTGCATGTTCTTTACTACCATTGGTAAAAATAAATTTTTTTAAATTTAATTTTTCAAGTTCTTTCCTTAAAACTATATCTTTTTTCATAAAAGATAGGTCTATATCATGAACTTTTTTTAAAAATTCATCCGGATTAATTTTATGGTGAATCATCAAACCATTTAAACTTGTATTATATTTATGGAAATAATTTGTTTGTAATTCTTTTGCTTTCTTTAAATTTAATCCTAATTTATTTGAAATATATTCAGTCATTTTTTTACTTACTTGGCCAAATACAGCTTCTAAATCTTGGTATAAAACTCCATCTAAATCAAATACGATATTCTTTATATTTTTAAATTTTATCATTTTCTAATTAATGTTCCTGCACCTTTGTCAGAAAATAATTCAAATAAAATTGAATGAGGTTTTCTGCCATCTATTATAGCAACACCAGTTACTCCATTATGGACTGCATCAAGACAGGTATTTATTTTGGGTATCATTCCTCCCTTAATTATTCCATCCTCGATCATTTTTTCTGCAATTTCAGAGTATAATTCAGATACTAATTTGTTGTTTTTATCTAATACGCCCTCAACATCAGTCATCAATAATAATCTTCTTGAATTTAAAGATTTTGCTACGGCTCCTGCAGCAATATCTGCATTTATATTATAAATTTTATTATTTTTATCTTTTCCCATTGGTACAATTATCGGAAGTTTTTTTTTACTAATTAATTCATTTAAATATTTATTTTCTACAGATGATGGATTTCCAACATAACCTAGTTCGCTAGAAACTTTATTAACTTTAATAATGTTATTTTTAGAATTAATTGAAAATGCCATGCAGCTTTTTTCATTTAATTTTTTTACTATTTCTAAATTTAATTCATTTAATGCTTTTTCGACAACTGAAATAGTTTTTTCATCAGTTACTCTTAATCCATCTATAAACTTACTTGCAATTTTATTTTCATCGAGTTTTTTTTTTATATTTTTTCCACCTCCATGAACAATAATTGTATTGAGTCCAAGTTTATTTACAACTAAAATATCTTCTATAAATTGATCAAAAAGTAAAGATTCAAGCAAGACACTTCCACCACACTTTATGACAATTATTTCTTTATTATATTTTTGAATGTATTTTTTGACCTCGAAAATTGTAGGACCACCCTTTGGAATTATATTCTCTAAATCCATTTAAATAATTTATACTGTTTTTACAGTGGTTCTTTTCATTATGATAACTTGCTGAGCCATAGTTAGTATATTGTTTATAGTCCAATATATTACCAGCCCAGATGGAAATGGTGCTAAAATCACTGTAAGAAACAAAGGAAAAAACATGAATATTTTTGCTTGCACAGGATCTGGTGGAGTTGGATTTAATTTCTGTTGTATATACATTGTTACTCCCATTAGACAAGGCCAGGCCCCAATTAATAAAAAAGAAGGTGGATCCCATGGAATTAAACCAAAAATATTAAATATAGAAGTAGGATCTCTCTCAGATAAATCTTGGATCCAACCATAAAATGGTTGATGTCTCATTTCAATTGTAACAAAAAGCATTTTATAAATTGCAAAGAAAAAAGGAATTTGAATTAATATTGGCAAACATCCTGATGCAGGATTTATTTTTTCTTTTTTATAAAGTGACATCATCTCCTGTTGCAGCTTAACTTTATCTTCTTTGTGCAATTCTTTTAGCCGCACCATTTCAGGTTGAAGTGCTTTCATTTTAGCCATAGATCTAAATGAATAGTTTGCTAAAGGAAAAAAAACTAATCTTATACAAATAGTAATTAAAATTATTGCTATTCCAAAATTGCCTGTAAGTTTAAAGAAATAATCTATTAGAAAAAATAGTGGTTTAACAATAAAATAAAACCACCCCCAATCAATTACCAAATCAAATTTACCTACATTTAATTTTTCGGCATAATCATCGATTACATCAACTTCTTTTGCTGCGACTATAATTTTTATTTGATTTGATTTACTTTCATTCGCTCCAACTTCAGTGGATTTAGTTTGAATAAAATTTGCTTTAAACTTATTTTTATATTCAAAATTTGACTTAAAATTCGAGTCTTTTTCAGGAATTATGCTTGTAATCCAATATTTGTCAGTTATTCCAAACCATCCAGATTCTGAATTAATACTAAATTTTTTATCTTCTATATCATCATAATCTTCTTCAACTAATTGATCATCAAATACCCCAAGTAATCCTTCATGCAATATATAAAAATTAGTTACAGCAGGAGCTTTATTTCTTATTATTTGTCCATAAGGATAAAAATTATATTTATTTTCTGTATTATTTGTTATGACTTGTTCAACAGAAAAAAGATATTCATCATCTAATTTTATTATTTTTTTAAAAGTTATTCCCTGTTCATTTTTCCAATATAATTCAATTGAATTATTTGGAGTTAATTTATAATTATTTTTTACTTGCCATATTGTTTCTAAATTTGGAACTTCAATATTTTTACTACTAGTAGCCCATCCTGTTTCAATATAATATCCATTTTTTAATTTTCTTGGATTAAGCAATATAACTTGGTCATTCCCATTTAAAGTTTCAGTATATTTTTTAAATGTTAAATCATCTATTATACCTCCTTCAAGCGAAATTGATCCTTTAACATTTTCATTTTCAAATTCTATTCTACTTGTTTCTTTCAATGCTTCCGGTCTAGATATTTTGTTATCGTTAGCAATTTCTTCAGACTCAATATTTGGAGCCTCTGTAGACTCAACTATTTTATTTTTATCTTTTGAATCAATATTAATTTTTCTAGGAGTGGGTTCAGGTGCAAAAAAAAGGCCATATATAATTATTACTGCTGCACTTAATGAAATAGCTGCTATGACATTTTTTGTATCCATTTAATTTTCTTCCTTTTTTACCGGATCGTAACCACTGCTACCGCCTAAAAATTTTATAGGATGACATGTAAGTAATCTTTTAAATCCTTTAAAGCTCCCCTTTAAAAATCCGAACTCATTTAAGCTTTGAATAAAATAGTTAGAACAAGTAGGCTCATATCTGCAGTTTGCTCCCAAATAAGGAGAAATAATAATTTGATATATTTTAATAATTTTTATTAAAATTTTTGAAAGCATGTTTATATTTTTTTTGTTTTTTTAAAATCATTAAATAATTCTTCTTTAATAATTTGAAATTCATCTTCAAGTATTTTTTTTTTTGCAATTATCAAGTATGAGTAATTTAAATTTATTTTTATTTTCTTGCATATATCCCTAACCATATTTTTTAATCTTCTTTTTATTTTGTTTCTTTTTACAGCATTTCCAATTTTTTTTTGAGCTACAAAGCTTATATTTAAACTTTTATTATTTTCATAAGATAGTTTTTTAAAAAAAATTGTTAAATATTTGTTGCTAATTTTTTTTCCAGCTAAAAGAGATTTAAAATCTTCGTTTTTTTTTAAACTGGAAATTTTAATTTTCATTAAACTGTTAGTCTTCTTCGTCCTTTTGATCTTCTTCTAGCTAATAACTTTCTTCCACCCTTTGATCTCATCTTTGACCTAAATCCGTGTCTTCTTTTTCTTACTAGCCTACTTGGTTGATAAGTTCTTTTCATAATTAGTTAATAAATTGTATAAAAATTTTGGTAGTTATAGAAAATAAGTATATTAAAGTACAGTTAATTTATTTCTATATAATATATGGAAAAAGCTAATAAAATTAAAATCTTTCTGGCAATGGCCTATGCCATCATAGTAGTTGTATTTCTTTGGGCGTTCTTTAGTAAATTTTCTATAAATGAGCTTACAAGCTTTGAGTTTATCAAAAATAATAGAGATTATCTTATTAGCATTAAAGAAAAAAATTATTTTATAATTTCATTATGTTTTTTTATAATCACGATTATTTGGGTTATGCTATTGGGCTTCGGCGCACCTATTTATTTATCAGGAGGTTTCATTTTTGGTAAATGGATGGGGATGTTAATTGTTCTTTTTGGACTAACAACTGGAGCTACATTTTTATACATATTTGCAAATTATTTTTTAAAAGATTTTATTAAAGAAAAATTTTCAGATAGATTCGTGTCACTTAATGAAAAATTTAAAAAAAATGAGTTTATATATTTTTTAATTTATAGATTTGTTGGAGGTATTCCTTTCGGTATATCTAATATTATTCCTACTCTTTTTAATATTAAAGTAAGAAATTTTTTCTTTGGAAGTTTAATTGGAATGATACCGCAGCTTTTTGTTGGAGTTACTCTTGGAAGTGGACTTGAAAAAGTAATAAATGAAAATCAAGTTGCTCCATCTTTTTTTGAAATCTTATTAAACCCAGAAGTTTACTACCCATTAATTGGTATTTTTGTATTATTAATTATTACTATTTTGATAAAAAAATTTTTTTTTAAATAAAAAAGATTTAATTCATTAGAACTATTTTAAATATTTTAT
>CACAHE010000002.1 GCA_902532195.1 uncultured Pelagibacteraceae bacterium | reverse complement strand
ATAACAATGTTGCTTTTCATAGAGTAATAAAAAATGTTTTAGTTCAATCAGGAGATCTTGAATTTGGGAAAAAAAACAATTTAAATTATGCGAAAATAGGTACAGGAAAATCTGGATTAGGGACAATTGATTCTGAAACAAATAATAAATTTAATTTTGTAAAAGGTACTGTGGCTTTTGCACGTACCTATGAAAAAAATACTGAAGATAGTCAATTTTTTATAATTTTGACTGATGCTCCACTTTATGAAGGAGAGTACACTCCTTTGGGTAAAGTTTTATATGGATTAGAAGTAATAAAAAAAATTAAGTACGATGAAAAATCAGAATATATATTAAGACCTGACTTTATTAATTATTTTAAAATGTTAATTAATTAATAAGTGGTTTTCCTGTAGCCAATGTATGCTTAATTCTTTCTTGTGTTTTCTTTGTTTCTATCAATTTCATGAATGCATCTAACTCTAGTTTATATAAATCATCTTCACTCAATGTTTTTTCGATACTGGTATCCCCTCCACTTAAAACGTATGCTAATTCTTTACCTACTTCCATTCCGTGATCTAGTATCACTTTTTCATTGTATAGCTTTTCTAAAACTTTGATCATTTTTTCTTTAAGAGGTTTTCCAGACAAATTAAAATAGCAATTGTTGGGGGCTTTAAAATCTTTATTTTCTTCCAAAATTTTTTTAGAAACTGAAAATAAACTATTTCTATTCATAATTTTTTTATCTTCTTGTCTTAAATATTTTAGAGGCTCTGCTTCTACTGGTGAAGTGGCAGTTTTAGCATATCCAATAATATTAAAAACTTGAAGGGGTGCAAAATCTGGATCTTTTTTAGCTTCTTCTGACTGAGACCACCTCCATAACATTTCTTTACATCCACCTCCAGCTGGAATTAATCCAACTATTGTCTCAACTAAACCAACCACAATATTTGTATGTGATGCAACGAAATTACTTTGAACGAGTACTTCGAATCCACCGCCAAGTGTTAAACCAGAAGGAGCAGATACAACAGGATATTTTGAATACTTAAGATGCTTGCATGTTTCTTGAAAATATTTGATAAATTTTTCAATAGATTTAAAATCTCCTTTATCTGCAAAATCCATTGTGTAAGTTAAATTTACTCCAGCTGAGAATTGCATGCTTTCATTTATTATTATCAGTGGTTTGTCAGTTGCTTTTTTTAAAGAGTCCATTGAATCATAGTCCAATGTATTTGCTTTCGTTGTAAATTCCACAATATTATAATCTTTAAATCTATAAATTTCTGCAGAGTTATTTTTATCAATTTTAATTGCTTTTGGTTTTATTTTTCCTAATGTTTCAATATTCGTATAAATTTGTCTTTCTCCATAAAAATTTTCGTCTTTGGTCTTAGATAGATTTTCTAAAAATTTATTATTTTCAAAACTATCAATTTTTTCAAAAAAGTTTTTAACCCCTATTTCTTTTAACATTTCAAATGGTCCCATTGTCCAGTTAAAACCAAGTCTCATTGCTTCATCAATATCATTGAATTTTTCTGTAACGCTTGGAACTAATGATGATGCGTAATTAATTATTTTAGATATAACTGACCACGCATATTCACCATATTTATCTTTTCTATTAATTAAATTGTTTAAATTAACTTTATCAATTTTAAGATCTATTTTTTTTGATGGTGAATATTCACTTGTTTCTAGATTTATTGCCTCCAAAATTTTTTGATTATTTGATTTGTTCATTCGGTAAAAACCACCTTTGCCTTTTCTACCTGTGTAGCCTGTTTGAATTAATTTGGTGATTAGTGGAATTTCCTTAGCAACAATTTGAAATTTATCATTTTCTGGCAGTTCTTTAATAAAACTTTTCAAAACATCTGCCATTAAATCAATGCCTATCAAGTCGTAAAGTCCAAATACTCCTGTTTTTGGAATACCCATTGGTCTACCAAATACTGCATCTGCCTCTTCTATTGATAATTTCATTTTGAAAGCTTCTGTCATTGCCACTTGCATTGAATAAACACCCACTCTATTTCCAAGAAATCCTGGAGTGTCATTACATATAATTGCACCTTTTCCTAATTCTTTTTCACAGAAATTTTTTAAAGAATTTATTTTATTTAAGTCATTATTTTCATTTTTTACTATTTCTAACAATCCCATATAACGAACTGGATTAAAAAAGTGAGTAATACAAAAATCTTTTTTTTCATCATTTGTTAATTTTTGTGAGAGTATTTTTATAGGTATTGATGATGTGTTAGATGAAACTATTGCTCCAGGTTTTCTGCTATTAAATATTTTTTGGTATATATCGTGTTTTATATCAATTCTTTCAACAACTGCCTCTACAATCCAATCAGCATTTTTTACTACATCAAAATTATCATTAATATTTCCAACATTAATATTTTTTATTTTTGATTTATCAATCAATAGAGGTGGTCTAGATTTATAAATTCTATCTCTAGCCTGTTCACTTATCTCTGTTTTTAAATCTAACAGTGTTACTGGAATGTTTGCATTACATAACTGAGCCGCAATACCACTTCCCATGGTTCCAGATCCTACCACTACTACTTTTTTAATTTCCATGAAATCGATTTATATTAAAATTTATTACTCAGCAATAAATTATCTGCTTATTCCCCTTATTCTCTCAGATCTTCTTCTCAAAAGTTCAGCTGTTAGCAGTATCAAAGTGGATAGCAATATAAGACAAGTAGCCACAGCAAGAATTGTTGGGCTTAATTGTTCTCTTAAACCAGTCCACATTTGGATTGGTATAGTTGTATTATCTAGTCCCGCTAAAAATAATACCACAACAACTTCATCAAATGATGTTACAAAAGCAAATAGTGCTCCAGAAATTACACCTGGCAAAATTAAAGGTAGTGTGATTTTCATAAATGTATTTATTGGGTTGCTACCAAGACTAGCTGCTGCTCGAGTAACACTATGATCAAATCCTGATAATGTTGCAGTAACAGTTATCACTACAAATGGTGTTCCAAGAATTATATGTGCAAGAATGATACCTAGGTGTGTTGCTGCCAAGCCAACTTTGGCCATAAAAAAGAAAATTGCTACACCTGAAATTATTAATGGAACAATCATAGGTGAAATCAATGCTGCCATAACCAATCCTTTAAATGGCATATATCTGCTACTTAATCCTAAAGCAGCAAGTGTTCCAAGAATAACCGATCCTATTGTTGCAAAGATCGCAATTATGATACTGTTTTTTGCAGCTAAACCCCAAGGATTTTTTGTTCCATAAACCATATCGTGATACCACCTTAATGAAAACGCATCAGGGTCTAATCTTTTCATTCCATCTGAAAAAACTAAAAATTCTTCTGCATTAAAAGAAAGAGGAAAGATTACAAACAAAGGGGCAATTAAAAAGAAAAATACACAAGCACAAATAAATAAATAAACGTAATGCCAAATCCTATAATGTGGTTCTGTATATTTTGGTAATGCCATATCTAACCTAATTTAATGTTATCAACTCCTACAAGTTTATTATAAAGCCAATAGATTGCCAAAACTCCTGCTAAAAGCATCAACCCCATTGCAGATGCAAAACTCCAATCTAATGTTTCTTTCATATGATAAGCTATTTGGTTACTTATTAATGTTCCTGATGCGCCACCAACTAAAGCTGGGGTAATGTAGTAACCAATTGCAAGAATAAAAACTAGCAAACACCCTGCCCCTATTCCAGGTATTGTTAATGGAAAATAAACTTTAAAAAAAGCAATTGCAGGGGTTGCTCCTAAAGATTTCCCAGCTCTCATTAGGCTTGGAGATATAGTCTTCATAACACTGTATAATGGCAAAACCATAAAAGGTAAGAGAATTTGAGTCATAGCTACAAAAGTCCCTGTTTTATTGTACATCATCTCAGGCCTATTATCATCGCTAACCAATCCAATCCATACTATGAAATCATTTACTATACCCTGTTGTTGCAGCAGTATCATCCAGCTTGCTGTTCTTACAAGTAGTGAGGTCCAAAATGGAAGAAGTACACAGATCATTAATAAGTTACTGTATTTCATTGGAAGTGTTGCAAGTAAATGAGCTATTGGATAAGCCATAAAAAAACACAGGATGGTCACACCAAGAGCAATGTTTAAAGTCCTCATCCATAAAAGTTTATGAATTCTCCTGTTCTCAGGAACTTGAACGATTTTACCATCTTCGTTCTCATACATGTCCACACCTTTTAAATATTTGGCATAAGTGTATGCGGGGGCTCTTCTTTTTATAGCTCTCCAATAATCAACTTGGCCCCATCTCTTATGTACTTTCATTATCTGTTCTTTATAATTTCCTTCTTCAAAATTTTTTTGTTTTCTTGCTAATTTTTTTAAAATACTTTTAAAACCATTTTTTTCATAATTAAGCTGTGTAGCTAATCTTCCATGTCTTTTTGCTTCAACTAAAATTTTATAATCTAAATAAAATGCTTTAAATACATCTTCTTCAGGCAAATCTTTTCCATCCCAATTTTCCATTGCTTTATAAGTTTTAGGTAACATGTTAGTAACCATTTTGTCATCAACACTTCGAAAAAGCATTTCACCTATCGGGAAGACATAAGTTATTATTAAAAATAGTAATAAAGGACACACTAATAAAAAAGCTTTGATCTTATTTTTTTTTTCAGCTTTTTTAAGACTTTCCTCTAAAGGAATTCCATCTGTAGATAATATTTGTTTTGTTTCTTTGCTCATATAAAAAAAGGGCGGCTGAATAAACCGCCCTTTAAATATTATATTATATTTTAGTTATATAAAACTAAAATGTAGCTTTTAAAGTTTCCCATTTTTCACCAATCTCTGTACCGTTATCAGCCCAGAATTCAGCGTTCATTAGGAAATAATTTTTTAAGTTACCTGGTGCAGTCGGCATATGAGGTACCATGTTAGTCTTACCATCTTTATACCAAGGCTCACCCGCTTCCATAACAGCTATAGAAGATTTTCTCCAAGGAGCATAAGCAATATACTTAGCACTTCCTGCTAAACCTTCAGTACTTGTCATTTCTCTTAAAGCTTTCATAGCGTCAGCTTCGTTTGGTCCACCTTTAACTAATGCAAAATATTCATAGTCAAGAGCTTGAGCATCCCAAACTTGTTTGATTGGAGCACCTTCACCAACTGTAGCGTTAAAGAATCTTCCGTTCCAACCAGTTGCCATAACAACTTCACCACTCATTAACATCTCTGGTGGTTGAGCACCTGCAGACCAGAACACACATCCGCCATTAGGATCTTTACAAAGTTTTGAAATTTTATCAAAAGCTCTTTGTAATCCTTTTTCAGTTTCTAATTTTCCGTACACAACAGATCCACCTTTTGCAACTTTTACTCCATCAGCTGCTAAAGCAATTTCTATATTGTGCATAGCACTTTTATATAAAGCTCTTTTTCCTGGAAACTTTTTAACATTAAAAAAGTCTTTTATATTTTTTGGAGTTTTGTTACCAACTTTTTCTGTGTTGTATGCATAGTTCCAAGAATATAAAATATTTCCAACAGCACATTTACTTGGCATGCTAGTAAAAAAATCTTCACTTGCAGGAGTACCATCTGGAGCTGGAGAGAAATCTTTGTCAAAATCGAATTCAACAAATATTCCTTCGTCACATCCAATAATAGTATCTTTTGCAAATACGTCGATTATATCCCACGTAATTGCTCCAGCTTCTTTTTGAGCTTTAATTTCTGATAATCCGCCTGAGTAGTCTACCCAATCAATAGGTATACCTAATTTTGCAGCAGTAGGATCACCATAGCCTAATTTTTGACTTTCTGTGTAAGCTCCACCCCAAGATGCAACAACGACAGCAAATGCAGATGTAGTTACAGAAAATGCAAAAGTTATAGCTAGTAATAACTTACTAAGTTTTTTCATTATCCCTCCGTTTAAACGTTTTTTAAAAAGAGGATTACAGCAAGATCAGTATATAGAGTCAACAGTACAATTGCTTAAAATGGCTTGAATTTACAGCTAATTTAATGGAAAAAATTTATTTTGGGTCTAGTGCTCTAGCATCAAAGCTATTCCACCCAACATTTAATTGATTGCCTACTTTAATATCCATTCTAGCAGAACTATTTGGAACCTTGAGTATAAATTCTTTGTTTTCTAATAAATTTAGTCTGACTCTAGTGTGATCACCATGATAAATTACTTCTTCTATTTTGCCTTTAAATTTATTTTCCATTTTACTATCTGGATCAATTATTGCTCTTTCAGGTCTTAAAGAAACTCTTGTTTTTTCTCCTTTTGATTTTATAGCAATTGGGTTAGCTAAAATCTCATTTCCTGAAGTTAATTTTACTTTACACTTATCTTTAGAAAAGTCAGTTACTTCTCCTGAGAAAGTATTATTTTCCCCAATAAATTCTGCTACGAATGAATTAACAGGTTCCTCATATAATTTATCTGGTGAAGATAACTGTTGAACTTTACCATCATTGAAAACAGCTATACGATTTGACATTGTAAGAGCTTCACCTTGGTCATGTGTAACATAAACAACTGTTACTCCAATACTTTCATGGATGTGTTTAATTTCATATTGCATGCTTTCTCTTAAATTTTTATCGAGCGCTCCTAAAGGTTCGTCCATTAATACTAGCTGAGGATCAAAAACTAATGATCTTGCAACCGCAACTCTTTGTTGTTGTCCTCCAGATAATTGACCTGGCATTCTTTTTTCAAATCCAGATAATGAAACCATTGATAAAACTTTGTCTACTTTTTTATCAATTTCATCTTTTGAAATTTTTCTAACTCTAAGAGGAAACGCTAAATTTTCATAAACTGTCATATGTGGAAATAAAGCATAATTTTGAAATACCATTCCAATGCCTCTTTTGTGTGGAGGAATATTTGAAATAGGATTTGAATTTAAATATATCTCACCATTTGTTGGCGTCTCAAATCCTGCCAACATCATTAGGCATGTTGTTTTTCCAGATCCTGATGGTCCAAGCATAGTTACAAATTCACCTTCAGCGATATTTAAGTTTAAATCTTTAACAACTAAAACCTTTCCGTCGTAGCTTTTATCTACTTTATCAAATTTAACGAATTCTTTATTCTTAGACATTTAGATGGTTTTAAAACATTTGTAGAGATTGATTTCAAGCTATTTTATTTTATGTGTAATTCTCTAGAAAAATTGCAAAAACACTCACTACCTTTCTCTGTCACTCTTACAGACTCTGAGGCTTCAACTCCCCAATCACCAAATTGCATTACCGCAATCATATGAAAACATACGTTAGGTTGCAAAACAGTCATATCACCTTTATAGATATTTAAGGTATGTTCTCCCCAATCTGGAGGATATCCAATTCCGATTGAATAACCAGTTCTTGATTCTTTCTTAATATTGTATTTGTCTAAAACTGCCCAAAATTTTTGAGCAACATCATCTGCTGTATTTCCAGGTTTTGTTGCTTGTATACCTGCGTCAAGAGCTTCGTTTGTTGCTTTCATTGCATCTATTTTTTTTTGATCAGGTTTTCCAAGTAAAACTGTTCTTGCCATCGGGCAATGATATCTTTTATTAACTCCAGATAGTTCAATAATTGTTGCTTCTCCTTCTACAAACTTTTCATCTGTTGCTGTTAAGTGTGAAGCAGATGTTCCTTTTC
This sequence comes from uncultured Pelagibacteraceae bacterium, assembly GCA_902532195.1. Lineage (GTDB taxonomy): Bacteria > Pseudomonadota > Alphaproteobacteria > Pelagibacterales > Pelagibacteraceae > Pelagibacter. Next base: position 114,043 of record CACAHE010000002.1, on the reverse strand, counting down.
CAGTTGGCAACAATGTAGCAATACTAGCGTATTCACCTCCAATTTCTGGAGTCCCTTTGAATAATGCTTTTTGAATTTCTGCTACTGCATCGCACTGACGTACACCTGGATTAATACTTTCAATTGCAACTTTCATACCTATTTGTGATATTTGTGCAGCACCCTTCATTAAATTTATTTCTACGTCTGATTTTACCAATCTTACCCAGTTAACCAATCTTTCAGAATCTTTTATTTTTGCGTTTGGCAAACCTTGTTTTAATTTTTCATAGCAGTAAGCGGTAAAATAATGGCTATCCATTTCTACACCAATATTTAGCTTATCCCATTTGTTATTTTTAATTAACTCTACGAGAGGATCATAAGGATGCATTGGCCATGTATGAATATACTTTTCCTTATAAACAATAATATTTTCCTTCTTTAAATAAGTTTTAATATATGCTCCTCCAGCATCCTGCGCTCTAATGAAACATAAAGGCTCATCTGCATTTATATGAACAATTACACATTGAGCATAATAGAATGACCAAGCATCATAACCCGTTAGGTAATTCATATTGTTTGTATCTTGAGAAATTAATAGATCAATACCTTTATCCTGCATCGATTTTTGAACTTTTTTTAATCTCTCCTTATATTCTTCTTTAGTAAATAGCATAATTAATTATTTGAAAATAATTTTCCAAATCCACTAATTGGTTCGTTGATCCCAATTGTTTCAAGTGTATTCCATATAAGCGTTTGGTTGCTAGACAAAACTATTTTTCCTATTTTTTTTTCAAGTTTTTCTATAATGGACAATGCCGGTAATGCTGTACAAGAAATAAATAATGCATCAGCACCTTTTAAATCCATTTTAGACAAAACATCATATAGATAATTAGGATCAACTTTGCCAATATCTATATCTGATGAAATATCAAAATAAGAATTTGCTGTAATTATAAAATTTTCTTTATTAAAAAAATCTATTACTTGGTCATTTAATTTTTTTGGATAAGGGGTAAAAATAGCAATTTTATTTAAATTTAATTTTTTTAAAGCTTTAATAGATGCTGTGCTCGGAGTTGTAACCTCGGCTTCTGGTTTTGCTTTTTTTATTTTATCTTTTATAGATTCATATCCTGCAGCAATAGTTCCAGAGGTACATCCATAAACAACACAATCAATTTTTTCACCTGGAAGAATGTCTTTTGTTACCTCAGTAACCTTTTCGGACATTTTTATTAAATTTTCACTAGTTAGTGGATTAAAACATTCAATTCTGTTAACAAAAAAATCAATTTTTTTATCTTTAATTACATGAATAAAGTCTTTCTCAATCATATAATCTGTCGCAAGTGCAATTAAACCTATCCTTGGATTTTCATTATTGTTGAATTTTGGATCTATTTTTGTTGAATACATTTTTGTCAAATAAATATATCATAAGATGTTTTATAATCACTAAAATAAAAGGATGTTATGAAAATTGGATTTATAGGCCTAGGTAATGTTGGAGGAAAACTTGCAGCAAGTTTATTAAGAAACAAATTCGATCTAACAGTGCAAGATTTAGAAACTAAACTAACTGAAAGTTTTAAAAAAAATGGGGCAAAAGTAAATAATTCAGCAAAAAACTTAACTGAACAATCAGATATCATTATAACTTGCCTTCCATCTCCTAAAATATGTGCAGAAGTAATGGAATCTAAAGAAGGTATAATACAAGGTCTTTCAAAAAATAAAATTTGGATAGAAATGAGCACCACAGATGAATCTGAAGTAAAAAGATTAGGAAAACTTGTAATAAATAAGGGTGCAATACCTTTAGATGCCCCTGTAAGTGGAGGATGTCATAGAGCCACAACAGGCAATATCGCAATTTTTGTTGGTGGGGAAAGGAAAAGTTTTGAAAAAATATTACCTATTTTAACAACGATGGGGAGAAAAGTTTTACATACTGGAGACCTCGGTAGTGCTTCAATTTTAAAAGTAATTACAAATTATCTAGCATCTGTACATTTGGCTGCACTAGGAGAAGCTTGGACTGTTGCTAAAAAATCTAATTTAGATTTAAATAAAACATATAAAGGAATAGCTATTTCTTCAGGAAACTCCTTTGTGCATGAAACAGAAAGTCAGGTAATTTTAAATGGATCTTATAATATTAATTTTACAATGGATTTAGTAGAAAAAGATATCAATCTTTTTAATGAACTTTCAAAGAAACTTAACACTCCTTTAGAAATATCACCTTTTATTTTAGAAATATTTAAAGATGCTCAAAAAAAATATGGTTCAAGAGCATGGTCTTCTATGGTGGTAAAGAGATTAGAAGATAAATTTAATATAGATTTCAGAGCCAATAATTTTCCAGAAGAATTAATAGATAATGAACCTGAAGAAAAAGGATATGAAATATAAATTTTATGATAAAGATATATTTTGATGTTAGATAAAAAAAAATTTTATATTAATGGTAAATGGGTCTCTTCTTTAGGAAAAAATGAGTTAAAAGTAATAAACCCTTCTACAGAAGAAGCCTTTGCTACAATTTCATTAGGAAATGAAGTGGACTTAAATAATGCTGTAAAAGCTGCAAAAGAAGCTTTTGCTCAATGGAAAGATGTCTCGAAGAAAGAAAGGATTATTTTTTTGGAAAAACTTCTAACCGTTTATAAAAAAAGATTTAATGAGATGGCTGAATCAATGTCGATGGAGATGGGAGCTCCAATTGATTATGCAACAGCAGTTCATGCTGTATCTGGTCAGTCTCATATAGAAGATTTTATACTAAGATTAAAAAATTTTAAATTTGAGGAAAGCTTTGACTCAAAGTCTAATAATTACATTAGTTATGAGCCAATTGGAGTATGTGGTTTAATTACACCATGGAATTGGCCCATCAATCAAATAGCATTAAAAGTTATTCCAGCATTAGCCACTGGATGTACAATGATTCTTAAACCTTCGGAAATATCACCCATTTCAGGAATGTTATTTGCAGAAATGATAGATGAAGTAGGTTTTCCAGCTGGAGTTTTTAATTTAGTTAATGGAGATGGTGATGGAGTAGGATCTCAAATATCAGGACATCCAGACATTGATATGATTTCATTTACTGGATCCACAAGGGCAGGCAAATTAATTACAAAAAATGCTGCAAGCACAATTAAAAGAGTTTGTTTAGAATTAGGTGGAAAAGGTGGAAATATAGTTTTCGCAGACTCTTATCCGAACGCTGTAAGAGATGGAATAAGAAATGTAATGAGTAATTCAGGGCAATCATGCGATGCACCAACAAGAATGCTTGTTGAAAAATCTATTTATCAAAGAGCTGTTAAAGAAGCTGCAGATGAAGCTAACAAGATTAAGGTAGATGTGGCATCAAAAAAAGGAGATCATATTGGTCCAGTAGTTTCGAAAACACAATATGATAAAATCATCAATTTAATAAAAAGTGGAATAAGTGAAGGAGCAACCTTAGCAGCTGGGGGACCAGACCTTCCTAACAATTTAAAAAAGGGCTATTTTATTAAACCTACAATATTTACTGATGTAAAAAATAATATGGAAATTTCAAAAAAAGAAATTTTTGGACCTGTTCTTTCTATTATTCAATTTGAGACAGAGAATGAAGCAATTAAAATTACCAATGATACTGAATACGGTCTTGGAAATTACTTGCAAACTGAAGACAAAGAAAAAGCTAAAAGAGTAGCAAAAAAATTAAGATCTGGAATTGTTTATATAAACGGCAATGGTGCTGATTCTGGTACACCGTTTGGGGGATATAGACAATCAGGAAACGGTCGCGAAGGTGGAGTTTGGGGTTTAGAAGAATACCTTGAAGTTAAAACAATAACTGGTTGGAAATAAATTATTTTTTTAAAAAATTCAATCTACCAATAATTTCATCTCTATCCATGTAATAACCTTGTAAATGTCTGTGTCCAGAATTTGGGTTAAAAGCAGTTCTGCCATGTAAAAGTCTTCTATTATTGAATGAAAATATGTCTCCAGCCTCTAATCGAAACCTAATTTGAAACTTATCGTCGTGTAAAAGATTTCCAAATCTGTGGTGAGCTTTATAAACTGTATGCATAATATCTGGATGACAATCTAGTGCATCCATTGTGGCAACACTAAATCTTATATCGTTATAATCACCATCTTTAGTTAAGCTTATAGCTGGAGCATAAAAGCTTCTGTGCGACTCTTGCGTATAATCTTTGTCTCTAAATTTAAGAGGTACATTTACTAAAGTTTCAAAAATTTCTTTTTCATTTTTTCTTAAATAATCTGAAACTGCAAAAGCATCTACCGCTGAAGAATCTCCCCCTTCTGCATCATTTATTAAACAATGAAGAAATTGGTAACCAGGAGGATTTTCAAACCAAGGTAAATCCATATGATTTCTTAATGCGTGCGCTGTATATGCTGAATTATTTGGTTTCGGTATATTTATTACTTCAAAAGGAGTTTTAAAAAAAGTTTCTCGAGTATGGCTTATTCTATTTAAAACTTTAAATGCAGATTCTTTTTTAGTGGGAGCATTTTGAACTATTGCAATTCCTTTGTGATGTAATAGTTCTAACCATTTAATCAATCCTTCATCAGAATTTATAATTTCATCATGTTCTATTTGTATAGATTTTAAATTTTTTTCAAGAGAATTGTCCCATAATTCGTAAGGTGAAACATATTTTTTTTTATTTTTTAAAGTATAACAATTCTCTCTTAGCCAACTAAGATCGTAATAACTTGTATGCTCACCTTCGCTCCACTCTATTTCTAACTTTCCTTCTGAATTTACATTATATTTTTTTGGATTTATTTTATTAGACACTTCAAGAATATTAAACATTCTATGTCTAGAGTCTTTATCATGAGCTGTTGGACAATTATCTCTTAACCATAAATAATTAAATTTACTTTCTTCACCGTCATTCCAAACAATTTTTAAATAACTACTATTTTTTTCTATTTTAGAAATTAGCGTCATAATTAAATGGTTATTATATTTATATATCTTTTCAATGCAATTTATAGTTGAAATAAATACTATTATTTTCTTTATAATTTTTTTTAATTTTAAAAGACTTTGCAAGAAACAGTATCAACTGTTACAAAATTAATAAAATAATAATATGTCTAAAATAGAAATAAATAACGTTTACAAGATATTTGGTAATAACCCAGCTAAAGTTTTACCTATGGTTAAAGATGGAGCTTCAAAAGAAGATATACTAGAAAAGACTGGTCACACTGTAGGATTAGACGATGTCTCGATTAATATTGAAGAAGGTGAAATCTTTGTATGTATGGGATTGTCTGGATCGGGCAAATCAACTTTAATTAGACACTTAAATAGACTTATTGATCCAACAGAAGGTGAAATTTTAATTGAAGGTACAAATGTTATGTCTTTAAACAATCAGCAACTTATTGATTTAAGAAGGCAAAAAATGAGTATGGTCTTTCAAAGATTTGGTTTATTTCCTCATAAAACTGTAATCCAAAATGTTGGGTATGGATTGGAAATGCAAGGGAAAGCTGAAGAGGAAATAAAAAAAGTAGCTATGGAAAAAATAAATGCTGTAGGGTTAAATGGATTTGAAAACCAATATCCAAATCAATTATCTGGAGGAATGCAGCAAAGAGTTGGGCTTGCTAGAGCTTTAGCAACTGATACAGATATTATGTTAATGGATGAAGCCTTTTCTGCACTTGATCCATTAATTAGAAGCGACATGCAAAAACAACTAATTGACCTTCAGTCAGAATTAAAAAAAACAATAGTATTCATAACCCATGATTTAGATGAATCTTTAAAACTTGGAGACCACATTGGTATATTAAATGCAGGAAAACTTGTTCAAGTAGGAACTCCAGTTGACATTATAATGAATCCTGCTGATGATTATGTCGCGGCATTTGTAAAAGATGTAAATAGAGCAAAAGTAATAAAAGCTAAAATAATTATGAGACCATTGGATCAATCAAATGGTATAGATAAAAATAATTTAGTAAAAGTTCAAGAGGATCAATTTATTGAAGATTTTTTACCTGAGGTTGTATGCAACAATTCAAATTGTGAAGTTGTTGATAAAAAAGGTAATGTAAAAGGATATATCACTCACAATGAGCTTCAAAAATCTTTAAAAAAAACGTAGCATTTAAAGTTGATTAATAAGGTCTGGGGCTATTTTCTTTGATTTTGCAGAAAATCTTATTTTTTTTATTGCATCTAAATTTGATTTATCTTCTCCCACAACAACAAATCCAATCATTCCCATGTTTTTATGAGGAGAACACCAGTATGCATAAATTCCTGGAATTTCAAATTTATACTCTGTATCTACATTGTATTTTGATTTAAATTTTTCAACACCTTCTGGTACACCACCTTTAATAAATTCTACATTATGTCCTTTATCTGTGGCTTTCCATAAAACTGTATCGCCCACTTCTATTCTTACGATTTTTTTTGAATAAACCATAGATTCTTTGCCTAATTTGTTTAACATTTCAATAGTTTCATCAGCAGCATATGCACTTAAAGAAAGTGGTAAAAAATATATCAGAGTTATTATTAACAATATTTTTTTATACAACGATTTAATCATGGTATTTATTTAAGTATTACAATTAAATTATCAACTAATTTGATTGTAACAAGTTGCCACACTAAAATTTCTTATCAATTATTTATGTTTTATTAATTTTAGTTTTTTTCTTGTTTCTTCTGGAGTATTAACTGAAAATCCTAGATCATTAACAATACTGATTGCTTTTTCAACTAATTGAGGATTTGTGGCTAGCTTTCCTTTTGATAAATATAAATTATCTTCTAAACCAACTCTTGGATTGCCACCTAATATTACTGTCTGTGCAACAAATGGCATTTCGTTTTTTGAAATTGCAAAACCAGACCATATAGCTTCTTTGGGCATTATATCTTTCATTGCTTGCATAGCCAAAGGTGTGGCTGGAGCGCCCCAAGGAATACCTAAACACATTTGAAACATTGGTGGATCACTTAATAATCCTTCTTTGTACAATTGAGCTCCAAACCACATATTTCCAAGATCAAAAGCCTCTATTTCAGGTTTAACTTTTATTTCTTTTAATCTTTTGGCAGCTATTCTGATATCGTTAGGAGTATTTACTACAATTTGGGAACTGTCTCCAAAATTTAAAGTTCCACAATCAAGAGTACAAATTTCTGGCAACAACTCTTCTGCATTTGCAATTCTTTCAATTATATTTGTTATATCGGTCATCGGACCAAAATCTAGAGGATTTTTTCCTTGTCCTATATCAAGATCACCACCCATTCCTGTTGTGAGATTTAAAATTACATCTGTTTGACTAGAACGAATTCTATCTACAACTTCTTTGTATAATTCAATTCTTCTGCTTGGTTTTCCATCTTCTTCTCTAACATGTATATGAGCTATAGCAGCTCCTGCTTTGGCTGATTCTATCGCTGCTTCGGCAATTTGTTTTGGCGTTTTTGGTAAATCTGGATGTTTATTTGCAGTGTCTCCTGATCCAGTTACTGCACATGATATGAATACTTTGTTGTCCATTTTAATTTATAGATTTATACTATTATAAAAAGACTAAGGAAATAAAAAAAATGTCAGTTTACATAACGGATCAAATTATTAAAAAAGAATGGACCGATTATAACCAGCATTTAAACATGGCTTACTATGTTTTAATTTTTGATAAAGCTTGGGAAGTTATTCTAGAAAAATTTAAGATGGGAGAGCACTCAGCGAAAACAACTAAGATGAGCACAATGGTTGTTGAAACACATACTGAATATATTAATGAAGTTAAAGAAGGTGAAAAAGTAGAAATTACTGTTACTTTTTTTGACCATGATAAAAAAAGATTACATTTCAGACTTGAAATGATTGAAAAAAATACAAAAAAAATTTCGGCTACTATGGAATGGATTTCTCTATATGTTGATTTAAAAGTAAGAAAAGTTGCAGAATTTGAAGAAGAAAAAATTAAAATTATGGATGAATTTATAAAAAATAACCAATCTCAGTTTATTACTAACAACTTAAAATTTTCAAATAAACTTAAAAAGTGATTAATAAAAAAATAATACCCACTATAAATATTTCTTCTTTATTAGATAATAAATTTAATTCACAAAAATCTTTTGAGACAATAAAAAATATTGAAAAAGCCTGTGTAGAAATTGGATTTTTTCAAGTCACTGGACATGGAATAAGTTTAAATAAAATAAAAAAAATATGTGAAGTAGGAAATAAGTTTTTTAAATCAAAAAAAAAAGTTAAAAAAAAACTAGCTCCTAAAAAATGGAATAAAAGTAATAAAAATATATATAGAGGATATTTTCCAAATGATGTTAATGGAAAAGAGGGATTAGACATTGGAGACTTAAGAATAACTAGTAATTATTCTAAAAAAACTAAAAATCAGTATATAGAGTACTTAAATCTAAATAAATGTTTTAGTAAAAAATCAATTAAAATATTATCTGACTATTTTGATAATATTTTTTTATTAAGCGAAACACTTTTTAAAAGTATTATAAAGATATATAAAAAAAACCCCGATTTATCCAAAGAAGTATTTTCAAGATTAAAAACTCTTAGTACACTAAGATTTAATTATTATCCTAATCAAACTAAACCAGTTGAAATTTCTAAACAAGATGGTGTTGCCTTAGGGTGCGAAACACACGTGGATAGTGGTATATTTACTGTTTTATATCAAGATAAAAAAGGTGGACTTCAAGTACAAAATAGAAAAACAAAAAAATGGCATGATGTTCCATTTAACAAAAAAGCTCTGGTGGTAAATACTGGCAGAGCATTAGAATTTTTAAGTAAAAAAAAATTCAAAGCAACTAATCATAGGGTTTTATGGAATAAGAAAGAAAGAATGTCTATCCCTTTCTTTTTTGAGCCATCTTATGACTTCAAAATGCATAATTCTTATTTAAGCAGTAAAGATAGAACACACAAAGGTGAAAATTACGAAAAATTCTTAAACAAATCACTAAAAAAATTTATTGAATATCAACGTTAAGAATAATAATATTTAAACATAAAGCGATACATAACTCGTCGTTATTTCCAATACGAAAGCGGGATAGGTCCTTTTGAATTTTTATAATTTAGGAGTGTAAATGAAGTTTGGATACTTTTGTAATACTACAAATTGGAACAAAAAACCGTATTCACAAATTTTGGAAGAGGCTAGAGAAATAACAAAATACTGTGATGAAAAGAACTGGGATACTATTTGGTATACAGAACATCATTTCAACCATGAAGGAATGGAAAGCTGTCCTAATCCCTTATTAATGTCTGCTGATGCTGCAGCTATTACAAAAAATATACGAATAGGTCAAGCGTGCAGTGTAATTACTTTTCATAACCCAATACGACTTGCTGAAGACGTGGCAATGCTTGATCAAATGTCTAAAGGTCGTATAAATTTTGGAATTGGAAGAGGTATATATGGCAGAGAAGCAATTAATATGAACAAGGAAGCAGATCTTAAAGACCAAGGAAAAAATTTTAGACTATTTGAAGAAACTCTTAAAATAATAAAAAAATCTTGGACTGAAGATTTTTTTGAACATAAAGGAGAGTTTTATACTTATCCGACGCCAAATTTTATTTGGCAACATGACATGAGTCCTCCAAATGAACAATTTTTGGATTTAAAAACAAATGAAATAAAAAAGATTAGCGTTGTTCCAAAACCATATCAAAAGCCTCATCCACCTATTTGGCAAGTCGTAGATGGGGAAAGATCTATACAATGGGCAGCCTCTAATGGAATAAATACAATTATGTGGATTCCAACAGTTAAAGCTTTGAAAAAACGCTTTGAAATTTATAAAGAAGCAAAATCAAAAGCCGAAAACAGAGAAGTTCCAATGGGTGAAGGAATTAGTTTGGTTCGAGATATGTTTGTTGCTGAAACGATGGAAGAGGCTGAAAAAATTGCAGGGGAACATATTATAAATTATATGAGGTGGGTATGTCACTGGAGAGGACTTGGAAATCACATGGATCCAGGTGAAAATTTACCAGAAACTAAAAATAAATTAGATCTTCTTAACTACGATTTTTTACATAAAAGAAATTTACTTTTTGGAACTCCTGATTATGTGGTAAGCAAAATAAAAGAACTTCAATCAGAATTAAATTTACAAAATTTACAAGTTTGGTCTAATTTTCCAGGCATTGATCATGAAGCTTGTATGAGAAGTATTAAATTGTTTAATGACGAAGTAATTCCAAAAATAAATCCTGATAAATCGAATATTCAAAAAGCAAGCTAATGGAATTAAAATTAAGAAAATTTGTCAAATTTGTAGATAAAACTTTTATCGAAGGAGAAAAAAAAGCAAAAGACCCTGTTTTATTAGTTTCTGTTGCAGCAGTAATACAAAATCCCTGGTCAGGAAAAGGTTTTGTTGAAAATTTAAAACCTGAGATATTAGATTTAGCTCCAAAACTTGGAGACATTCTAGTTCCAGAACTAATCAAGGAAATTGGGTCAGGTGATAAAATTTTAGCTTATGGAAAAGCTGCAATGGTAGGTTTAAATGGAGAAATAGAACATGCTTCGGCATTTATACATACTTTAAGATTTGGAAATAAATTCAGAGACGCAGTAGGTGGAACTTCTTATTTAAGTTTTACAAATACAAGAGGGCCAGCAGGTTCAAAAATTGCATTGCCTATGATGCATAAGACTGATGCTGGGCTTAGACCATATTATCTCACTCATGAATTTACAATCCATGATGCACCAAATGAAAACGAAATAGTAGTAGCTATTGGTGGTGCTTCAACGGGCAGAGCTCACCCTAGAACAGGTGATAGATATCAAGACATGAAAGAGATGGGTATTGAGCCTAAATAATCAAAATCATTATACATACACAAACAATAAAACTATTCCAATAGTATTTATTCATGGGGTAGGCTTGAATCAAAATATGTGGAAACCTCAAATTAATTTTTTTAAAAACTATTCTACTTTAACTTATGACCTGCTAGGTCATGGCAAAACACCTTTTGATAAAAATAAAATTTCAATGAATGATTATGTTGAGCAATTATCATTTCTTATAAATTATTTAAATATTGATAAATTTCATTTAGTGGGATTTTCTATTGGGTCTCTAATAGCATTAAATTTTGCTGCAGATTCCCAAAATAAATTAAGCTCGTTGACTTTAATCGCAACAACTTATCAAAGAAACAAAAAACAAAGACAAGAGGTTATTGATAGAGTAAATTTAGCAAAATCAAATAATCCTATTTCAAAACTTGCATTAAAAAGATGGTTTACAGATGAATACATTGAAAAAAATCCAAAAATTTATGATGAATTTATGAAAATTTTAACAAAAAATTCTAAAGACCAAAAAAATTTTATTAAAGCATATGAATTATTTGCTTATTATAATGATGATGTTGAAAAAATTAAAAATATAAATACTAGAACCCTTGTTATGACTGGATCTGTTGACCCTGGGTCTACACCCGAGATGTCAAAAAAGCTATCAAATGATTTGAAAAATTCAACATATGTTGAAATAAATAATGGCAAACATCTATGTAGTATTGAATGTGCAGATGATGTTAATATTAATATCAACAAGTTTATAGACAATGTATGAAATAGCTGCAAATTTAATATTATTTGTTCATTTTATATTTATTCTCTTTGTTGTATTTGGTGGATTATTATTTTTCACTTCAACAAAAATTGTTTTTATACATATACCAGCTCTTATTTGGGGATCCTATATCACATTAACTAATTCCATATGTCCTCTAACCTATCTTGAAAATTGGTCATTAAATAAAGCTAATTTAACAACATATTCTGAAGGTTTTATTCAAAATTACCTAGTGCCAATTGTTTATCCAGTAAATCTTACAAAAGATTTACAAATATATTTTGGAATAGCTCTAATAGTAATTAATTTAGTTATTTATGCCTTTATATATAATAAAGTAAAAAAAAAATTTTAGAAAATGTCTGAACTAAAAAAATATAAAATGTTTATAAATGGTGAATGGGTAGACTCTGAAAGTAAAAAAACTTTTAAAACATTAAATCCAGAAAATAATGAGCCATGGGCAGAAGTACCTGAGGCTAGTGAAAAAGATGTAGATAAAGCAGTTAAAGCTGCTCAAAAAGCTTTCGAGGGAGAATGGTCAAAATTATTACCAAGAGATAGGGGAAATTTTTTAAGAGCAATAGCAAATAAACTTAGAGAAAACGCAGAAATTTTAGGAAAAATTGAAACAATAGATACGGGTAAACTCTTTAGAGAAACAAACAAACAGGCAAACTATATTGCAGAATATTATGATTACTACGCCGGCTTAGCCGACAAAGTGGAAGGAACAGTATTACCAATCGATAAACCAAATATACAAGCTATAACAACAAGGATACCTATAGGAGTTATTGCAGCAATTATTCCTTGGAACTCTCAAATGCTTTTAACTGTAACTAAATTAGCACCAGCACTAGCTATGGGTAATACTGTTGTAGTTAAGTCATCTGAATTGGCGCCTGCTGTGTTATTTGAGTTTGCAAAATTAATTGAAGAAACAGGAATACCAAAAGGTGTTGTAAACGTTATAACTGGTTTTGGTGATCCTTGCGGAAGAGCACTTACTTCTCATAATTTAGTTGAAAAAGTTGCTTTTACAGGTGGGCCAGAAACTGCAAGACATATAATTAGAAATTCTGCTGAAAATTTATCTCAAGTAAGTTTAGAACTCGGCGGCAAAAGTCCAGTTGCTGTCTTTAATGATGCTCATCAAGAAAATGCAATTAATGGAATTACAGCAGGAATTTTTGGAGCTAGTGGACAAAGTTGTATTGCTGGTTCAAGATTATATTTACAAGAAGGAATATATAATGAATTTTTAGATAAATTAGTTTTAAAAGCGGAAAAAATTAAAATTGGAGCCCCTATGGATCCAGAAAGTGAAATGGGGCCTTTAAGTAATTTTAAACAACTAGAAATAATTGAAAAAAATATAAAACTAACTGTGGAACAAGGTGGCAAAATTAGATGTGGAGGAAAAAGACATTCTTTTTCTAATGAAGGTTACTATTTTTCACCTACAATAATTGAATGTGATAATCACAATCTGCCATCAGCTGAAAATGAACTATTTGGACCAGTATTATCTGTAATGAAATTTAAAACTGAAGATGAAGTAATTGAAAAAATGAATGATAATAAATATGGATTAAGTTCAGGGGTTTATACGAGTGATTTTTCTAGAGGTCTAAGAGTATCTAAAGCGATTAGAGCAGGTATAACTTTTGTAAATACTTATAGGCTTATTTCTCCATCAGCACCTTTCGGTGGAATAAAAGATAGCGGTTATGGCAAAGAAGCTGGAGTTGAATCTATAAAGGATTACACCAGAGTTAAAACAACTTGGTACTATACGTCAGATAAACCTACGTTAGATCCTTTTTCAATGAGATAAAATTGTCTCTTAAACATACATTTTTAATTATTTTAGTAATGTTTTTTCTAGGAAGTGCTTATCCAATGGGTAAATTTGGTTTGAACGCTGATACTAATCCAATTTTATTTGGAGCTTTAAGAATGGGGATTGTTTTTTTATGCTTAATTCCATTTAGTAATTTTAAAGTTCCACCAAAAAAATATTTTTTACCTCTTATTGGGTTTTCAATATGCATGGGGGCAGGAGTAAATATGTTTTTATATTTATCTTTGGATGCCGCTTCAATTTTAGCTCCTGTTACTATTGGAGCTCAACTGTCAATTCCATTTGCAATTATTCTAAGTTCATTATTTCTTAGTGAAAGTATAAGTTTTAAAAAATGGATATTAATTTTTACCTCATTTTTAGGTATTATTTTAATAGCCTTTGATCCTAAAATTGCTGATGAAATCTCAGCTACACTATTAATATTTGCAATGGCATTTTTTTATGGTTTGTCGCAAGTATTCTCAAGGCATCTTAAAGAGCTTGATGTAAAATTTACAAGTGCTTTTATGGGATTGATAGGTTTTGTCATATTAATTATTATTTCTCAATTATTTGAAGGAAATGTAATAGGCCAAATAAACAGTATTGATAAAAATGGATGGATAGCAATTTTGTATGCAGGAATGATAATTTCAATATTTGGACATACAATGATGTTTTATTTATATAAATTTTATCCCGTTGGAATGGTTCTGCCTTTTTATGCTTTGTTTCCAGTTTTTGGGTTAATGCTAACTTTTTTCATTTTTGGAGAAATCCCAACACCCATAATGGTCACTGGGGGAATTATTGTAGTAACATCAGTCTTTTTACTGCAAAAAACTAGATAAATTACTTATTGAAAATTTAACTCAATAAGATTTAATTTGGTCTTTATAAATTGTTAACAATTAAGGGAAAAATATGAAAAAAATAGTTTTAGCTGCTTTTTTATTTGTTTCGACAATTTCAACAAATGTATTAGCAGATATTAAAATGGGAATCATTTTAGGATTTACGGGTCCTATTGAATCTCTAACTCCTGCAATGGCTGCATCTGCAGAGCTTGCTTTTAAAGAAGCTTCAGATTCAGGTTCATTACTTGGAGGACAAAAAATATCAGTGGAAAGAGCTGACTCTACTTGTGTGGATTCTGCTGCAGCAACTACTGCTGCAGAAGGTTTAGTTTCAGGTGGTGTAGTGGCAATTATGGGAGCTGACTGTTCTGGAGTTACTGGTGCTATTGCAACAAATGTTGCTGTACCAAATGGAGTGGTTATGATTTCTCCATCTGCAACTTCTCCTGGATTAACTGATTTAGCTGACAATGGGTATTTCTTTAGAACTGCTCCATCGGATGCTAGAGGTGGTCAAATCTTAGCTGATATTACAAAAGATAGAAAAGTTAAAAGTATTGCTGTAACGCATACTAATAATGACTACGGAAAAGGTTTAGCAGATGTATATGTTGCAGCTGTTAAAGCTCACGGTATTAATGTAACTGTTGTAACAGCTCACGAAGAAGGTAAAGGTGATTACGGTGCTGAAGTTGCTACGCTAGCTTCTGCTGGTGGTGATGCTCTTGCAGTATTAGGTTATCTTGATCAAGCTGGAGGAAGTATAATCCAAGGTTCATTAGATTCAGGATCTTTTGACAGATTCGTTTTATCTGATGGTATGATTGGTGACTCTTTAACTGACAGATTTGGAAAAGATTTAAACAAATCATTTGGATCTCTTCCTGGATCAACTGGAAAAGGTGCTGGAGTATTTGCTAAAGTTGCAAAAGCTGCTGGTATAGACTCATCTGGACCTTACACAGGAGAATCTTATGATGCTGCTGCTTTAATCACACTTGCAATGCAAGCTGGTGGAAAAGCAGATAGAGCAACAATTCAAGCTAATGTTATGTCGGTTGCAAATGCACCTGGTAAGAAAATTTATCCAGGTGATTTAGGTAAGGCTTTAGATTTACTTGCTAAAGGTAAAGCCATTAACTACGAAGGTGCAACTGCAGTTGAATTTACAGACGTTGGAGAAGCTTTTGGTTCTTTCTTAGAAAAAGAAATCAAAGGTGGTAAATTCAAAACTAAAAAACAAAGATAATATTTAATATTTAAAACCTCAGCGGTGAAAACTGCTGAGGTTTTTTTGTTTTTTGTTTAATATGTCTGCTCTCAAAATAGTTAGGATAATTATTATTAAAAAGGGTATACATATTAGATTCATAATTTTCCAGTTGGTAAGAACAATTAATACCCCAGCTGATAGACTGCCAGTAGCATGAACAGAATATACAATAAAATCATTTAATCCTTGAGCTTTAAATTTTTCTTCTTCTTTATAAGTTAAAACTAGTAAGCTCGTGCCAGATATAAATAAAAAATTCCAACCTAAACCTAGAAAAATTAATGCGAACATATAATTATAATAAGTTTGATCAAAGAAACTTGCTATTATAGTTATGCTGTAAAGAAACACACCTGCATACATTATATTGCTATGACCAAATTTTTTAATTAAATTTCCAGTGACCAAAGATGGTAGAAACATTGCTACGACATGAAACTGTATAACTAAACCTGTTTTACTTAGACTCATTTTTTCCATTACATGCATGCTTAATGGAGTTGCTGTCATCAAAAATGTCATTATTGCATATCCAAATGCTGAGGCTACAAGTGCCTGTAAAAATCTAGGTTGTGAAATTAATTCTAAAACACTTCGTCCTGAATATTTAATATTAGACTCTAATTTTGATGTATTTTCATAAAATAAAAAGAAAATCGCTGGTATAATAGTTAAAATAGCAAGTGACAAATAAGATCCAACATACAATTGTTCAGTAACAATATCTTTTGCATAGTTTGCCATGCTTGGTCCTAAAAACGCTGAAACAATTCCACCTAATAAAATTATTGAAATTGCTTTAGGTACTTTATTTTTTTCAACACTTTCAGCTGCAGCAAAACGATATTGATGTGTGAAAGCCATACCAACACCAAGAAAAAAATTTGCAAAACAAAATAGAATAAAGTTCTGATCCATTATTGAATAAGCTGCTAATATAGAAGCTAAAAAATTTCCTATTGATGCTGAAATAAATCCATCTTTCCTTCCTATTAAACTCATGACTTTAGTTGCTAAGATTGCGCCTATTGCTATACCAACTACGGATATCGACATTGGCAAGGTAGAGAGTGATTTTAAAGGACTAATTTGAGAACCAATAATTCCACTTAAAAATACAGTTACTGGAGCTGCTGTAAAACTAAAAATTTGACTTAGTGTAAGTACAATAAGATTTTTATTCATTAATAAATTCAATTAAACTTTCTGCCACTTCATTTGGTGCTTCAATTAAAAAAGAATGCTTATACTTTGGTAAAATCACTAACTTAGAATTTTTTATTTCATTAGCCATAATTTCATTATGTTTTGGACTACAACCTCCATCATGTTCGCCTGTCAAAAGCAAGCATGGTTTTGAAATGTTTTTTAACCATGAAAACATCTCTGTATTGGCATATATTTTAAAAACATTAAGAAAGACATCAGGGTCAGTATCTAAAACTTGTTTTAATCTTCTATCAACCAAATCAGGATTATTTTTAATAAATTCATCAGTAAACCATCTGTTTGTTAAAGTTTGTAATGTTTTCTCGATACCATTTTTTTCCATCTCATTAATTACACTCCATACTTTTTGATTATCTTCTTCAGATCTACCAGCAACAGTAGACAATAAACCTACAGAAATTGTATGTTCTGGAAATTTTAAAGAATAAGCGGGTGCTATCATGCCGCCTAGAGAGTGACCTGCAAAATGAGCTTTTTCAAATTTAGTTTTTTCTCTAATTCTTTCAAGATCAAGAACTAATTCATCTAAAGTAAAATTTTTATGAGTTACTGGAGATTTTCCATGTCCCCTAAGATCATAAGTGATTACAGTAAAATGTTTTGACAATTCTGGAACCATAAATCTCCAAGCGTCCTGTGCGGCACCTATTCCGTGTATCAAAAATAAAGGTGGTCCAGATCCATTTGTTGAATAATGGCAGTCAACTGCAGAAATTTTCATTTATTATGCTACTTGGGTATTAAATTTTTTAAAATAAGGTATTACTTCTTCACTTATACGATGCATTGATTCAATCATTTCACTTTGACTTTGCCCAAAGCCAGCGCTTATTATAATTTCATCAACACCTGTTTCTGCATAAACGCTAAGTTTCTCAATCATCTCATTTACAGGACAAATCAATAAATTTTCTGTTAATTCTTCTAATGTTTGTTTTCTTGGCAAAGGTTCTATTTTTCCATTTTTAACTTTGCCTGGACCAGTAAATACATTGTCAAAGCGTTTATAATATTCATAAGCTAATTTATTTTTTTCTTTAGCATCTTTTTCATTTTTTGCAGCAAAAGCCATTCTTTGCATAGATATTTTTAATAGCTTTCCTTTTTCACCAAGTTTTAGACTACCTTCTTTAAAAGCATTTACTCTTTGTTTTAATAATTCTTTAGAACCAGATAATACGGTTGATTGAACATGAAACCCTCTTGAGGCCGCATCTTTAATACTGTTAAGATCCATTGCAGCAATCATAATTTGAATTGGATTACTTATAGGTCTTGGCATAATTGTTATTGGATCAAAGTTATAATATTTTCCTTTATATGAAACTTCTTCTTCGTTTAACAACTTCTGTAGTACATCTAAAGATTCTATAAATTTTTCTTTGGACTTTTCAATTGGTGTTCCTAGTCTATTCATTTCCCATGCAAAAGCTCCACGGCCTACTCCAAGAATTAGTCTACCCTCAGTTAAGATATCTGCCGTTATAACTTCTCCAGCATAAGTTCTCATATCGTGCAAAGGAAGAACAACAACACTTGTTGAAATATTAATTTTTTTTGTTAATGCTGCTATTTTAACAGCCATTTGTAAAGGTGAAGGCATCATTAAAAGATTTACTAAATGATGTTCGGGTATTGAAACAGTTTTATAACCAAGCTTTTCAGCTAAAATAGCTTGATCAATCATATTTTTAAAATGAGTTTTTGATCCTATAGAAGGATTTGGCATGTAGCTCGTTAGGAAGTGATTAAAGTCCATAATCGAACTATACCCATTTTATTTAAAAACTAAAATATGTATTTGTCGGAAAGATAAATAATAAGTCCAATGACTATTCCTAAAAGGATATAATACACAAATTTACACTCCTTTATTAATTAAGGAGTATATTTCCTCTTTAGTTGTAATGCCAATTTCTCTGTGAATTTCTTTATTATTTTTATAAACAACAATAGTCGCCCAATAGTCTATTTTTAATAGTTCAGCTATTTCTTTGTTTTTAGTTTGCTCATAACTTAAAAAAATTATATTAGGAAATTCTTTTTTTGCTTCATTTATTACTTTAGTTTGTCTACCGCATGTGCCACAAAATTTATTCCATGAATTTACAACCACTATTTTTCCATCACTTTGCGCCTTTTTAAAAACATCTATATTAAAAGTAGTTTTTTTCTCTACAGACAAAGCTTCAAAGCTAAAAAAGACAAATAAAATTATTAGAAATTTTTTCATTGAATTATTTTATAACTTAGCGAGCACTTTTTCAATGTGACAATTATTGTTTGATAATTTTTTCAGGTAAAATACCTCTTGGTCTATACCTCATTATGATTAATAGACCAATTCCTACCATTAAAAATCTGAAATATGATGCACTATTAATTAAATGAATTTTAACTTCATTTGTTTCTGGCAAATGAGAAGTAAATAGATTGATAAAAAATAAAGCTATTGGTGCAGCTTCAACCCATAAGAACCAAACAACAAATCCTCCTAATATTGCGCCAAAGTTATTTCCAGTACCTCCAACAATTACCATAACCCAAATTACAAATGTGTACCTCATTGGTCTATAGCTTCCTGGTGTAAATAAACCATCATTAGTTACCATCATGGCGCCAGCAATACCAACAATTGCTGAACCTAAAACAAAGATTAATAAATGTTCTTTAACTACATTTTTTCCCATAGCGCTTGCTGCTTCTTCATTGTCTCTTATGGCTCTCATCTTTCGTCCCCAAGGAGAATACAAAGCTTTCTGGGTTACAATAAGCAATATAATTACAACAATTAAAAACATTCCTGCAAAACAAAGTTTTACATAAACTGATGAAGCATCAATAACTAATTGATTTAATGCATCTTGTCTTTCAGTAACAGAATTTATTAATTCTAATTTTGCAGAATGAAATTTTTCGACTAGATTTATAAACCAAGGAGTTGTTTGAAGATCTATTTCATAGGGTGCTGGTCTTTTTAGACCAATAACGTTTTTTACTCCTCTTGCTAACCACTCTTCATGTTTAATAATAGAAACAATAATCTCGGCAATTAATAATGTTGCAATTGCAAGATAATCAGCTCTTAAGCCAAGAGCAATTTTTCCAATCACATATGCTAATCCTCCTGCAAAAAATGCTCCAACAATCCATGAAAATAATACTGGCATGCCAAGACCACCTAAATATCCAGTTTTAGCCGGCTCAACTGACTCGATACTTTCAATAGCTGGTGTAGAAATTATTCTTAAAAGCAACAAACCAATTATTATAATACTGGCGATCAAATAATTTCTTTTTTTTGATTTATCAATTTTTTTTAAAACATATCGAATTGAATAAATCATTGCCACAATTATACCGATACAAATCATCATATTAAGACCGCCAAGCCGCCAAGCTTCTTCAACTGGCGCAACAGAAACAAGAACAACTGCTAAACCTCCAAGTGCTGTGTAACCCATAATTCCAAAATTAATTAAACCTGCATAACCCCATTGAATATTTGCTCCCATGGTCATTACAGCAGAAATTAAACAATAATTAAGAATTGTAAGAGCAATAGACCATGATTGAAATACTCCTACTAAAATAATTAAAATTATCATTATTGAGTATGCGGCGATAACATTAGAATATTGCTTCATATTTTTTTTCCTTCGAAAATACCTGATGGTCTAAATAATAAGACTAAGACTAAAATAGAAAATGAAATAGCAAATTTATAATCTGTTGATAGCAATTGCACCATAGAATTTGGCTCTAAAGCTTCTGGAAGCAAATAAGCAAAAAACTTTTTATAGGCATATGTTAAAAATATCTCTGCGAATGCTATAACGTATCCACCTAAAAATGCTCCAAATGGATTTCCAATTCCTCCAACAATTGCTGCGGCAAATATAGGAAGCATATTATTAAAATAAACAAATGGCCTATAGCTTTTGTCTAGACCATATAAAGTTCCTCCAATTGTTGCTAAAATTCCAGCAATTACCCAGGTTATTAATACGACTCTCTTAGGATCAATTCCTGATAATAAAGCCAAATCTTCATTATCAGAATAAGCCCTCATACTTGTGCCAGTTTTAGTTTTATTTAAAAACCAAAACATAATTGATACGACCACAATTGTAATAAATATTGTTAATACTTGAGTAGATTTAATTGTTAAGCCTTCGCTAAGTCCTGTCATTTCTTTAAACTCGGTTGCTTTTAAAATAAATTTTTCACCATCAAGAAATCTTCTATCAAAAGGTCCTATGATTATTCTTATAATTGCTTGAGTTACAAACATTACTCCCACACTTACCATTGCAAGCTGAACTGGAGGACTTTTTTTTACTCTATAGTAACTAAAAACAAATTTATCTATGGTCAACATATAAAAAATCATCATAAAAATAGCAAAAGGAATTGTAAGTAGTGCTGTGGGTAGTACGCCTAAACTTATACCGAGAGATTGAAAATAATAAGTTAATAAAACTGCAAACATAGTTCCGAAAGACATCATGTCTCCAGTTGCAAAATTAGCAAATCTAAGAATGCCATAAATTAAAGTTACGAAAATTGCTCCAAGTGCTAATTGTGAACCATAAGTTAAAGCTGGTAAAATAGTATAATTTAATAATAAAATTATTGCGTTTATAAGTTCCATCTTAAGCTCCTAAAAATGACCTTCTTACTTCAGGATCATTAAGTAATTCTTTGCCCGATCCTTCAAATTTATTTTCACCTGTCACTAATACATATCCTCTGTCAGAAATGCTAAGTGCCTGTTTTGCATTTTGCTCAACCATAATTATTGCAACATTAGTTTCTTTAACTTTTAAAATATGGTGAAATAACTCATCCATAACTATTGGAGATACTCCGGCTGTTGGTTCATCTAACATTAGAACTGATGGTTTAATCATTAGTGCTCTTCCTAATGCAACTTGTTGTCTTTGACCACCTGATAATTGTCCAACAACTTGTGATTTTTTTTCCTTCAAGATTGGAAATAATTCATATATTTCCTCAATTACTTTATTAATATCGTCTTCTCTTAAAAATGCTCCTACTTCTAAATTTTCTCTCACAGTTAATTCTGCAAAAACATTTCTTGTTTGTGGAACAAACGAAATTCCTTGTTTAATTCTATCGTGTGGAGAAAATTTGGAAATATCTTTTCCATCAATGTATACTGAACCAGATTTCAAATTAAGCAAACCCAACATTGCTTTCATAGCTGTAGATTTTCCAGCACCATTTGGTCCAAGAATTGCAACTATCTCGCCTCTATCAACATTTATTGAACAAGAAGATATGATGTCTGGTCCATCACCATAACCAGCTGTCATTTTATTTCCCTCAAAAAAAGCCATTAAGTATTTTCTCCTGTATTTTTATTTGCTCTTCCTAAATAACTTTCAATAACTTTTTCATTTGTTTTAACTTCGTCTGATGTTCCTTCAAATAAAACTGAGCCTTCTGACATTACAATTACTGGATCACACATCCTACTTATAAAATCCATATCATGCTCGATCATACAAAAAGTGTATCCTTGTTCTTTATTTAACCTTAATATTGCTGTTCCCAAATCTTTTAACAGAGTTCTATTAACTCCAGCACCTACTTCATCTAATAAAACTAATTTTGCTTCTACCATCATGGTTCTTCCTAGCTCTAATAATTTTTTTTGCCCACCTGATAAATTTCCAGCTAATTCATTTGACAAATGTGAAAGGTTTAAAAATTTGATTACTTCATAAGCTTTTTTTCTTATCTTTTCTTCCTCTTTTTGAACCTGTTTTGGTTTTAACAAAGCAGTCATTAACTGTTCTCCAGACTGATTTCCTGGAACCATCATTAAATTTTCTAAAACTGTTAAATTGGTAAATTCGTGCGCAATTTGAAAAGTTCTAAGCAAACCTTTAGAAAAAAGTTCATATGATGGAACGTCTGTAATATTTTCATTGTTAAACATCACAGTTCCATTTGAAGCTTTTAAATTACCTGCGATTAAGTTAAATAATGTTGTTTTTCCAGAACCATTCGGACCAATAATACCTGTTATAGAGCCCTTTTTTATTTTAAGAGAACAGTTTGATACTGCAGCTAATCCTCCAAAATATTTTGAAAGATTGTTAATTTGCAAAATATTTGTATTTGATTGCATTACAAAATTATTTTTTATTTAGTCTTTTTAAAATATTATTAATCGTACTTTCCAATGATTTATAATATCCAGATTTTCTAAGTTGGTTAACACCTTGCCAATTAAGACCTCCTGGTGTTTGGGACTCAGCAACAAAATGATTAAAGTCTTTTTTTGAACTAACTACTGCTAATTCAGCTAAAGCTGAATATAAAGAAGTAATATATTGTTGAGCTTGATTTCTTTTTAAACCTTTTTTAACTAACCAATCTGACAAAACTTTTAAAAGTTCATAAAAAGCTGCCATTGTACCAGATGTAGCCCAGAAATTTTGTGATAATTTTTCACTTTTAATTTCTATAGTAGTGCCTATTTTATTAAAAAAATTTTTTACTTGTCTATCTGGAGGAAAAATAACAATTGGTCCTCTTCCCAAGGCGATTGGTGGCATTGGTATTGCTCTAACAATTTTTACATTTTTATTAATTATTTTTTTTAATTTACTATGATTAATTGTTGAAATAAAACTGACTACCACTTGTTTAGTTCTAAAGTTTAGTTTTGGTATTATTTTTTCTCCTACCTCTGGTAGAACTCCTAAACATATCCAATCTGATTTATCAATTACATCTTGATTATTTCTAGCAATAAATACTTTTTTAAAATTTTTTTTTAATTTTTGAGCTTTGTGTTTATTTCTTGGAGAAACATATATTTTATTGAATTTAATTTTTGAATTACATATTCCTGTAATTACATCTGAAGATATATTTCCGGTTCCTACAAATCCTAAAATCATTTAAATTTGATATTAAAACAATTTAAATAAAGAGCTATAAAAAAAAACCCCCGCATAAAGCGGGGGTTCTAATTTAAATAAATAATTTATTTATTAAAATGACTGTCCTATTGATAAGCTCAGTGATAAAGTTTCCATCTCTTCAAGAGTTATGGTGTTGCTCACACTGTCAACGTCTTCAGAACCTACGAAAGTTGCTCCATCGTAATCTCCATAAGTCAATCCAAGCTTCCAAAAACCATCGTCTAGATCACCTTTCAAACCAACGCCTACATGGAATGCATCCATTGTTTCGTCTCCGTAAGTTGATCCAGTTGCTACGCTCTCATCTGTTTCTAGTGTCATTTGAGAGAAACCAATTTTAACAAATGGCATACCAAAACCGAAGTCAGCATCAATTGGCTGTTCAATGTAAATCATTGCATGACCAGACATATTAACATCTGTTTTGTTAGTACCGGCTGTATCAGCGTCATCACTTACGTCAGTATCAGGCACTGAGTTAGTACCATCACCAATTTTTTGGCTGTATGGCATTACATCTATTCCGATTACAGTATCTGTAGGTAGAGTATATTCTATAAATATAGATGCATAACCAGCTTCTCCGCTTGCATCCTTATTAGTCTTATTTCCTGAAGACTTCATTTTCTCGTTACCACTAGCATCATAAGTCAATGCAGTTGCAGTCAATCCCATTGATACCTGGGCCATCGCTGAAAAAGCAAAAAACGTTGCAAATAAAGCAATGGATAAAGTTTTAATTTTTAACATGTTAAACCCTATTATTATTATTTTAAAATTTTAAAATTCCTCTCTTATAGCACTTATAATCACAATTAAGCTATTTAATTAAGGTAATTAAAGAATATTTGCTACATGTTGCATATGTGCAACATTTAAATAACTAGGAAAATAATACAACTTTGAGTTTATTGTGGTTTAAAAATTAAGCAAAAAACCTAGATAAAAGGGCACTAACTATATTTCAAAATATTCTTCAAATCATCTAGGATTTTTATATTTGAGTAAATTAAATAAATGAGCCACCAGTCTTTAATTTATCCAAAATAAATTTTATCGATTCCCTTTATAAATTCCTAATTCATCTTCCCAGGGAGCAGTTGCATCATCCCTACTATAGAAACATTGTGAACGCCCAGGTTCAAAAAGATTGTTTTCATCGTATTCATGCTTAGTAAGTTTCCATTTATCTTTTGGCAAACAAACAGCCTCGAATGGATCGAATGGTGTTTCAGAAGTTGGGGTAAAGTAAACGCTGTCTTGCATGTCAGGACAAGATGCATTTTTATGACCCCAATAATCATCATTTTTAGGATCCAAATTTCTATTACCTTCGCCAACTTGTCTTGCCATCATATCACCACTACTTTTATTATTTTTTGTGTTGTGTCCTTCAAAAAAATTTGGTGAACATGTAAAAATTCCTCCCATAGCATGTAAAACTTCATGTAAAATAAAGTACCCAACTTCGTCTTTTAGAAGTGGCCATTTTTTTTGATGCTTACTAAAAACACTAAAAATTGGAAATCCTCCAGAAAATGGAAAATCTTTATAAGAATAGTCTCCAAAATTGAAGTAAATTTTTTTAGGGTTGTTCATGCCATTGTTAATTATAGATCTGCCAAATAAATTACCGCAACTTCCCCATTTAGATTTTTTCATATTTTTTTTAGTTCTGTTCAATCTCATAAATGTAATATCAAGCTTTCCATCTTTTCGCCTATCCCACTTTAATTGCTGACCTTCTCCATTATTAAAATTTGAATTTTTATTTGCTTTAGCAGTCGTTTTTAAAATCCACTTATCAGCAATTTCTATCCACTTTTCTAGATCTCCATTTATATCCCCTTCTTTATCTTTAGAGTCTTTTAATAAAGTGTAAACAATATGAATTTGAAAATCATCGTTCACATCTGGTTGATCTTCAAAAAATCTACCAGGTTTTTTATCGCTATCTAATATTATTGGTGTGGTGTCGCTATCAAAGCACTTGTCTGCATAAGAATAAGAAGCTGAGATTAAAAGTGTTAATAAAGTTAATAGTATTTTTTTCATTTTGTCCTTGAAGCTATATAATTAAGTATATCAGAATTAAATTGTTGAAAACAGTCTGCCATATCAATAATATGATAGTTGTTTAAAGGTTCTTTCCATTCTTTACCATTATTTATTCCAATTCTTGAACAGCTTTTACCATTAATTTTTTTATTTTCAGAAATGATTATTCTTTTAATGCCTGGAATTTCTTCAACCCAATCTGAAAGAAGTCCATCGAAAGGATCTTTTGGATGTGTAAAAACTAAAACAGGTAAATTTTTACTTTTTTTTATTTCATCAAGTTGTTTTTGTCTCATATCCGCTGGTCCATCTCCATCTTTTTTTCTAAATTTCTCTAACGCCTTTTCGACACCTACTTTTTTTACTTTATAATTTTTTGATAGTTTACCATAGCAAGCTTGCATTAATGATATACCACCACCAACTTTATCTGGATATCTTGACATTAACATCATAGTTAACCAACCTCCACACGAATGACCTGTCATAATAATTTGACTGTTAGGAACACCTTTAGAGACAAAAGAATCAATTAATTCTAAATTAGCATCTAATCTTTTTTCTAATTTTGGTTTTCCTTTGTAAGGAGGTTTAAATTTTTTTTTATTCCATAATCTTTTGTCATCTCCGGCAAAATTATCTGTACATAAAAGATAAACCATTATTTCTTTTCCATTTACTTTTTCTCCAACTATAGATGAAAAATTTCTTATACCATTTTTCCAAACACAATTTTTAGATCGTGCGTCGTGTTTATCTTGTCCATGGTTGTAAATTAATATTATTTTATTTTTTGGATCATTAATGTTTTGTTCTTTTGCATAGTCCATTTTGGTGTTTAAAAAACCATTTTTTAGAAGCTTGTCGGCATAAATTGGAGTGTGATATAATGCGAATAAAACTAAAATTGATATAAATCTTGTCATATATTTTCCTAAACTTAATTTAACTCATAATTATTATTGATTATCAAGTTGAAGATTTTATGAATTGTTACGGATAGTCCTAAAAAACCGGGAGCTAAAGATGGCTAGATAGGACTATCTAAAAGAAAATATATCACAGCCTAATAAAATTGCATTAAGCATTTTTTTAATATTTATTAAAATTACATGAAAAAAAATCATAGACCTCAAACAAAAGTCAAAAATCCTGAGCCAAATTTGAGTAGTCCAAACTGGGTCTTGTGGGCTGCTTGGGCGGATAGAATTACATTTGAAGAAATTAAAAAAAAAACTGGAAAATCAGAATCTGAAGTTATTAAAATTATGCGTAAGTCGTTAAAACCTTCTTCATTTAAATTGTGGAGAAAAAGAGTAAAAAACCAGAGTATAAAACATCAAAAAAAATTCGAAATTTCAAGAAAAGAAATAAGAAGAAAAATAAATAAAAATGATTATATATAACTTATGAAGAGTATAACAATGTATTCTGGACCAATGTGTAACTTCTGTGAGGCCGCGAAAAGATTACTGGCTAGAAATAATTTAAATTATAAAGAAATAGATATCTCTTTGAAAGCTGGTCTAAAAGATGAAATGATCAAAAAATCAAATGGAAGACGTACGATTCCGCAAATTTTTTTTGATGAAACTCATATTGGTGGTTATCAAGAACTAAGAGAATTGGAAAAACAAAATAAATTACTAAGTTCTGTTAAATAATTTTATTCAATTGATTTATTGTGAATATTCCTTGAAAATTAAGCATACACCATTATTACAATACCTTTTTCCAGTAGGTTTTGGACCATCATCAAAAATATGACCGTGATGACCGCCACATTTTTTACAATGATATTCTGTTCTGGCATATCCTAAATGATAGTCTGTCTTTGTTTCAAAAACATCTGGCAAAGATTGAAAAAAAGATGGCCATCCAGAACTACTTTCATATTTTGTGTTAGAATCAAAAAGTTTTGTTTCACAATTTGCACAATAATAACTGCCTTGTCTTTTTTCGTTGTTTAATTCGCTTGACCATGGTTGTTCGGTTCCTTCATTAAATAAAACCCAATTTTGTTTATCATTTAGATTTTTATTTTTTTTTTTCATAATTAAATTAAGTTTTTATTTTTCTTTTATTTGAAAGTGTAATTCCAGCAATTATAAACATTGCTCCTAGAAAATGATAAAACATAAATTTTTCTTTAAAAATTACCATTGCCATGATTGCTCCAAAAATAGGCATCAAATGTAAAAAAACTCCAGCTCTGTTTGCTCCAATTATTGAAATTCCTTTAATCCAAAAAAAGAAAGCTGCCAGTCCTGGAAATATTACTACATAAGTTAAAGTTAATATGAAGGGTTTTTCTAATTTAATTAAATTTCCGTAATTCATTTCAACAAAGTAAATTGGTATTAAAAAAATTAATCCTGTCATTATCACTACTTGCAGCAAAGTAATTTGGGTAATTTCATATTTTTTTTTTTTTAAAAGAGCAGAATAAATTGCCCATGAAAACATAGCAACTACCATTGTTAAATCTCCTTTATTAAAATCTAAATTTTGAATTAAATCAAAATCAGCTTTTGTAATAATAAATATAACTCCAGTTAAAGATAAAATTACACCTATAATTTGAAATATATTTGTTTTTTCAATATTTAATAATGAAGAAATAAATATAATCCATACTGGTATGGTGGAGATCATTAATACTCCATTGATAACCTGGGTGTAGTAAAGAGAATAATAAACAATAGAATTAAATATTGTTATACTTGTAACTCCTAAAATAACAAAAAAACCAATATTTTTTAAAATATAATTTCTTTTTTTTAATATCTCTTTGTAGGTAAATGGCATTAAAATCAGTCCTGCAAAAAACCATCTAAAAAAATTAAGTGAAAAAGGTGGTATGTCGTACATGCTTGCTGCCTTTCCTACAATAAAATTTCCAGACCAAAAAATAGTAGTTAGTATTAGCAACAAATATGCTGTGGAAGTTTGAGAGTTTTGTTTTATCATTTTATATTATTTTCATACGTTTTCCTAAAGGATCAAATAAACACTCGGTTGATACTATGCCATCAAAAAACTTTCGTCCAATATCAATTCTAACTCTTGCGCCGTTATTACAAACTTTTTCATCGTTAATATCTGCAATAGCCAAAGGTGCTCCAATTCGATAACCAAAAGATGCTGAGGTAGTTTTACCTACTATTTTTTCATTAAAATATACTGGTTCGTTGCCTAGGGGTACTGCATTTATATCTAATATTTTAATTAGTATTATTCGATTATTTTTTTTATTATTTTTTAAATTTTCTAATGCCTTTTTTCCTATAAAATCTGTATTCCAAGCTAAAGCAAAATCTAAACCAGCTTCTATTGGATTTATATCTGAGTCTAGCTCGTGCCCATACGCTAAAAACTTTTTTTCTATCCTCATGGAAGTTTGAGCAAATAAACCCGAAGGTTTTGCTCCTGCTTTTAAAAGTTCGTCACAAATTTCTTGGGAGTGTTCTTTATTACATGTAATTTCCCAACCTGGTTCACCAACGTAACTTAATCTTGTCGCCTCAACTTCTTTGCCAGCTATAGATGTTTTAGTAAAATTAAAATATTTAAGTTGATTTAATTCCTTGGCTCCAACTTTGTTAGCTATTTTTATTGCATTGGGTCCCATTAATGCAATAACTGCAAAGTCTTCTGTCCTATCTATAATTTTTAAATTCTCACCATTTAAATGTCTATTTAACCATGAAATGTCTTTTTTTACTGACGTTGTTCCTACATATAATCTATATTTATTTTCTGATAATCTAGTAGCGGTTAGATCGCTTTCAATACATCCAAGTTTATTTAGCATTGAAGTATAAACTGCTTTGCCTGGTTTTCGATCCATTTGATTTGCACAAATTTTATTTAAAAACTTGCAAGCATCTTTTCCTTCAACCTCAATTTTTCCAAAAGTTGATTGGTCAAAAATTGCTGCTTCTTTGTTCGCCTGTTCAACTTCTTTACCAACCTGATCATGCCAAGTAGGTTTATCAAAAGTTAATTTTGGATTTTTTGTGTTATTAAAAAATAATGGTCTTTCCCATCCATAGAATTGTCCACAATATGCTTTAAGTTCATCCCATTTTTTTTGCAAAGGCAGCTTCCTGATTTTACGAGCTGTTTCCCATTGTCTGCCAGGAAAACTTATTTCATAATGTTTTCCGAGTACTTCAGGAACTCTGGAAGCTAATGACTCTACTGAATTAAAGCAATCAGCAAACCGTTTGGGATCCGCTTCATTTAAATTTTTTGGAGTTGAACCGTTTTGTATGCAGTGAGCTAAAGCCATTCCTGCGCCACCTGCAGTGGCTACTCCAATTGAATTCATTCCACATCCTAAAAATAATCCTTTTGTTTCTGCTGTTTCTCCAAGTAAAAAAGAGCCATCAACGGTAAAACTTTCTGGTCCATTAAGCAGCATTTTAACTTCTGCATTTTTTAATGCAGGAAGACGATGCATTGCATTTATCATCATTGGTTCAAAATGATCCCAATCTTCAGGTAGAAGTTGAAAACTGAAATCTGAGCCTAAACGATCTGGATCTATTGCTTTGCCTAATGGTTCAAAACTTCCAACTAAGATTCCCCCGCTATCGTCACGAATATAAAGATGACCATCATGATCAGAAAGAGTAGGAAGGTTTCCTGAAATTCCTTCAATAGGTTTTGTTAAAAGGTAAAAATGTTCACAGGGCCATAAAGGTATTTTTGTTCCTACTTGTAAGCCTATCTCTCTACTCCATAAACCAGCACATAATGCTATCGCATCACAAGAAATATTACCCAATGTTGTCTCAACTCCTACAATTTTTTTTCCTTTTGTTAGTATTTTTTGTACACCTATGTTTTCAAATATTTTTGAACCTTTTGATTTTGCACCTTTTATAAGAGCTGCACATAAGTCTGATGGGCTAACTCGCCCGTCGTCAGGTGACCAAACTGCACCTAAAACATCTTCATCGTTCATAAGTGGCCAACGTTCTTTTGCTTCTTCTTTAGATATAGATTTAGCCCGAAGTCCAAACAAATGAGCTAGGGCTTCCTGTCTTTTTATATGAATTAATCTGTCTTCGTTAGTTGCAATTGATAAAGATCCTTTACAAATCCATCCAGTATTTTGACCTGTTTCTTTTTCTAGTTGACTGTATAAATTTATTGAATAGCTAATTAGATCAGTCAAATTTTTTGTTGAACGTAAAGCTCTTACTTGAGCTGCAGAATGCCAAGTCGTTCCTGATGTAAGTTTATTTCTTTCAAGTAAGATAGCATCATTAACTCCATTTTTTGCTAAATGGTAAATTGTAGAACAGCCCATAACACCTCCTCCTATTACTACAACCGAAGCATGACGAGGAAGTTGCTTATCACTCATTAAATTTTATTTAAAAACTTTTATATTTTTTCAT
Organism: uncultured Pelagibacteraceae bacterium; assembly: GCA_902532195.1. Taxonomy (GTDB): domain Bacteria; phylum Pseudomonadota; class Alphaproteobacteria; order Pelagibacterales; family Pelagibacteraceae; genus Pelagibacter. Next base: position 82,717 of record CACAHE010000002.1, on the reverse strand, counting down.
AGAAGCAATTGCTAAAATTAGATTGGCATCTATAAAATTTTTAGGAAGTTTATTTTTTTGCAATGCTAAAGGTAGCTCTGTACACCCGAGGATAATACTTTTACTACCTTTTTTAATTAAATGTCTTATTGCTGGTTTTATAGTCTTTTCTGCTTTTTGAATATTTCCTTCTTTAACTAATTTAATTGTTGTATTTACATATTTTCTTTGAAAAAACTTATTTGGTTCTATTAATTCAAAACTTTTATTAAAAAATTTACTATAAATTCCAGTTTTTAAAGTTCCTTCGGTGCCAAGAATTCCTATCTTTGAATTCTTTTTATATCTTCTTTTGCAGTACTTAAAAACTTCTTCTGGCATATTAATTATTGGTATCTTAATTTTGTTTTGTAGATCATCGTACCAATAATGTGCGGTGTTGCATGGAATAGAAATAAATTTACAATTATTTTTCTTTAATAGAACACATCCCCTATACAAACTTGCTAAAACTTTATTATATTTTTTTAAATTTTTTGTTCTCGCAGGAACATCTGATTTATTATACAAAATAAATTGTGGATTTTGCTGATCTGTCTTACCTTTGTTTAGTTGAGCTAATTTATTACAAAAATCAATTCCTGCGTGTGTTCCCATTCCTCCAAGTATTCCAATCATATTTTTTACTTTTTTTTTATAAAAAGGATTGCCAGTAATTAATTTATATGATCACCTTAGAGCAATTATAAATAAAAATAAAGAGAGAGGGATAAATATGAAAAAAATAATTAATACATTTGTATTAGTGGTTTTCACTTACGTTTCATCGATTTTGCCTGCTTATTCAGCACAATGTACCAATGATACTTGGAACAAAGTAATGAAAAGAGGAAAATTAGTAGTTGGATCAAAAGCTGACTATAAGCCTTGGGGTTTTAAAGACTCTAGTGGAAAAATTGTTGGAATGGAAGCTGACATGGCTCAAATGGTTGCTGACAAAATGGGAGTTAAACTTGAGCTCGTTGCTGTTCAATCATCTAACCGTATGCAATTTTTAGAACAAGGTAAGATTGACCTTATGATTGCAACTATGTCTGATAGATTAGATAGACGTAAAATTGTTGGAATAATTCAGCCTAACTACTACACATCTGGAACAAACGTAATGTCACCTAAAGCATTGGGATTAAAAAAATGGGAAGATTTACGTGGTAAACCAGTTTGTGGTAAACAGGGTGCTTTCTACAATAAAATTGTTGCAGAACGTTATGGTGCTGAAATTGTTGCGTTTACAGGTAACGCTGAAGCAAAACAAGCTTTGAGAGATAAAAAATGTATTGCTTGGGTATATGACGACTCTTCAATTATGTCTGATTTATCTTCAGGAAACTTTAATGATTTTGAAATGCCATTTAACAGTGAAGACGACAACCCTTGGGGCTTAGCTGTTCCTTTAGGAGAAGTTAACTGTGTTTTTGGTAACTTTATGTCTGGCTTAAGTTTCATGATGCACCAAGATGGTACATTGATGGCATTAGAGAAAAAATGGGGCATACAAGCTACTCAATATCTTAAAGATAAAAACAAACAGTATAACGATTGGTTAGCTAAATAAAGTTAACTAGTTAATATTTCTAACGACACCTTTAAATTTAAAGGTGTCGTTATTTTTTATATAAATAAAATAAATGACTGGATTTGAACAATATTTTATTGAACTTGCGGATACTCATCCTAAGTGGAATTTTGTTTATTTTTATCAAGAAGTTGAAAGAAGTAGGATTATAACAGGAATTTATTACACAATCGGTCTTTCCATATTAACAGTATTCTTTAGTGTGGTGGTAGGCTTGGTTGGTGCTTGGATGCAGGGTTCAAAAAGTAAATTAGCGAGATTGACAGTTCAGGGCTTTATACAATTTTTTAGAAATACGCCTCCATTTGTACAGTTATTATTTTTCTATTTTGCTTTAGGTCAATTTACTCCAACTCACTCACCTGATGGATGGCTAGAAGTTCCAATAATTTCGAACTTTGGTTGGGCAGTAATTTCTTTATCACTTTTTGCAGGATCGTATAATGTTGAAATATTTAGATCTGGAATTGAAGCAGTGCCAGTATCAACTAGAGAAGCAGCGGAATCTCTCGGTTATAATAGATTTCAATCTTTTACAAAAATTATTCTTCCTTTATGTTTTAGAATATGCCTTCCTTCATTGAATAATAATTTAATTAACTTGGTCAAAACAACTACTCAAGCATTTGGTATTGCGGTTCCAGAATTATTGTATCAATGTATTTCTGTTTATAATGATTATTCAACTTCAATGAATGCCGTTATGCTATTAATGTTTATAGTGTTCTTTTTAATAGTTGGATTAATAGCCTGGTCGTCAAGTGCATTGGAAAGAAAATTAAAAATACCTGGTTATGGAGTATAAATGAAAAATAATTTTTCAATTTTGTATACTTATAATAAAAAACTATATCACACTGTAGATTCAACACGATTTAGTTTCTGGCTAGTAAATTCAGGATACAAATGGTGTATAGCATTTCTATTTTTAACAATACTTTATCCAGTAAATGCTATGGCTAGCAATTATACATATACAATGGCTTTTCAAGCTTTCTTGAAATGGGTTCCGCTATTAGTAAAAAGTGGTTTTGTTCTTAATGTTATAATTAGCTTTTTTGCTATGATGATAGGTACGGCACTAGGAGTGATTTTAGGACTTGCTCAAGTTTCTCAATACAAAATTGTAAGAATATTTGCCAGTTCTGTTACTCAATTATTTAGAAATATTCCTTGGCTAGTCTTACTTTTTATAATCATGCTTACTTTTCCTTTTGAAATTGAGACTGATGATAAAATTTATAAAATACCTGATTGGACAAAGGCAGTATTTGGTTTTTCTTTGCCGATAATGGCAAACATCTCAGAAATTGTTAGAGGGGCTATAAAATCTGTTCCGCTCGGGCAATGGGAAGCAGCGGAATCTTTGGCATTTAGTAGACAAAAAACTTTTTGGCAAATTATTCTGCCCCAATGTTATAAAAGAATGATACCACCTTGGATGAATTGGTATGCAATTCTTTCGATGGCAACACCTCTTGTATCTCTTTTGGGAGTTGAAGAAATAATTACTCTTTCAAGACAGGCTATGGAGGCTGAAAATAACAATCCAGAACTATTAATACCTTTCTATAGCTTTGCACTACTTATATTTTTTGCTTATTGTTACCCAATAGCAAAATTTACGATTGCTCTTGAAAAACGTTATGCTGTTAAACTATAGTTGGAAATTATTATGAATACATGGACTGAAAAAGAACCAATTTTATCGATAAAAGATGTTCATAAATCTTTTGGGGAACTTGAAGTTCTTAAAGGTGTTACTTTCGATGTTATGAAGGGTGAGGTAATTTGTATTATTGGTCCTTCAGGTTCTGGGAAGTCCACACTTATAAGATGTGTCAATGCTTTAAATGAAATTCAATCAGGTTCAATTAAAGTTGAAGGTGTAGAGGTTAACGACCCAAAGTTGGATAAACTTGCATTAAGAAGAAAAGTTGGAATGGTTTTTCAACAATATAATTTATTTCCACATAAAACTGCAATTGAAAATATTATGATGGCTCCAATCCAAGTATTAAAACAAGATCCAAAAGAGGTGGAAGAAAGAGCACATACTTTAATAAAAAAAGTAAGACTCCAAGGAAAAGAAAATAGTTTTCCTGGAGAATTATCAGGTGGCCAACAACAAAGAATAGCGATTGCACGTTCGCTTGCTATGGAACCAAACATAATGTTATTTGATGAAATTACAGCTGCACTAGATCCAGAGACTGTTAAGGAAGTATTGGTTACAATAAAAGATTTAGCACAAGATGGAATGACATGTTGTTTGGTTACACACGAAATGGGTTTTGCAAAAGAAATTGCTGATCATATTTATTTCACTGATAGAGGAATAATCGTAGAACATGGCCCGCCAAAAACTTTCTTCACTGATGCTAAAGATCCAAGAACAAAAGAATTTTTAAGTCAGATACTTTAAGTGAAAAAAAAAGGATATTTTAATTGTAATTTAGGTAAATTTGAAAATCTTAAATCAAAACAATTAGCTATATTATCTGTTCCTACAATAACACATTATAAAAATAAAAAAGATTACTGTTCTTCTGCACCAAAAATACTTCGAAAAGAAAGCCAAAAACTATCAAAAAGAGTAGGCAGCTGGGATTTTGACACAAATTCAATTTTTTTAAAAAAATTATCTAATATTGTTGATACTGGAAATTTTACTTTATCTAGAAAACCTTCAAAAGATAGAGCTAAGTTAACAAAAACTATTAAAGAAATCGTAAAAAAAAAAAATAAATTTTTAGTTATTGGAGGTGATGATTCAGTTGCGATTCCAGCTATAGCTGGTCTAGAGCCATTATCAAAATTATATATAGTACAAATAGATGCTCATTTAGATTGGATAAATAAATTATATGGAGAAAAATTTGGTAGATCTAATGTAATGAGAAGAGCATCTGAAATGAAGTGGGTAAAAGGAATGACTCAAATTGGACTTCGAGGAATGGGAACTTCAAAATCTAAAGATTTTAGTGATGCAAAAAAATGGGGAAGCAAAATTATAACTGATCAAAAAATGACCAATTTGTCTGCAAAAGAAATGCTTAAAAGTATTCCAAAAAACTCATACATTTATTTAACCTTAGATCTTGATGGATTAAATCCAAAAGAATTTCCAGCAGTTGAAACGAGATCGCCTGGAGGTCCTGGTGTTTCTAAAATTGTAGAAATAATAATGGAAATTTCAAAAAACAAAAAATTTATTGGTGCTAATGTTTTAGAATTTGCGCCAAAGAAAGATATTAATAATTTGTCTTTAAATGCTGCTATAAGATTGATTGCTTTGCTTGTTCAGGTACTAAACCGTTGAGAGCTGTAAGGTTCTAAGTTCAAATTAGTACTTTCATTAGATATCATTTTAGAAATTATTTTTCCTGAAATAGCTCCTAATGTCCAGCCCAAATGATGATGGCCAAATGAATAATATACATTTTTATAATTTTTTGATGGACCTATTACAGGTAAATAATCTGGCAGCGTAGGTCTAAATCCAAGCCATTCATCTTCGTGATCTGGGAGATTATCTAGTATATTTTTTGCATTTATAATTAAATTTTTTATTCTTGATTTTGATAATGGGTTTTTTAATCCCCCAAATTCAACTGTTCCTACTACTCTCAATCCTTGTTCCATGGGAGTTATAGCTATAGCTTTATTTAAATAAACAATTGGTCTTGATAGTAAATTATCATAACCTTTATAATGAATATGATAACCTCTTTCAGTATCCAAAGGAATATTTTCATGAAGTTGATCGGTTAGCTTTTTAGAAAATGCACCACAAGCAATTACTAATTTATCGAATGTAAATCTTTGTGCTTCAGATCTAAGTACAGGCTTTTCCTCATCGAAATTAATATCCTTAATATCTAATTTTATAAATTTTCCACCTTTGCTTAAAAATTTTTCAAATAATTTTATTAAGATTTTTTTTGGATTTCTTGCATGTCTAGCGTATTCATAAAAAACTCCTTCATGATAAAAAGGTTTTAGGTTTGGTTCCAAATCATGAATTTCTTTTTTATTTACATTTTGATATTTGATGCCTAGTTCGTCTCTAATTTTTTTTTCAAAATCTCTACTTTTTAGGTTTTTATCATCCCAAAGATAAAGCATGCCTTTACTAATAACTAATCCATCTAAATTAATTTCATCGAATAATTCATCATAAGCTGATAGTGATAAATCTAAAATTTGATGCATATATTTTGCTGTATGCATCATCTTGATTGATGTGCAATTCTTCAAAAATCTTACAAACCATGGAATCATTTTTGGAACATAGTTCCATTTCAAAGCTAGAGGTCCAGTAGAATTAAGTAACATGGCAGGAATATCCGAGATTAAATCTGGTCTATTAACTGGAATTGCGGCATAGGGAGAAAAGTGACCTGCGTTACCATAAGATGCAGAATTACCAGGATCTCCTCTATCAAACAAAGTTATTTCATATCCTTTTTTTTGCAAAAATAGTGCATTACAAACACCTTGGATTCCTGCACCTAATATTCCAATTTTTAATTTATTTTTCATAAGTTATTTTACATAATTTTTTATAAATATTTAGGGCGACAAATTATACTAAAATAAGAAAAAATTATTGATATTTAAGAAATTATTTGACGGTTATATATTTTTGTACTCATAACTATACCTATACCAATCATCGTAGCCAACATCGAAGAACCTCCGTATGACATTATAGGTAATGGTGATCCTACAATAGGCAGCAGCCCCAAAACCATTGACATGTTTACAACTATATAAACAAATATTGAGGAACCAAAACCGTAACAAAAAAACTTTCCAAAAAAATTTCTTGAAATTGATCCTATTTTAATAATTCTATAAATAATTATTGCATAAAGAATAAGCAGGCATAATGAACCAACAAAACCAAATTCTTCTGAATATAGCGTAAATATAAAGTCAGTGTGTTTTTCAGGTAAAAATTCCAAATATCCTTGGGTACCTTTAAGAAATCCCTTGCCAGTTAAACCACCTGATCCAACAGCAATTTTAGATTGAATTATTTGGTAACCAGCTCCTAAAGGATCTCTATCAGGATCAAAAAAACTTAAAATTCTGCTTTTCTGATAGGGTTTTAAAAAAGAAATAACAAATGGTGCAGAAATTATAAACAACAATCCAGAGTAAAAAAAATATTTTGCATTTACGCCTGCTAACCATAAAACAATTAATCCACTTAATGCAATAAGTATTGCTGTACCAAGATCTGGCTGGGAAACTACTAAAGCTATTGGTATAAATAAAATTACCAGGGGAACTAAAATATTTTTTAATTTGTTTACATTTGATACTTGCATCCTATGATAATATTTAGAAAAACAAATTATAATTGCAATTTTCATCAACTCTGATGGTTGTAAATTTATAAAATATAAATTTATCCATCTTTGAGATCCTGATGCAGTAACTCCGTAGTAAGATGCCCAAAATAATAATGAAAGAACAGCAATATAAAATAAGTAACCTGTTGAATGCCAGAATTTTATATTAAAAAAAGAAATTACAATCATCATCAAAAAAAATACTACAAATCTATAAATATGATTTTGTGTATGGTAGAGAAATTCTCCTCCATCAGTTGAGTACATTGCAAAAATACTAATAAAACCTATAATTAAAACACTTAGTAAAAGAATATAGTCAATAGATCTTAATTTTTGAAAAAATGTTGATTTTTCTGAGATTGAATAAGTCTGATACATTATATTTTAATAGATTTTTTTAAATCAATTTTTTCTCTAATTTCATGTCTGTCAATTAGCAATTTAAACAATTTTTTTGCCATTGGAGCGGCTGTTTTACTTCCTGATCCTCCATGTTCAACTAATATACTTAGTGCATATCTTGGATTTTTGTAAGGACCAAAGGCAACGTACCAAGCATGATCTCTTTGAAAATATGGAATTTGTTCAATGTCTAAATCTAACTCTCTTTCTTCCTCTGTAATTTTTTTAACTTGGGCTGTCCCAGTTTTTCCAGCAAATCTATATTTAGGATCATCAATTCTTGAACGGAAAGAAGTTCCCATAACTTCATTGGTAGATTTAAACATTGCATTTAAAACAAATTTTATATTTTCCTGGTTTCTAAATAATGGATTGTATAAATCTTCATCAGTTTCAAAAAAATCTGAAACTAAATTCCCCATTTTTTTGGCTCTTTCTTTTTCAGCCATCCTTAATTTAATTAATTCTATACTTTCCTTATTTTCATTCGCTACTACCGTTGGTTTGATTTTATAACCACCATTAGCCAACTGAGCCGTCATTAAACACAATTGAAATGGCGTGGTTAATATATATCCTTGACCGATTCCATTAATTAAAGTTTCTCCCAAATACCAATTTTGTCCAATTACTTTTTTTTTCCATTTAGTTGATGGATTAACTCCATTTTTTTCATTAGGAAAATATTTTGACAATGATTTTTCCCCAAAGCCAAACTTTTTTCCAGTTTCATTCAATCTATCTACGCCCAATAGTCTTGCAATTTCATAAAAATATATATCGCATGATTGTTTAATGGCATTGTCTAGTTTCATAAAACCATGTCCTTTTTTTTTCCAACAGTGGTACTTTTGTCCATAAAATTCATGTATTCCTGTGCATTTCACTGTAAAATTTGGACTAATCACATCATTTTCTAAAGCCGATAAAGCAACTATAGGTTTTATTGTTGAGCCTGGCGCATATAAGCCAGAAACAGTTTTGTTTATGAGAGGTTTGTTTGGATTTTTTTGTATCTCCATCCATTTTTTTTTATCAATTCCATATAAAAATAAATTTGGATTAATTGAAGGGGAAGAGTTCATTGCAACAATTTCTCCTGTATAAATATCCATAACACTTATAGAGCCAGACTTTTCTCTAAGTAATTCTGCAGTTAAATTTTGAACTTCAGTATCTAAAGTAAGTCTGATCGATTTACCTTTATCGCCTTCTTCATGATCTATTTGATTTATTTTTTTTCCATAAGCATTTACTTCAAATCTTTGGATGCTATTTGTACCAATCAATTCTTTTTCGAAAGTTTTCTCTAAACCTATTTTTCCTACTCTAAGACCAGGAACATTTCTCTCTTTAATAATTTCATTATTAACTATATCATCAACACTAGCTTGGGACACATAACCTAGCACATGAGCATAACTTTCATTGTAGGGATAGTTTCTTCCTAATGAAATAACTGGTTTGGCACCTGATAATTCGTGTAAATAAAAATTTATTTTTGAAAATTCATCCCACGACAAATTTTCAGAAACTATAAGGGTTTCCCAAGGTTTCTGCTTATTTTTTTGTTTAATTAAATCATTTAATTCATTGGTAGATAAATCTAAAATATCTTTTAATCTAACCATTAAACTTTTAAAATCTTCAACTTGTTCTGGAACAACATGCAACTGATAAACTTTTAAATTACCTGCAATTGTTTTTCCAAAATAATCTAAAAACTCACCTCTTACTGGAGGCAATCTCCATTCTCTTAGTCTATTTTTATCCGATAGTGTTAAATATTTTTTATTTTCACTAATTTGAAGAGAAAAAAGTCGTCCTATAATTCCAAAAAAAATTATCGTTTTAGCTGCAGAGAGCAAAAAAACTCGTCTATTAACTGTACTTATCTTTTTAAATCCTGGCTCGTTTCCACTAATCATTTTTCCTTCCAAATGCTAATCGTTGATAAATATCGAATAAATATCCAAAAATATAATAAAATAAAAAAGTAAATAAAATATTCCCACTTAATTCATAATAGTTTAATTCTGTTGAAAAAAAGGTTACTAGTAAAAAATAATTTATAGAATTTGCAACTAATATAGTAAATAAAAAATATAACCAGTCCTTAAAAAGACTTGGTCTTAAAGTTATGTTTCTAAGATAAGCTGCAAAACCACAAATAATTAAATAAGTTAAACTACTTAATCCTATAGGAAGTCCGATGACTGCATCGTTAAATAAACCAGCTATAAATATGTAGCCATAACCTAGGCTTTCAATTCTTTTTAAACTCCAGTAAAAAATCAATATAAAAGGAAAATTAAAAGAAAAATATTTATAATTTAAATAATTAAAATCAAATTCATTAAAAACTGAAATAAATAAAAGCAATAATGGTGCATTAATTAAAATCCTATTTAAAATTGATACTGAAAATTTTGAAGACATTAATTTTTACCCTTTTTAAAAGAAACTAATTTAACAAAAGATAGCTGCGATAAATCTGAGAAAAAATCGACATATTTCTCTTCATCATTTTCTTCTATTGAAATATTTCCAATTGGAATACCTGCTTTAAATATTCCTCCAGATCCAGAGGAATAAACTATGCTTTTATTTTCTATTAATTTTTTTTTTTGCATAAATTCTATTTTACCGTTATCTTTTCCAGTGCCAGATAAAATAGACTGTACATTTCCTGGCTCTATTGAAACAGGTATTTTACTATTTAAATCAGAAATTAATAAAGCTCTAGAAGTTGAATAATTTACTTCTATAATTTTTCCAATTAAATATCCTCCATCTAGTACTGCCATTCCCATTGATACTTTATCTTTACTCCCTCTATTAAGAATAATCGATCTTAAAAATGGACTCTTTTTATCTAATAATACTTTCGCAAATAGTTCATCTGTATTAAAAATATATTCTTCCACCATTTTTTTTAGTCTTTGATTTTCAGATATTATATAATCTGTCTCTAATTGCTTAAGTTTATAATTGGCTAATTCATTTTTATTTTTTTGATGTTCGGAATAAAGACTAAAGTGATTATGTATTATGTTTGAGAATTCTTGAATTTTTTTTTCTGGTATTGAGACTATAAATGAAGATCTATAAACAATTTCGTTTAATGAAATTTTTAAATAGTTTATTAATGGAAAATTAATTGTATTTAATAATATTAAAAAAATTGAAGAAAAAATTAAACCAATGAGAGAAAATCTTTGTTTTGAACCTTTCTTTAGAAAAGCAGAACGAATAGCTATTATAAAATCATCCCTATTCGTGGCCATATTTTATTAGTATTCAGATAGCATTGTCGAAAATGTTTCTTCTTGGTCTAGGGCTTTGCCAGTTCCAACCGCAACACATGCTAAAGGATCATCTGCAATATGCACTGGAAGACCAGTTTCTTTAGAAAACCTTTTATCAATATTTTTTAATAAAGCTCCACCTCCTGTTAAAGTTAAACCCATATCAACTAAATCAGCAGATAACTCTGGAGGTGTATTCTCTAATGCATCTTTAATACCATTTATCATTTCTCTTAGAATTGGATTTAAAGCTTCGGAAGTATCTTCTTCAGAAATATTTACCTCTTTTGGAGTTCCAGATCTAATATCTCTTCCTTTAACTGGATACTTGTTATTATTTGTTGGAATAGCTGTTCCAATTTCTTTTTTAATTTTTTCTGAGGTACTATCACCAATTAACAGATTGTATTCTTTTCTCATATAATTTGCTAAAGAATGATCCATTGCATCTCCTGCTACTCTTAGTGAATTTGAATAAACTACACCTCCTAATGACATCACAGCTATCTCAGTTGTTCCACCACCTATATCTACAACCATTGATCCTGTAGCTTCTGAAATAGGTAACCCAGCACCTATCGCTGCAGCTATTGGTTCTTCAATTAATTGAACCCTTCTAGCTCCTGCTGCTAAAGCGCTATCTTGTATAGCTTTTCTTTCGACTGGTGTTGATCCAGTTGGTACGCAAATTAATATTCTAGGATTTGCAAAAGTACTTCTTTTATGAACTTTTTTTATAAAGTGTTTGATCATCTCTTCGGTAACTATAAAATCTGCAATTACTCCATCTCTTAAAGGTCTAATTGCACTTATATTTCCAGGAGTTCTTCCAAGCATAGTTTTTGCTTCATCTCCTACTGCTAAAACTGATTTTTTTCCTTTATTATCTACTACCGCAACCACCGATGGTTCGTTAAGAACAACTCCCTGGCCTTTTAATACTACAAGTGTATTAGCTGTTCCAAGGTCGATTGCCATATCTTGTGACCAAATTTTTGATACTTTATCAAATAAACCCATTTTATATTCCTCTCATTTTTTCACTTTTAACATTTTTTTTAGTCTCAACGCCGTCAGGCGCGAAATTTCTTTTTCTTTTTATGATCATTTTGTTTAATGCATTTATGTAAGCATTTGCTGATGCAACCAAAGTATCTGTGTCAGCTGCTTGACCAACAGTTGTTTTTCCTTCCTCTTCAATTCTAACACTTACAGTTGCTTGAGCATCAGTTCCTTCGGTTACTGCGTGAACTTGGTAAAGTTGTAAATTTACATCATGAGGATATAATTTTTTTATACATTTAAATATTGCATCTACAGGACCATCTCCGATCTCTGAGGCTTTTTTAATTTCTCCATAAACTTCTAAGGTCATTTCTGCTCTTTGTGGTTCTCCTGTGCCTGCAAAAACTTTTAAAGATTTTAAAGTTATTACATTGTCATCTTTTATTAAACTATCATCAACTAATGCAACTATATCTTCATCGTAAACATGTTTTTTCTTATCTGCTAAAATTTTAAATTTACCAAAAGCATTTTCAATTACATCATCAGTCAATTCTACATACCCAAGGCTCACTAATTTATCTTTAAAAGCATGTCTTCCTGAATGTTTTCCCATTACTAAAGAAGTTTGTTTTACACCAACACTTTCAGGTGTCATAATTTCGTAAGTATTTCTATTTTTAAGCATTCCATCTTGATGGATGCCTGATTCATGTGCAAAAGCATTTTTTCCAACTATAGCTTTATTAAATTGAACAGGAAAACCAGTAGCATTAGAAACAATCTTTGAAGCTTTGCTTAATAGTGTTGTATTAATTCCTGTTGAATACGGCATCAAATCACTTCTTGTCTTCATTGCCATAACCACTTCTTCCAAAGCAGCATTTCCTGCTCTTTCTCCAATACCATTTATTGTACACTCAATTTGTCTAGCGCCTGCTTGGACTCCTGCCAAAGAATTTGCAACTGCTAAACCTAAATCGTTATGACAGTGTGTTGATAAAATTGCTTTATCAATATTTGGAACTTTATTTAATAATGTTTCTATAATTTTTGTAAACTCTGATGGAACAGTGTAGCCTACTGTGTCAGGGATGTTTATAGTTTTAGCCCCACACTTAATAGCAAGTTCTACAGTTTTACACATGTAGTCCATGTCTGTTCGGGTTCCATCTTCACAAGACCACTCAACATCATCCGTAAATTTTCTAGCATATGTTACATGTTCTTTTATAGATTCATAAACTTCTTCAGCAGATTTATTTAATTTATGCTTCATGTGAAGAGGACTTGTTGAAATAAAAGTATGAATTCTAAATCTTGGAGCGTGCTTTAAAGCTTCATAACATCTATCTATATCTTTTTTTGAATGCCTGGAAAGGCCTGCTGGAATAGAATTTTTTAAAATTTTACTTACTTCTGTAACAGCCTCAAAATCACCTGGTGATGCTATTGGAAAACCAGCTTCAATAATATCAACACCTAATTCATCAAAGACCCTAGCAATTTGAATTTTTTCTTCTAAACTCATTGATGCTCCAGGAGACTGTTCTCCATCCCGCATCGTTGTATCGAAAATAAATACTCTATTTTTATCAGTCATTATTATTAATTTTTAGATTTAATATATTACATGCTCACGCCTAGATTGCAAAATATTTTGAGTATTTTAACCCAAAATTAACATTAAGTTCTACTTCTTGTCGCTATCTACTAATTTCTTCTTAGATATCCAAGGCATCATTGCTCTAAGAACAGCGCCAACTTTTTCAACTGGATGATCAGCTAGTTTTTCTCTTGTTTTCAAGAAGTTTTTTTGTCCATTCTTGCACTCATCCATCCAATCTTTTGTAAATTTTCCAGATTGTATATCTGTTAGAACTTCTTTCATTCTTTTTTTTGTCTCTTCTTTATTTATAATTTTTGGGCCAGTAACGTATTCTCCATATTCAGCAGTATTGGAAATTGAATAATTCATATTTGCAATTCCACCTTCATAAATCAAATCAACAATTAATTTTACTTCATGGACTGTTTCAAAGTATGCCATTTCTGGTTCATATCCAGCTTCAACTAAAGTTTCATATCCGTTTTTAATTAGTTCAACTAGCCCACCACAAAGAACTGTTTGCTCTCCAAATAAATCAGTTTCAACTTCATCTTTAAACGTTGTTTCAATAATTCCTGATCTTCCTCCTCCAATCGCTGATGCGTAAGACATTGCAAGATCTCTTGCTTTTCCTGAGCCATTTTGATGTACAGCAAATAAACATGGTACACCTCCCCCTTTTTCAAATTCGCTTCTTACTAAATGCCCTGGTCCTTTTGGAGCAACCATAAATACATCAAGATCTTTTCTTGCTTTAATTAAATCATAATGAATATTTAATCCGTGTGCAAAAGCTATTGAGGTTCCTTCTCTAACTCTTTGCTCAATATGATTTTTATAAATTGTGGCCTGTAACTCATCAGGAGTTAAAATCATAACTACGTCCGCCCATTCTGCTGCATCAGATAAATTCATTACTTTTAGTCCTTTTGATTCTGCTTTTACTTTACTTGTAGATCCTTCTCTTAAAGCAACTACAACTTCTTTCACACCACTATCCTTTAAATTTAAAGCATGAGCATGTCCTTGACTTCCATAGCCAAAAATTGCTATTTTTTTATCTTTAATTAAATTTACATCAGCATCTTTTTCATAAAACATTTTCATATTATTTCTCCCTTAAATTATTTAAATATTTCTGAACCTCTTGTCATGGCAACAGCACCGGTTCTTGATACACTTATAAGTCCAAGTTTTTTTAAATTTTTTGTCATTACATCTATTTCTCTTCTTAAAGCAGTTATTTGTATCACGTATGATTTATTTGTCTTGTCCAATATAACAGGATTATACTTTTTGCATGCTTTTAAAGCTTTTTCTTTTTTAGAATTGTTGCCAACTACTTTAAATAATGCCATTTCTTTAAAAATTACTTTTTTATCTTCTCTTTTAAAATCAGCTACTTTATGAACTGGAACAAGTTTTTTTAATTGCAATTTTATTTGTTCTATTACTTGAGGTGTTCCAGTAGTAACTATTGTAATTCTTGAAATATTTAATTTTGGATCAACTTCTGCTACAGCTAATGACTCAATATTGTAACCTCTTCCAGAAAATAATCCAACAACTCTCGCTAAAACTCCAGCTTCATTATCTACCCATACTACAATTATATGTGTATCAAATTTGCCCTGTTTTCCTGGAATACTATATGCTGACCTTGATTTTCCCATTAAACTAATGTCTTACCTTTCCCAGTTATTTTTTTTTCCTGTTGATCTTTTGGTCCTAAAAGCATTTGATTGTGTGGTTTTCCTGATGGTATCATTGGAAAACAATTCTCCTGTTTATCAACTAAACAATCAAATATAACTGGCCTATCTGTGTTAATCATTTCAATAATTTTATCATCTAGTTCTTCGGGTTTTGTTGCTCTCATACCAACACATCCATAAGCTTCTGCTAATTTTACAAAATCTGGAAGAGCAGCTGTATAACTTTCAGAGTAATTTTTATCATGAAGAAGTTCTTGCCATTGTCTAACCATCCCCATGTATTCATTATTTAATATAAATATTTTTATTGGTAAGCTATATTGAACTGCGGTGGACATTTCCTGCATTGTCATTAATACAGATGCTTCTCCAGCAATATCAATTACCAACTTATTTGGATGGGCCACTTGAACTCCAACTGCCGCGGGTAAACCATAACCCATAGTACCTAGCCCTCCTGATGTCATCCAACGATTTGGTTTATCAAATTTATAATGCTGTGCTGCCCACATTTGATGTTGCCCTACCTCGGTTGTAACATAAGTATCTTTATTTTTAGTTAATTCATAAAGTCTCTGGATAGCATATTGTGGTTTAATTGTTTCAGAGCTATTTACAAAATCAAAAGAATTTACAGATCTCCATTTTTCAATTTTTTCCCACCATTTAGATATTTTTTGATTATTTGATTTTAAAAAATTTGGTTTTACTTTTTTTATAGTTTTAATTGTAGAGCCAATTACTTCTGCAACATCTCCTACAATCGGCAAATCAACTTTTACATTTTTATTTATTGATGATGGATCAATATCTATATGAATTTTTTTAGATTTTGGTGAAAATTCATCTATCTTTCCTGTAATTCTATCATCAAATCTTGCTCCAATGTTAATCATCAAATCACAATCATGCATAGCATTGTTTGCTTCATAAGAACCATGCATACCTAGCATACCAAGAAATTGACTGTCATTTCCTGGGAATGCTCCAAGACCTTGTAATGTTGAGGTAATTGGAAACCCTGTTAGATTTACAAGCTCTCTCAAAAGTTCGCTTGCTTTTGGTCCTGAGTTCACAACTCCACCACCGGTATAAAATATTGGTTTTGAAGATAGAGTCATTAATTTTATTAATTCATCAATTTCTTTTTGTGAAAATTTGTTGTGAATTTTACCGTTAATTTTTTTTTGTGTTTTAAATTTTGTATAACCTGTTTTTTGAAACTGAACATCTTTTGGAATATCAACTAATACAGGCCCCGGCCTTCCTGTTGTTGCTACTTCAAATGCTTTATGAATTGTTTGCGATAAATTTTTGACATCTTTAACCAACCAATTATGTTTTGTACAAGGTCTAGTAATACCTGTTGTATCGCACTCTTGAAACGCGTCAGTTCCAATTAAATGGGTTGGTACTTGTCCTGAAATACAAACTAGAGGAACAGAGTCCATATATGCATCTGTTAAAGCTGTAACTGCATTCGTAGCTCCTGGTCCAGATGTAACTAATAAAACACCCGGTCTTCCAGTTGATCTCGCATAACCCTCCGCGGCATGTCCCGCTCCTTGTTCGTGTCTTACTAGGTAATGTTTTATTGATTTAAAATTTTTTAATTCATCATAAATTGGAAGAACTGCTCCACCTGGATAACCAAATATAACTTCTACATCTTGGTCTTCCAAACATTTAAATACTATTTCAGCTCCTGAATACAATTTTGACATTTAACCAATCTAGCTGAAGTTGTGCTCATTGGTCAAGTTTTAGAATAAATTATTATTTATAATTTTCTTTAGATCGGAAAAATTTACTCGGTTTAAATCTATTTTATTCCAATCATTCATATATCTTCTGGCCCAAGTTGACTGTCTTTTAGCATATTGTCTTGTTTTTATTGCTATTCTGTCTTTGGTTTCTTCTAGATCTTTATAATTTTCTATGAATTCTGAGATTTCTCTGATTCCAATAACTTTGTGCGAGCTATTTTCTTTTCTTGCTTTTAATTTGAGAAAAATTTTTACTTCTCTTATTGCTCCTTTATCGAACATTTTATCAACTCTTTTATTAATTCTATTAATTAATTCTGACCTTGGAAAATCAATATAAAATTTGATAAATTGGTTTCTTTGAAAATTTGGCTTAGTTTTATCAAACCATTCAAACAAAGATTTTTTTGTATATTTTTTAATTTCATATGCTCGTACTGTTCTCTGTGAGTCATTTGAGTTTATTTTACTCTTGGAAAGTGGATCAAATTTAACTAACATTTTATAAAATTTTCTTTGACCAATTTTTTTTTGTAAATTTCTTATTTGTAACCTAATTTTTTTGGGTATATTTGGAATGGTTACAAGTCCATCAGTTAAAGCTTTGAAATATAAACCTGTGCCTCCTACTAATATTGGTGTTTTGTTTTTTCTTTGAACTTCTTTGATTTTTTTAATTGTAAGCTTTAACCATGATCCAGTAGAAAAAATTTTTTTTACAGATTGAAAACCGTATAAATGATGCTTAATATTTTTTTTCTCATTTTTTGAAGGTCTTGCTGTTAATATTTTGAGTTCTTTATAGACTTGCATACTATCGGCATTAATAATTTCACCGTTTATTTTTTTTGCGAGTTTGACTGCAAAATTAGTTTTGCCTGATGCTGTTGGACCAGATATTAGTATTATTTTGGACTTAAGGTCCATTAATTAATCTAATTTAACACCAATTGATCTTCTTTGGTTTTGGTTATTTATAATTACTATCTCAATTTTTTTAGCTGATTTTTTTAATGCTGCATTAACAATATTTTTTAAATCACCCGGTGTTTTTATTTTTTTACCATCAGCTTCGATTATAATGTTTTCAACATTTAAATAATTAATAGGGCTATCAGCATCAATTTGTACGATCATTACACCCTTTGTATTTTCTGGTAATTTTCGTGATGCAATATCTCTATTATTTATTGGCCTTACTTTTATTTTTAAACTTTTTATTGACGTATATTTTGGTTTTTCATCTAGAATATTAAAATCTTGAGAGGTCTCTAGCCTACCAAGTGTGATTTTTTTAACAACTTCCCTTTTATTTCTCCAAACTTTTACATTAACTGTTTTTCCTACTTCAGTTTGAGCTACTATTAAAGGAAGTTCTTTCATTTCATTAATTTTTTTTCCATCAAAATTTAAAATTATATCTCCTGATATAATTCCCCCTTTAGCTGATGGACTATCCTCTGCTACACTGAGAACTAATGCACCTCGAGGCCTATCTAAACCTTCAGCTTCTGCAATTTCCTTTGTTACAATCTGAATTCTAACTCCTAGCCAACCTCTTTTAGTTTCACCGTATTTAATTAATTGATCAATAACTTTCTCAGCACTATTTGACGGTATCGCAAACCCAATTCCTATTGATCCTGACTGACCTAAAATTGCAGTGTTAATTCCTATGACATCTCCATCCATATTAAATAGTGGTCCACCTGAATTTCCAGAATTAATAGAAGCATCAGTTTGAATAAAATCTTCATATCGAGACAATCCTATATTTCTATTCCTTGCTGAAATTATTCCTGCGGTTACTGTTCCTCCAAATCCAAAAGGATTTCCTATTGCTAAAACCCAATCACCAATCCTTGCTTTATCAGAATCTCCAAAACTTACTGGCAAAAACTTATCTTCTGTTTCAATTTGTAATACCGCAATATCTGATAATGGATCCGACCCAATTATTTTAACTTTATATTCTTTGTCTCCATTGACAGAAACAATTATATCTTCTGCTCCTTGTATTACGTGATTATTAGTAATCACTATTCCTTTTTTATCAATTATAAATCCAGATCCAAGAGCACTTGCTTTCCTAGTTTGAGGTGTTCCAAATTCCCTGAACATATCTTCAAATGGTGATCCTGGAGGAAATTGAAATGGAAAAGGATTGGCATTTGTCGTTATTGTCTGTGTTGTAGAAATATTAACCACTGAAGGCATTAATTTTTCTGCAAGGTCTGCAAATGATGATGGGGCGGATTTAGAATTTGCTTCAAAATTGAAAACAAATAAGAAAAATAATATCTGTATTATAAATTTTTTGCTCATTAGTTTTTAAAATACCAGATTATTATAAATCCAATTATAGCAAACAACAATCCACCTGTTCTTAGTTGATTGTTATTGATTTCATTTAATTTTAGCAACATAGCTTTCATTTTTGATGGAAATATGGCGTATAAAATTCCTTCAATAAATAAGAAAAGACCAAATGCTATGATCAGTTCCTTCATAAATTTAGATTATTCTGATTTAGGTTTTATATTTCCAAAAAATTTAAAAAATTCACTATCTGGAGATAATATTAAAGAAGTTTCCCCACCTATTAATGCTTTTTCATATGCTTGCATAGCTCTATAAAAAGCAAAAAATTCTGGATCTTGGCCAAAAGCATTTGCAAATATTCTATTTCTTTGACCATCACCTTCACCTTTCATGATCTCAGATTGTTTTTGTGCATTAGCTAAAATTACAGTCACTTCTTTATCTGCTGTTGAAGTAATTGTAATTGCCATCTCTGCACCTTTTGCTCTAAATTCTTTAGCTTCTCTCTCTCTTTCAGTCTGCATTCTTCTATAGATTGCTTCACTGTTCGCTGGAGGTAAATCTGCTCTTTTAATTCTTACATCTACAATTTTAATTCCAAATTTTTCAGCTTCTGTATTTACACCATCTTGTATTAATGACATTTGCTTAGTTCTATCTTCAGATAATAATGTTTGTAATCTCTGAGTTCCTAAAACACTTCTAATTCTTGAGTTTATAATTGTAGACAGTCTAGATCTTGCTACTCTTTCATTACCTACGGATATGTAAAATTTAAGAGGGTCAACAATTTGAAATCTTGCAAATGCATCAACTATTAATCTTTTTTGGTCTGACGCAATTACTTCTTCAGGTGGTGCATCTAAATTTAAAATTCTTTTATCTAAGAATACTACGTTTTGAATAAAAGGAATTTTAAAATTTAAACCTGGTTTTAAGATAATTCTTTTTGGATCACCAAACTGAAGAACAATTGCTTGATTAATTTCTTTAACTATAAATATAGAAAAAAACGCAGTTACTGCAATAATTATAATTAATGGTAATATAAATTTATTTAATTTCATTTAATTAGTTTTTTTCTTTAGTTCTGGTAATGGAAGATAAGGAACAACTCCTGATCCTGCATTTTTTTCTATGATTACTTTATCAATATCCGCTAAAACTTTTTCCATAGTTTCGAGGTACATTCTTTCTTGAGTTACTTCTTTTGCATTTTTATATTCGTTAAAAATTGCAAGAAATCTACTTGCTTCACCTTCTGCTTTCGCTACGACTTCTTTTTTATATGCTTCTGCTGCTTGTAAAATTTTTTGTGCCTCTCCTCGTGCTCTTGGTATCACATCATTTGCATAAGCTTGTGCTTCATTTTTAGATCTTTCCATGTCAGCTCTTGCAGCCTGTACATCTCTAAAGGCATCAATTACCTGATCAGGCGGGTCTGCTTTTTGCGTTTGAACTTGAGTGATTTGTATTCCTGAATTGTATTCATCTAATATGTTTTGGATTATTTCTTGGGTATCTATTTCTATTTTTGATCTTCCTTCGGTCAAAATTGGTTGAATTTTACTTCTTGCTATAACTTCTCTCATCGCAGTTTCTGCTGCAGCTTTTACAGTTCCTTGAGGGTCTTGAATTTTAAATAAAAAATTTCCAGCATCTTTGATCACCCAAAAAACTGAAAAATCTATATTAACTATATTTTCATCTCCTGTGAGCATTAAGCTTTCTTCTGGAACATCTGCTACCGCTCCTGAGGTAAATCCACTATCTCTTTCTGATCTAAAACCTATATCCATCCTGTTAACTTTAGTTACTTTAGGAGTAAGTACACTCTCTACAGGGTAAGGAATATGATAATTTAAGCCTGGTTGGGTTGTTTTTACAAATTTTCCAAATCTTAAAACCACTCCTTGTTCATCTGGTAAAACTCTATAGAGACCACTCAATGCCCAAATAATCAAAATAGCTATTAGACCAAAAATTAATGGTTTGCCACCAGAAGCTTTTCCTCCTGGAAAAAATTTTTTTATACTTTCTTGAATCTTTCTAATTAACTCATCAACATTTGGAGGCGTTGGACCTCTTCTAAATCCATTACCATTTCCACCTCCTCCTGGAGGAGATCCCCATGGACTTTGATTTTTGAAATCGCTCATATGACATTCTATATAGTGTCTTTATAAAGAAAAACAAGGTAAGTTACTTTTATGGAAGATAAAAAAATGCAGATAAATAAGAGTTTGAAGACAAAAAACCCTATACCTGGGACAAAGTTTACTATAGCGATTTCAAGTGCAAAAGGTGGGGTTGGCAAGTCCACTTTTGCTACAAATCTTTCATTAGCTCTAAATAAAACTGGTTGCAAAGTAGGTCTTTTAGATGCAGATATTTATGGACCCTCTTTACCAAAATTATTTTCTATAAATGAAAAGCCTGAAAGTGATGGAAAGAATTTAAAACCAATAAAAAAATACAACATTCAATGTATGTCAATTGGATTTTTAACTGAGGAACAGACACCAATGATATGGAGGGGCCCAATGGTAACTAGTGCTATCAGAACTTTTACACAAAAAGTTTCATGGGATAATTTAGATTTTATAATTATAGATATGCCACCTGGAACTGGAGATACACAACTTACTTTTTCACAAGAAATCAAAATGGATGGTGTAATTATTATTTCAACTCCACAAGAAATAGCACTTCAAGATGTAAAAAGAGGTATAAAAATGTTTGATAAACTTGGTGTTAAAATAATTGGACTTGTAGACAACATGAGCTATTTTCTGACCGAAGATGGAAAAAAATATCCAATTTTTGGAGAAGGTGGTGTAAAAAGAACTGCAGACGAATTTAATAAACAATTTTTAGGAGAAATTCCAATTGATCCGGAGATTGGTAAATTAGGTGATCTTGGAAAACCAATTGTGGAAGATAAACCTGAGCACGATATATCTAAAATATATTTAAATTTTGCAAATAAAATTAAATCAATTTATCTTTAAGATCTAAAGAGATCATTAGCTCATTCCACTCCCTTTTCGAAAGACCAGAGTCATCTATGCTAACTTTTTCCCCTTTAATTAATTTTTTTATGATTAATTTTCCTTTTGCAGAAATTTCTGTTCCTCCAACTCTATAATCCATAAAAGCTTCATATGTAATTGGAACCCATTTTTTTAAAGTATCTAACATTGCCTCAGCATAAGCTCTTATCTCATATTGAGCATGGCTATCCGCTCTAAGTCTTAAAAAATTCATTAGATTAAGTAAATCTGTTTTCCAATACCATTGTGTATAAGTATTCAGTGTTAAATTCATTCTCGCAAGTTCTCTGGCTAATCCGACTCCATCTTTATTAATTATTGTTCCATCATATCGTTCGTTGAGCATTTCTTCATAATTGTTGTAAGTTCTTTCTGCATCTGTTTTTAGAAGATCTAAAACTTTTTTTGCTTGGTCACCTTCAAGTATATCTCCTCTACCTTGTCTATTTATCTGGGACTGAGCAGCTAAATTTTCAGGTTTGGGCAAATAAAATTCTTTATCTAAAATTGAATACCTTGCAGAATATTCATTGACATTTGCAGTTCTATGCCTAATCCACTGCCTTGCTATAAATATCGGTAGTTTAACATGATACTTAATTTCACACATTTCAAAAGGTGTGCTATGCCAATGTCTCATTAAATATTTTATCAAGCCAGAATCTGTATTAACTTTTTTTGTTCCTTTGCCATAAGATACTCTTGCAGCTTGAACTATTGATGTATCATTTCCCATATAATCTACTACTCTTATAAAGCCATGATCTAATATTGGTATCGCTTCATATAATATATTTTCAAGTTCTGGTGCTGTAACTCTTTTTGTATTATATTTTTGTGATTGTTGATCTTTAATTTCTTCTAATTGTTCTTTAGTTAATTTCATAGTTTATATTAAATAAATATGGTTTATTTATCGAATATATAATGATCGGTATTTTCTCAAGTAGTAATTACATTTTATTAAAATTAATAACTGCCATATTACTATTCTAAGTTGCAAATCTTGTTGGTCTTCGTATTATAAATAATAATAGAAATATTAAGAAAATTTAATCAAAATGAAAATATGTGTAATAATTCCAACTCTTAATGAGGAAAAAAATATACCTAAAATATTTGATAAAATCAAAAAAACAAAAATTACATTAGATATTCTTTTTATTGACGATAGTTCAACAGATAATTCACAAAAAATAATTATAAACCTAAAAAAAAAATATAAGTATGTAAAATACATTTTTAGAAAAAATAAAACTGGAATTGGATCAGCTCATAAAGATGGGATAAAATATGCATATAAAAAAAAATATGATTTGGTAATTACTATGGATGCTGATGGGACTCATGATCCAAAGTATTTTAGAAGAATGATTAGTAATACAAAAAAATTTGATTATGTAATCACTAGCAGATTCAAAAAACCTAATTTAATAAATGATTGGCCTATTTATAGAAAAATAATTACTCATTCTAGGCATATTTTTGTAAGTACTTTTCTAGGAATTAATTATGATGCTTCAGGCGCTTTCAGATGTTTTTTTTTAAAAAATGTTAAACTTAAAGATATACTTTCTGCAAAAAATAATGATTATGCTTTTTTTTGGGAAGTAACATACATACTTAAAAAAAGAGGTTATAACATATTTGAAGTTCCTGTTCAATTAATTTACAGAAAACTTGGAAAATCAAAAATGAAACTTTCGCATATATTTTATTCTTTGATTTATTTATTTAAAATTTTTATTTTTAAAAATTAGCAATGTTAAAACAAAATACTACTCAAAATTTAAGTTTTTATATAATTATTGAAAAAACTATAAGATTGATACCAATAATTTATATTATTTTTAGATCTTTGGTGAGATTTACAAATTATTTTGAAAATGATTTTTTTTATCTTAAAAATATATTTAAAAATAAAAAAATTAATATTATAGATGTTGGGGCCTCGGATGGAATTTCAGCATTATTCTTTTTAAGAAACCTTAATCCAAATAAAATATATTGTTATGAACCACAAATAATTTATTTTAAAAAATTAATCAAACTTAAAAAAAAATATAAAAACATTTTACCATTTAACTATGGGTTAGCAGAGAAAAATTCTATAATGAAGATTTTTTATCCATATATAAACTTGTTTGGGAAAAAAATATCTTTGTTAACGTATTCTTTTCCTGTGAAAAATGAATTGGAAAAACAAATAAAATTAGATTTTCTAATAAAACCAAGAATAGAAAAAAGTCAAATAAAGGTAAAAAGATTTAAATTAGTTAAATCAAAGATAGATTTAATTAAAATAGATACTAATGGCAGCGAGGTAGGTATAGTTAAAACTTTATTACCTGTGATAAAAAGAGATAAACCAGTTTTAATAATAGAAAACAATAATATTAGTATAATTTTTAAAATATTAAAAAAATTAAAATATAAAAAATATTATTTAAAAAATAACGTTTTAAAAGCTCATAATAATCAAAATAATGCCAATATCATTTTTAAATAAAAATTTTAAAACAATCTTATTATTAATAATTCTAATTTTGGTTTTTTATAGAAGCCCATATATTTTTTTAAATGGAAGATTTGTTGCAGAGGAAGGATCGGTTTGGTTTCGAAACTCATATTTATTTGGACCCGTAGTTGGATTTACTCAAGTTTTATGGGGAAGTGGCTATTTCAATTTATGGGCTAATATTTCTTCTGTATTTGCGACTTATGTTCCAATTAACTATTCACCACTAGTAACAGTATATTTTGCTTTCGCAGTTCAATTATACCTGTTTATATTTATTATTTTTTCTAAATCTAATTTAATAATTACAAATATAGATAAAATACTTGTATCGTTAGTAGTTCTTTTGTCGCCAGTGATGGTAGCTGAAGTTTGGTTAAATACTTTAACTTCACAAGTTTATTTCACAATATTAACTATTCTCATTTATTTTCAAAAAGATGTTGTTAATTCTATTTTTAATAAATTGTCACCAATAATAATTTTTATTTCTGGACTATCTTCAATATTACCTTGTATTTTGTCACCTTTTTTTATTTATAGATATTTTGATAATAAAAATTCATTTAATTTAAAAAATTTATTTGCAATTATTATAACAACATCTTTTCAAAGTATTATTTACATATATGCTAAAATTAATAGTTTAGAATTTTTATCAGATAATACTAGGTATATTCTTTCTTTCGATAAAATTACAAACTTTACATATAACGTTTTAATAAAAAGTTTTTTTGGAAGAGATTTAACTCAAATAATATATTATAAATTTTTAAGTTCTTTTAACCTTCATGCCTTATCATTATTAGTAATCATTTTATTTATCGGATTTATTTTGTTTTCTATTAAAAAAGTAAAAATTGATAAAATATTATTTTTTTTATTATTATTTTTTTTAACTTATTCTTTTTTAGCAATTTATGCTTCTAAAATGGAACAAGTACAAGGAAGATATGCTTTAATCCCAGGTATTATTTTAATTTTCATGGTATTCAGATTTTCTCAAATTTCTTCTGGGATAGCTAAAACTTTAAGTATTATTCTAATACTTATATCTTTGTTCGCGGGTTCTTATGAATATAAGCATAACAACATTTATCCTCATTTTTTAATTTGTGATAACTGCCCTGATTGGAAAAAAGAAGTTTCCAAATGGAAGAAAGACAATACTTACCCATTAAAAATATGGATGTATCCAACAAAAACAATGAGACTGGATAAATAGATTA
This sequence comes from uncultured Pelagibacteraceae bacterium, assembly GCA_902532195.1. Lineage (GTDB taxonomy): Bacteria > Pseudomonadota > Alphaproteobacteria > Pelagibacterales > Pelagibacteraceae > Pelagibacter. The sequence goes on along the minus strand of CACAHE010000002.1, from coordinate 56,809 downwards.
ATATTTTTTCTTTAAATTTAAAATTTATAAAATATAATTAAATTGTTGGTTTTCCAACTATAACGATAAACGAATTTCGTAATAACCATTGCGGACGTGGGGGCAGTACCCACCACCTCCACCATTATTATTTAAGGGGGGTGAACTAGAATCGACGGATGTCTAAAAGCTATTCTTTCGTTCGGCATTGTACCGCCGTAATGGGCTAAATTATAAATGCAAATAATAAATTTGCACTTGCAGCTTAATTAATTTTTTAATTAAGTTACGGGGTTTGGGGCACCTGGCAACAGAACGCCCCTTTCTAATCTAATATTTTCTTGATTTTATTCTGTTAAATTTATCTTTGGCACAATAGTGGCACATTTACGTTTAATTTTTTCTTTCTATACATCCAAATTGTTTGCATGCACCACAACTTGAACAAATAATCCATCTACAAGTACTACATTCATAATCATATTTATTATCTACTGTATTTTTGCACTCCCAACATCCACTTTCTCTTCTTCCACTTTTTGCCTTAAGAACTGAACGTGGAGAAAAGCCTTTTTTTTCTAAATAATTATTATGAATCGTTTCAATATATTTAAGATCCATTTCATTTCTTTTTTTGTTAATATATTCATCTAAAATACTTAAAGCTTTTTCTTCGTTTTCTTTTTGTTGGTTTGTTTCTATATCTTTTAAATAACTGACGACAAATGAATATTCGGGATAATTCCAATTAGACCCTTTGTCTTTAAAAAATGTCCAATCAGAACATTTTATCCAATACACTTCACCATGAACACTTTTATTTGAGGGCAATTTTCTATCATAAATAACCCATCCATACTGTGGTTTAAAACCTAGCCATAAATCGTTATCTTGTGTTTTCGAATAAAAATAATCCATTAACTTTATTTTTTATCTCTTGTTTCTTGGTTTATACTTTCGCCATAAGCTTTAATTTTTTCATGCTCTTCTTGTTGAGCTTTCTTTTTTTCTTTTGTACGTTTTAAAGTAAAAACGACAATAAAAATAAACATTGCAAGGCCAATAATTGTTAATGCTGTATTCATTTATTTGAAAGATACCAAATTAGAGCTGCTACTTCTATTATAATTAAAGCTTCAATCAATTAGATAATATACCCCGATATAAGTCCAGCAATAGCTCCACCACCTAATGCCGATAAAACAGTTCCGTGTTTTTTAAATTGACTTCTAAACCAATTATAAACTTCTGTGACATCTAATTTTTTAAGTGATTTTTTAACAAGAACTAATACTACTAACCCAATAATAATACCTAATAATGGACTAGCAAATAAACTTGCTGTTAAAATAAATGAACCCATGCCTAACAAGCCTTTAACTGTTCCTTGTTTAAACTCTTTTTTGTGTTTATTTTTTGTATAAGATTTTGCCCATGAAACTATTGATACAATAAGTAGAAAAGGATTTGCACTAACCGCTCCTGCTAAAATTAAAGAACTTGCTAATTCAGCAAATTCTTCTTTTTCATGTTTTTTCCAGCCAAACATTAAAGCAACGACACCAAGTGTTGCTCCAAAAACTTCAGATAAATTAACGCTTTGTATATCTAATAACCAGCTTTTTTTAATTGCAAAATTCTCGCTCATATATGCAGCAAATTTTTCAAAGCCTTCTTTGTTGTCAATGTTGTGCAATGGGATTCCCATTGGAGTTTGAAGATCTTTAAACAAAGATAAAAAATAGTTTTTTAATTCTTCAACATTTGTATCATTAGGTAGTGTTTCTTTTACCTTTTCCCACATTTGCAGAGGTGTATGACTTCCATCAAAATGTCTATGAGTGAAACCACCTACATGTGTTTCATTATAAAATTTATCTATTTGTTCATCATAAATTGTAGTTTTGTCGTCAAATATATTTGATAAGGATTTTTCTACTTTTTTTCCAAATGGTACTGATAATAAACCTGCTAAACCCAATGCAGCTTGACGCAATTTTTTAATTAAATACATCAATGTTCAAATATGAACGATTTATTTTTTTTCAATAGATGAAATATCTGGCACAATACTGGCACAATTTTATATGTTTTTCTATAATTGGTTGAAAAATTATTTGCGAATAATGTAAGATGGTTCGGGGCACCTGGCAACAGAACGCCCCTTATTAAAGGAATTAATGGTGCGGCCAGAGAGACTCGAACTCTCATGGGTATTCCCCCACTTGGCCCTCAACCAAGCCTGTCTACCAATTTCAGCATAGCCGCTTAATAAGTGCGTCAGATTAAATGAATGACAATTTTATTTCAAGTTGATAGATTTGTTAATAATGGAAAATTTAAGTGAAAAAAATAATTTAAAAAGTATCTATAATAAAATTTCCTCAGTAGTGCCTGAAATTGAATGGAAGGTTCACGCTCCTTTGATTGAAAAGATAAATAAATTAAAAAAAGAAAAAAATGCCGTAATACTTGCCCACAATTATCAGACACCAGAAATTTATCATGGGGTTGCAGATATTTCAGCAGACTCTCTTGCTCTTGCAGTAGAAGCATCAAAAACTAATGCAGATATAATTATACTTTGTGGAGTACATTTTATGGCAGAAACAGCAAAACTGATGAATCCATCAAAAAAAGTTTTATTACCAGATATGAATGCAGGATGTTCTTTGGCTTCTTCTATCACAGGTGAAGACGTTAGAATGCTTAAAGAAAAATATCCTGGTGTGCCAGTTGTGTCTTACGTCAATACATCAGCAGAAGTAAAAGCGGAAACAGATGTATGCTGTACTTCAGCAAATGCAGTAAAAGTAGTTGAGTCACTCGGTGTCGATAAAGTAATTTTTCTTCCAGACCATTATTTAGCTAACTACGTTCAAAAAAACACGAAAGTTAAAATTATATCTTGGCAAGGTACTTGCATAGTTCATGAAAAATTTACAGGAAAAGAAATTGAAGATATAAGAAAAGAAAATCCTGATATAAAAATAATTGCTCACCCCGAATGTCCGCCAGATGTAATTAGTGCATCTGATTTTGCTGGTTCTACATCAAGCATGGTAAGCTATGTTAAAAAAAACCAACCTAAAAAAGTATTGTTAGTAACTGAATGTACAATGAGTGACAATGTTCAAGTTGAAAATCCAAAAGTTCAATTTATTAAACCATGCAATTTATGTCCATATATGAAAAAAATTACTCTTAGAAAAATTTTAGATTGTCTTGAAAATGAAAATAATGAAATTAAAATTAGTCATAACATTGCTGCAATGGCAAGAAAATCTGTTCAAAGAATGACTGAGATTGGTAGATAGTTTAAGTGACAAAAGTTGTTCTAAGTAGCACCTTTATAAAGAATACTTGCAAACTAGCTTTAAAAGAAGACACTTATCCATCTGGAGATATAACCTCAAATCTGATTGAAAAAAAAATAAAAAAAAAAGCTAAATTAATCGCAAACCAGAGTGGTATTATCGGAGGTTTAAAATTTGCAATTCAAACTTTTAAATTAATAGATAAAAATATTAAATTTAAACAAAAGAAAAAAGAAGGATCTAAAATTAAAAAGGGAGATTTGATAGCAACTGTTGAAGGAAATATTAAAAATATATTAATTGGGGAAAGAGTAGCATTAAATTTTTTATCTCATATTTCTGGCATAGCTACATTAACAAATCAATATATTAAAAAAGTTGGAAAAAAATGTAAAATTTGTTGCACTAGAAAAACAATTCCAAACCTTAGATTAATACAAAAATATGCTGTTAAAATAGGTGGTGGAACTAATCATAGATTTAATTTAAGCGATGAATATTTAATTAAAGATAATCATATAGCTTCAGCTGATATAAAAAATTTAGTAAATTCAGCAATTAAAAGTAAAAAAAGTAAAATAATTACGGTTGAAATTGACAATCTTAATCAACTAAAAAAAATTAAAGGACTAAAATTTCACAGAGTTTTGTTTGACAATATGAAATCAAAAAAAATTTTAGAAGGAATAAAATTAATTAAAAATTTATATCAAACAGAAGCTTCAGGTGGCATTACTCTAAAAAACGTTAAAAAAATTGCCTCAACAGGAGTCAAAAGAATATCTGTGGGTCAAATTACTCATAGCGCACCTGCTTTAAATATTAAGCTAGAACTTTAGTTTAATTTTTTTTTAAATAAGCTTGAGCGGCTGCCAATCTTGCTATTGGTACTCTGTAAGGTGAACATGAAACATAGTCTAAACCTATTTTAGAGCAAAATTTAATACTTTTTGGATCTCCCCCATGTTCTCCACAAATTCCTAATTTAATTTTTTTGTTTTCTTTTTTCCCATTGATTGATGCCATTTCAATTAAATCACCCACTCCATCATCTATGGATATAAATGGATCAACATCAAATATTTTATTTTCAATGTAATCATTTAAAAATTTACCACTATCATCTCTACTTATGCCAAATGTAGTTTGAGTTAAGTCGTTCGTTCCAAAACTAAAAAATTCTGCATGTTTTGCAATATCTTTTGCTTTAATTGCTGCTCTAGGAAGTTCAATCATAGTTCCCACTAAAAAGTCTATTTTTATTTTATTTTCATCTTGAACTTTTTTAGCTATCTTTATAACTAAATCTTTCATTATTTTTATTTCTGCTTCAGTAGATACCAAAGGTATCATTATTTCTGGTAAAATAGATTTAAATTTTTTATATTTACATTCAACTAGGGCTTCAAAAATAGCTCTACATTGCATTTCATAAATTTCAGGAAAAGAAATACCCAGCCTACACCCTCTATGTCCCAGCATAGGATTTTGTTCGTGAAGTTCCTTAATTCTTGAGTCAACTTCTTTAATTGACAAATTTAGTGATTTTGAAACATCGGTTATTTCACTTTCATTTTTTGGTAAAAATTCATGTAATGGTGGATCTAAAAGTCTTACTGTGACAGGCAAACCACCCATAATTTTAAATATTTCTATAAAATCTTTTTTTTGATGTGGTAAAAGTTTTGATAAAGCTATATTCCTGTCTTCACTTGATTTAGAAAGAATCATTTGTCTCACCGATAAAATTCTTTCTTCTTCAAAAAACATATGTTCAGTCCTACATAGTCCTATACCTTCTGCTCCAAATTCCCTTGCAATTTTACTATCTAATGGGGTTTCAGAATTAGTTCTAATTTTTAACTTCCTAAAAGAGTCCGCCCAACCCATAACTTTTGAAAAATCACCTGAAATCTCTGGTTTCACAGTTTTAACTTCACCTAAAATTATTCTTCCTGTTGAACCATCTAGTGTAATTATTTCTCCTTCTTTTATTTCATAATCTTTTGTTTTAAATAATTTTTTTTCATAATCTATGTCGATTTCACTTGAACCAGATACGCATGGCCTTCCCATTCCTCTTGCTACAACAGCAGCATGGCTTGTCATGCCTCCTCTCGCAGTAAGAATACCTTTTGCTGCATGCATGCCATGAATATCTTCTGGGGATGTTTCAATTCTAACTAAAATAGTATTTTGCATCATTCCATTTAATCTTTCTGCTTCGTCAGACGAAAATACTACCTTACCACTTGCTGCGCCTGGTGAAGCTGGCAACCCTTTTGCAATTACATTTATTTTGCTTTTTTCATCCAAAGTTGGGTGTAAAAGACTATCTAATGAATTAGGATCTATTCTTAAAACAGCTTCTTTCTTTGAAATTAATTTTTCTTTAAACATATCAACTGCAATTTTAACTGCTGATTTTGCTGTTCTTTTTCCAGATCTAGTTTGTAAAATCCATAATTTTTGTTTTTCTACAGTAAATTCAACATCCTGCATATCTTTGTAATATTTTTCTAACGTGTTTAATATTTTTTTTAATTTTTTAAAAACTTTTGGCATGGATTCTTCCATCGCGTTTTCAACTGAGCCAGATTCTTTTCTAGATTTTTTTGTTATGTATTGAGGTGTTCTGGTTCCCGCAACAACATCTTCGCCTTGTGCATTAATTAAATATTCTCCATAAATTTCATTAACTCCATTAGACGGATTTCTCGTAAAAACTACCCCTGTTGCACAATGCTCTCCCATGTTTCCAAATACCATTGATTGTACATTTACAGCAGTGCCCCAATGGGAAGGTATTTGATTTAATTTTCTATAAATTTTTGCTCTATTGCTATCCCACGATAAGAAAACTGCAGAGATAGCTCCAATTAGCTGTTCATTTACATCTTGGGGAAAATCTTTTTTAGAATGTGTTTTTACAACATTTTTAAAATCTTTTATTAAACCTTCCCAATCATTTTCATCTAAATCTGTGTCTAGCAAAACACCTTTTGTAAGCTTATAATTTTCAATTAATTCTTCAAAATTAAAATTTTCAACTCCCATAACTACGTTCGCGTACATTTGAATGAATCTTCTATAACTATCTTTTGCAAACCTTAAATTAGAAGTTTTTTTAGCAAGCGCTTTTACAGTTTTGTCATTCAATCCTAAATTAAGAATTGTATCCATCATTCCAGGCATAGAAACTCGTGCACCAGATCTAACAGAAACTAACAAAGGATTTTTTAAATCGCCAAATTTTTTTCCTGAGTCTTTTTCAATATTTTTTATTTCTCTTTTTATTTCTCTTAAAACTTGAGGGGTTAATTTTTTTTTATTTTTATAAAATAAATCACAAACTTCAGTTGATATTGTAAACCCTGGTGGCACAGGAAACCCGAGACTACCCATTTGAGCTAGATTAGAACCTTTTCCTCCTAATATATTTTCTGGACATTTTAATTTCTTTGTTTCTTTTGATTTAAAATTAAAAACTAGTTTTTTCATGATAAACTTTCTAACTTAGAAAAATTAAAATAATTATCAAAGTTTTTACACAACATTTGCAAAAGTTCTAGTCTATTTTTTTTAAGTATTTCTTCGTCATCGTTTACTTTTACGTTATCAAAAAATTCAGTTACTTCTCTTTTTGCTGAAGCTAAAGTATTTAGAAGACTTTCATAATCATCTTCTTTAGCTACACTTGTAAAATCCTTTCTTATTTCATGAATTTTTTTAAATAAATTATCCTCATAATTGCTTTTGAATAATCCAGGATCTGGTGCTCCTGAAATTTCTAATTTATTATTTTTCAATTCATTATTTAAAATGCTAAATGCCCTTTTATAAATAAATAAAATATCTTTACCTACATCTTTTATTATAAGTTTATTTAAAATAATTGCCTTTTTATATGTTTTTAAAATATTATCTATATTGTATGTAAAAGTTGAACTATCTATAATATCCTGTCTTATGCCTTTTTCTCTCATAAAAAATTTAAATCTTTCCTTGATAAATTCAACTAGATCTCTTTGAATCTTATTAGTATCAAAATTAATATTTTGTTCATTATATAATTGAGAGGAATAATTTATTAAATCTTTTAATTTAATTTTTTTATTATTTTCTAAAATAATTCTAATCAATCCAAATGATAACCTTCTTAATGCGTAAGGATCTTTTGAACTTGACGGTTTAATATTTATTCCAAAAAAACCTACTAGAGTGTCTATTTTATCACTTAATGATAGAGCAAAACTATATGGTTTTTTTGGAATTTTACTTTCGCTTCCGACTGGAAGATAATGTTCTCTAACAGCTAAACAAATATCCTTGTCGAAACCTTGGGAATCTGCAAAGTAACCTCCTAATATTCCTTGTAATTCAGGAAACTCACCCACCAAATCTGATAAGAGATCAATTTTGCAGATTGAAGATGCTACTTCAATTTTTTCTTTACTTATTAACAATTCATCTGAGATTTGACCACTTAATTTTCTTATTCTTTGAGTTTTATCATAATAATTTCCTAAGCCTTTAAAATAATTAATATTTTTTAATTTTGAAACTTGTTTTATTAGGCTTTGTGATTTATTTTTTTCCCAAAAAAATTCTGTATCTCTCAATCTTGCCTCTATTACTCTTTCATTGCCTAATTTAATCAACCCTTTAGTATCTTGCTGATTTGAGACAACGAAAAAATTATTCGTCAATTCTTCATTTTCATTTTCTGTAGGAAAATATTTTTGATGTTGTTGCATTGCAATGATTATTATTTCCTTAGGAATTTTTAAAAATTTTTTATCAAATGAGCATAATATAATTTTTGGCTTTTCAACAATATTAGATACTTCGTTTAATAAATTTTTATTTATATTAGTTATTAAATTTTTTTTTTTAGATAACTTTAATAATTCCAATTCAATTAGATCTTTTCTTTTTTCATTATCTATAATTATTTTAAGATTTTTAAAAAAGGATAGATATTTATCAAAAGTCTTGAATTTCTTTATTTTTTCTTCAAAATTTTTATCAATATAAGTAAAATTTGAGCTTTCAATATGATAAAACTTAAAATTCAAAGTTTTTCCATTAAATATTGCCATAATCGACTTTAGCGGCCTTCCCCAGTACAGACTATGGTCTCCCCATTTCATTGATTTTTTCCATGGTATTCTGCCCAATATTATGGGGATTTGGCTAATTAAAATATCTTTAACATTAATCTTGATTGTTTGCTTCCTATAAAAGTAAAATTCACCTTTGTCAGTTTTTTTTTTATAGATATTTTTTTTTTCAATTTTATTTGATTTTATAAATCCATCGACTGCTTTTTCTGGTGCATTAATATTTGGACCACGAATTTCCTCAGCTTTTTGGATTATTTCGTTGCTAATATTTTTAAAACATATGACTAGTCTATTTGGGGTAGAAAAAGTTTTGACATCTTTGTTATAGATAATATTTTTTTTATCGAAAAAATTTTGAAAATTATTTAATAGATTTTCTCTTGCCGCAGATTGTAAATTTGCAGGCATTTCTTCACTAAATAATTCTAAAAAAAACTCTGACATTTTAGTTTTGGCTTTCAAGCCATATCTGCCCTACACCTTTAACTAAGTCTCTGATACGAGCAATAAATTCTGCTCTTTGTGCCACACTAATTACACCCCTTGCATCTAATATATTAAATACGTGGCTTGCTTTTAAGCATTGATCATATGCTGGAAGTGAAAGATTATTTTTCGTTAAAGATCTTGCTTCATCTTCTAGCATGTCAAAGATTTTGAAAAGATTATTTGTATTGGCAATTTCAAAATTATATTTCGAAAATTCTTTTTCTGATTGATGAAATACATCTTTATATAAAATACCTTCGTTATTCCAAGCTAAATCAAACACATTGTTTTTTTCCTGGGTAAACATACAAAGTCTTTCAAGCCCATATGTTAACTCTACTGAAATAGGATTGCATTCTATTCCAGCCATTTGTTGAAAATAAGTAAATTGAGTTATTTCCATTCCATCACACCAAACTTCCCAGCCAAGTCCTGCAGCTCCAAGAGTTGGACTTTCCCAGTCATCTTCAACAAATCTAATATCGTGATCTTTGTGGCTGATGCCAATAACATTTAGGCTGTTTAAGTAAAGTTTTTTTATTTCTTTTGGAGATGGCTTTATTAAAACTTGAAACTGATAATAATGTTGTAATCTATTTGGATTATCTCCATACCTTCCATCAGTTGGTCTTCTTGATGGTTGCACATATGCAACTTTCCAAGGTTTTGGTCCTAAAGATCTTAGGGTAGTTGCAGGATGAAATGTTCCAGCTCCCACCTCCATGTCGTAAGGTTGCACAATAACACAACCTTGTTTGCTCCAATATTTTTGTAAATTTAATATTGTATCTTGAAAAGATTGGAATATAGGTTTATTTTTTTTTTTTATTTTTTTTATTTTTTTTATTTTTTTTGGCATTTATAAACCAAATTTTTGCCACAAGGCTCTTTCCTCTATCACGCTAGCTATATTATCAATTTGATTATCTATAGAAGATGACAGTTTTTTTGCTATAAAACTTTTTTGCTTCTCTAGTTTTTTTATAATTATGTCCTCTCCAAATTTTTCTCTTAAAATTTGTTCTGCATTACCAATGCCATCTATTAATCCTAATTTCATTGATGCAGTGCCTGACCAAAATTCTCCGGTAAAAGTATTATTTTTTTCAGGATCTTTAAGTTTTGACCCTCTGCTTTTTTTTACAACTTCAATAAAATCTGAGTGTAGCTCTAGTTGTAATTTTTTTATTCTTTCAATATCTTCTTCTTTTTCTTCTTTAAAAGGATCTAAAGTGCTTTTATTTTTTCCAGCGGTATAAACTCTTCTTTGAACACCAATTTTTTTGATAGCATCTTGAAAACCAAATGAAGCTGAGATAACACCTATTGAACCAACTATTGAACTTGAATTTGCATATATTTCATCTCCTGCACAAGCTATTAAGTATCCACCAGATGCCGCAACATCTTCGGCAAAAACTATAACTTTTTTTTCATTTTTTTTAGCCAACTGTCTTATATAATCATGAATTAAATGAGATTGGACAGGGGAGCCACCTGGAGAATTAATTGATATCGCTATGCTTTTTGACTTTTTAAATGTAAAAGCTTTTTTTATAATTTCTTGCTGACCTGAAAAATCAATACCTTGTTTAAATCTACCAGCAGATCCAATAACACCGGACAGCCTTATATGTGGAATAATTTTTTTTTTTTTAAAAAAAGAGAACATAAATAATGCTTACAGAATTTTTGATTTAATATAAAGTCTCCTTATAGTTGTAGTTTAGGGTGCGTCAATTGATAAGTATAATATTGTGACAATTGTACTAACTTATTACCATGGGAACCGTAGTTCAGTTAAAAAAACGAATAAACAATTCATATTTAGAGCTCAAAAATTCTGTAGAAGATAAACTAGTTTTAGTTGAGGAAAAGATTAAATCAAAATTATCAAGTAAAGTAGACTTAGTGGGAGAAATGACTAATTACCATATAAGAACAGGTGGTAAACGGTTAAGAGCACTTTTAACTTTAGGATCAGCGAAACTTTGTGGATATTCAAAAGGAGGCAGAGATATTAATCTTGCGGCATGTGTAGAGTTAATTCACGCTGCAACCTTAATGCATGATGACGTAATAGATAATGGAGAAATAAGAAGAGGAAAAAAAACTTTAAATAGTATATGGGGAAATCAGTCTTCAATTTTACTAGGTGATTATTTGCTAAGCAGGTGCTTTGAAATGATGGTTGAAGATAACAGCCAAGAAGTTTTAAAGCTTCTTTCATCGACATCTGCTGAAATTTCTCAGGGGGAAATATTACAACTTCAACATAAGGGGGAAACTGATATGTTAGAAGAAACATACTTAAAGATTATTTCTGCAAAAACTGCTTCGCTGTTTGCTGCTTCTACTAAAGTTGGTTCTATATTGTCTAATAAAGAAAATAAAATAAAAGAAGCATTAGGATTTTATGGAAAAAATCTTGGTTTAACATTTCAAATTGCTGATGACACTTTAGACTATAACTCAGAATTAAAACTATTTGGTAAAGAAATAGGAAACGATTTTTATGAAGGAAAAATAACATTGCCAATTATATTGCTTTATCAAAAAGCAGATAATAATGAAAAAAAAGAATTAAAAGAAATATTTGAAAGTAAAAAAAGATCAGAATTTGAATTTAAAAAAGTTTTAACTTTGATAAAAAATTATAACATAATTAATGACTGTTATGTAAAGGCTGAGTATTTTATAAATCTTGCATCAAATTCTTTAAGCATATTTAAAGAAACAAAAGAAAAAGAGATACTTAAAAATTTAACATCTTTTAGTTTGGAAAGATCATTTTAAGGACTAAGCAAAAACCTTTCCCATTTACCTTCTTTATTTATAAAATATTTTAATCTTTGATGAATTCTATTTTCACCGTCTAGCCAAAATTCAATCTCTTTAGGAATTAAGTTCCAGCCAGACCAATATTTTGGTCTTGGTACACTATTTTTATCTGGATATTTTTTTTTAAACTTCTCGATAGATTGATATAATTCATGTCTATTTTTTAATATAGTACTTTGTTCTGATGCCCAGGCTCCGATCTTACTGCCATAAGGCCTGCTTGTAAAATATTCGTCAGCTTCATTATCATGTACTTGTGAAATTTTTCCATTTATTCTTATCTGTCTCAATAAACTTTTCCAATGAAAGCACATTGAGGCGTAAGGATTATTTTTTAAATTTGCACTTTTAACACTATTTAAATTTGTATAAAAAACAAATCCATTTTTACTAAAATCTTTCAATAGAACCATTCTAACTGAAGGCACCCCATTCTTGTCAGCTGTCGCCAATGCGAGTGTATTTGGATCATTTATTTCAGTCTTTTTAGCTTCATTGAACCAATTATCGAAGAGTTCTATTGGATTCTCTAAATCCATAAAGCATATATCCAAATCTAATGAATTTTTTTGATTCATAATTTTAACAAAATAACTTATATAATATATTTAATGTCATTTAATACTTTTGGAAAGCTATTTCGTTTCACTACATGGGGAGAATCTCATGGTATAGCAATTGGTTGTGTAGTTGATGGTTGTCCGCCCAATATAAAACTTGAAGAAAAAGATATTCAGAATGAATTGAATAAAAGGAGACCTGGTCAATCCAAATTTACTACTCAGAGAAAGGAAGATGATAAAGTGAATATATTATCAGGTACCTTTGAAGGAAAAACAACTGGCACTCCTATTTCTATGATTATCTATAATAAAGATATGAGATCAAGAGACTATGAAACGATAAAAAATAAATTTAGACCTGGTCATGCTGATTTTACATATTTTAAAAAATATGGAATTAGAGATTATAGAGGTGGAGGCAGACAGTCGGCCAGGGAAACTGCTGCGAGAGTAGCTGCAGGAGCTATTGCAAAAAAGGTTATGAAAAACAAAATCGGAAAAAAATATAAAGTAGTGGGTGCAGTTACTCAACTAGGAATACTTGGATGTGATTTAAAAAAGTGGAATGATAAATTTATAAATAAAAATGCATTATTCTGTCCTGATAAATCAATTTTAAAACTTTGGGAAAAATATTTATTAAGCATCAGAAAATCAGGCTCCTCGTGTGGTGCTGTTATAGAAGTAAGAGCAAAAGGAGTGCCTGTAGGTCTAGGTGCGCCTATATATTCCAAGTTGGACATGGATCTTGCTGCGGCTATGATGAGCATTAATGCAGTAAAAGGAGTTAATATAGGTTCAGGAATGAATTCAGCAATTTTAACTGGGGAACAAAACTCTGACCAAATTTCACAGAAAGGTAAAAAAACTAAATTTTTATCTAATAATGCAGGAGGAATTCTTGGTGGAATATCTAGTGGACAAGAGATAGTAGTTTCATTTGGTGTAAAACCAACTTCATCAATTCTAATAAATAGAAAAACTATAGATAAATTTGGTAAAAATACTTCTATTTCAGTTAAAGGTAGACATGATCCTTGTGTAGGAATAAGGGCTGTGCCAATTGGAGAAGCTATGATGCATTGTGTTTTATTAGATCATTATTTATTGCATAAAGCTCAATGTGGAAAATAATTTTAGTTTTGTTTTTGAACAATAATTTTTGAATTTAATAAATCTAATACTTTTTGTTCAATTGAATTTGAATCTAAGCCTGCCTGTTTATACATTTGTACAGGAGTATCATGATCTAAAAATTGGTCTGGTAAAGTCATAGTTCTTATCTTTAGATTGGAGTCTAGTAAGTTTTTTTCTGTTAAAAAATTGGTTACATGAGAACCAAAGCCACCGATTGATCCCTCTTCAATAGTAATTAAATACTGATGATCTGCAGCTATCTGCCAAATTAAATTTTCATCTAGTGGTTTAGCAAATCTTGCATCTATTATCGTCGGATTAATTCCCTTTTTATTTAAATTTTCCTTTGCCAAAATACATTCTTGCAATCTTGCACCAAAATTTAAAATTGCAATGTTTTTTCCTTCAAATATTACTCTACCTTTACCTATTTTTATTTTTTCATCAATTGAAGGAATTTCTACACCAAAACCATTACCTCTTGGATATCTAATTGCTGATGGATTATTATTTATATCAATTGATGTATTAATCATTTTTATAAGTTCTCCTTCATCACTTGGGGCCATTACTATAAAATTTGGTAATGTTGATAAATAAGTTACATCAAATGAACCTGCATGAGTTGGTCCATCTGCACCAACTAGACCAGCTCTATCAATTGCAAATCTTACTGGTAAACTTTGAATTGCCACATCATGAACTACCTGGTCATAAGCTCTTTGTAAAAAAGTTGAATATATTGCTGCATATGGCTTATACCCCTCTGTTGCAAGTCCTGCAGCAAATGTCACCGCATGTTGTTCAGCAATACCCACATCAAACATTCTAGATGGAAATTTTTTTCCAAATAAGTCCATTCCAGTTCCTGATGGCATTGCAGCAGTAATACCTACGATCTTACTATCTTTTTCAGCATGTTTGATCAAAGTATTTGCAAAAACTTTTGTATAAGATGGAGTATTGGATTTTGATTTTTGTTGTATTCCAGTTTTTATATCAAATTTAGCTACACCATGAAATTTGTCACTAGATTTTTCAGCAAATTCGTAACCTTTTCCTTTTTTTGTTTTTATGTGAATCATAATTGGTCCATCATGATTTAAATTTTTAGCATTTTGTAAAACTGGAATAAGGTCATCAATATCGTGACCGTCTATTGGACCAACATAATAAAAACCTAGAGAATTAAATAAAGTCCCCCCTGTTACAGCAGATCTTAGGAAATCTTCAGCTTTGCCTGCTTTATCACTAAATCTTTTCGAAAACGCAGATATAATTAATTTAATAGTTTCTCTTAAACTAAAATACAATTTTGTAGATAATAGTTTTGCTAAGTAAGTACTCATCGCCCCAACGGGTTTTGCAATTGACATGTCGTTATCATTCAAAACAACAATCAGTTTTGTTTTTGAAACGCCCGCATTATTCATTGCTTCATATGCCATTCCAGCGCTTATTGCACCATCACCAATTACTGCAACAACTTGATCAGATTTTTTTGAAAGTTTATTTGCAACTGCTATTCCTAGTGCAGATGATATAGATGTAGAGCTATGTGCAGCACCAAAAGGATCGTATTCGCTCTCAGATCTTTTTGTAAAACCAGATAATCCATTTCCTTGTCTTAAAGTTTTTATCTTGTCTTTTCTACCTGTTAATATTTTATGAGGATAAGATTGATGACCCACATCCCAAATTAATTTATCATTTGGTGTGTCAAAAACATAATGTAGTGCAATTGTTAGCTCAACAACTCCCAATCCAGCTCCTAAATGTCCACCTGTCACTGAAACTGTATCAATTAACTCTTGACGAACTTCTTTAGCTAAAATTTTTAACTCAGAACGTTTTAAATTTTTTATATCCGATGGGAAATTTACTTTATCTAAATATTGGTAATTTTTTTTCATTTTTTTCTATTAATAATAAAAGAAATAGTTTTTTTTAAACTATCACTTTTTTTTCCATAAGGTTCAAGTTTATTAAAAATTTTTATTTTTAAATTATTAACATATTTAATGGTATTTTTATGACCAAGTAAATTAATTATAGTAGCTTTTCCTTTTTTTTTATCCTTATTAGTTTTTTTTCCTGCTTGTTTTGAATTTCCTTTAAAATCAATTAAATCGTCAGAAATTTGAAATAACAATCCTATTTCATTTCCAATTTTTATAAATTTATTAAAAATTTTATTATTTTTGTTAGCCAATATTACTGGGGCTAAACAACTAAAAGAAAATAATTTTCCTGTCTTTTTTATTTGCATATGAATTATTCTATTTAGTGATTTCTTTTTTTTTTCATATTTTAGATCTAAATATTGTCCTCCAGCTATGCCTGAATGGCCTGAACTTTTAGAGATTAGTTTTATTAATTTTAACTTTTTATCATCTTTAATTAACAAATTTTTATCACTTAAAATTTCATATGCCAAAGTTAGCAGAGAATTGCCAGCTAGGACTGCTGTTGCTTCTCCAAACTTTTTATGTGTTGACAATTTTCCTCTTCTAATATCGTCATTATCCATGCAAGGTAAATCATCATGGACAAGTGAATATGCGTGAATACATTCGATCGCGGCTCCAATTTTGATTAAATTTTTATAGTTTAAATTAAAAATTCTTCCAACATCAATTAAAATTTTAGATCTAATCTTTTTACCGCCTGGTAACAAACTATACTTCATTGGATATAAAAGTTCTGATGTGGTTTGTTTTTTTAAATATGAATTTAAAAAAAAATTTGTATCTTTTGCAACTTTATTAATCTCTTTAATCATTTTTATTCAAAATATTATTAATTTTTTGTCTAGTTTTTTCACTGATTTTTTTTGAGATTGTCTGAAATTTTTTTTCTATTAAATTATTTAATTTGATCAATTTTTGATATTCTTCTTGGGAATTTTCTAAATTCTTACTTTTTTCTAACTGATCTATAATTGCGTCTGCTTCTTTTGTTAAATCTTCTAATGATCTTGAGTTAATATCATCTGGCAAATTTTTTTCTTTCATATATTAGTTGGTCATAATACATGAAAAATAATCTTGCAAATATTAAAAAGGCAAAGATGCTGCTAGATAGCGGATATTGCATAGCAATACCTACTGAAACTGTTTATGGATTAGCAGCTAACGCATATTCAAATACTGCTGTTAAAAAAATTTATAAGTTAAAGAAAAGACCTAAAAATAACCCTGCCATAGTTCATTACTCAAGCTTAAAACAACTTAAAAGTGATTGTGACCTTAATAAAAATTTTTATCTCTTATATAAAAAACTTTGCCCAGGGCCAATTACATTTGTTTTAAAATTAAAAAAAAAAAGTAGAATTTCCAAATTTGTTAATAATAAAAAAAATACACTTGCAGTAAGATTTCCGAAAAATAATCTATCAAAAAAACTTTTAAATTTATTAGATTATCCTTTGGCAGCACCTAGCGCCAATATTACAAAAAAAATAAGTGCTGTATCTGCAGATGATGTTAAAGACGAATTTGGAAAAAAAATTAAATTTATTCTTGATGGGGGTAGATCAAAAATAGGTTTGGAATCAACTATAATTAATTTAATTAAAACACCACAAATTCTTAGACTTGGAGGAACTGAAATATCAAAAATAAACAAAATTCTTAAAACAAAACTAAAATTTAGAAAAAATAAGAAAAAAATGATTTCACCTGGTCAAAGTAAAGTTCATTATTCACCTGGAATACCTATTCGATTAAACGCTAAAAGTATAAAATTAAATGAGGCATTTATAGCAATAAAAAAAAGGAAATTTTCTGATAAAAACTTTTATTATTTAAGTAAAAATAAAAATCTTAAGGAAGCAGCAAAAAATTTATATAAAACAATGCGAATTATTAAAAACAAAAATTATAAAAGTATTGCAATAGAAAAAATTCCTAATAAAGGATTTGGTCTTGCCATTAATGATAGATTAATAAGAGCTTCAAAAAAATAATGAAAACATTAATAATTGTTGAAAATCTATCAAAAAACTATTCAAAAAAAGAAGCTGTTAAAAATATTAATTTTAAAATAAATGAAAATGAAATTTTAGGTTTGCTTGGACCCAATGGCTGTGGAAAAACTACTACGATAGCAATGATGCTTGGCTTATTAAAACCAACTTCAGGAAAAGTATTAATTAATGGAGAGGATATAGATAAAAATAGAATCTCTCTACTTCATAAAATGAATTTTATTTCCCCTTATATTGAGTTACCAAAAAAACTATCAGTAAAAGAGAATTTAATTGTTTATGGACATCTATATGGAGTAAAAAAAGTAAAAAGTAGAATTGAATATTTAACTGAAAAATTAAGATTAAAAGAATTTCTAAATAAACAAACTGGTGAACTTTCATCAGGACAGAAAAATAGAGTCAGTTTAGCAAAGGCTTTGATTAATGATCCTTCAATATTATTTTTAGATGAACCTACTGCTTCATTAGATCCTGAAACAGGAAATTATGTCAGATCCTTTATTGAAAAAATTTCAAAAGAAAAAAATATGTCTATACTTTTGGCATCACATAATATGGATGAAGTAAAAAGATTATGTAAAAATGTATTGATGATGAAAGATGGTGAAATAATTGATAAGGGTGCACCAAACGAATTAATTAAAAAACATGGTAAAACTAATCTCGAAGAAGTTTTTTTAAAACTTAATAAGGTTGATGATGAATTTTAAAAGAATTTTTGGACTTTTTTTAAGGCATTTTTTTCTTATTAAAAGTTCACTTCCAAGAATATTAGATCTAATATATTGGCCAACAATCCAAATAATTTTATGGGGATTTATCTCAAAATTTTTTTCTATCCACAGTGACTACTATAATAATACTGTTGGGGTTATTTTAACTTGTGCAATTCTTTATGATTTCCTATTTAGATCAAGCATAAGTTTTAACATGTTATTTCTAGAAGAAATCTGGAGTAGAAATTTTACAAATTTGTTTATTGCACCTATGAAGATAAGTGAAATAATTACTTCATTGATAATTACTGCGCTCATTAGAACTTTAATAGGATTGGTTCCAGCTATACTTATAACAAGTCCGTTGTTTGGAATTTCTATTTTAAATCTTGGTGTACCTTTGTTTTATTTATTTTTAAGTTTATATATTTTTGGAATTACATTAGGTCTTTTTGTATCTTCTGGATTATTAAGGTACGGACCAGCTTTTGAAAATATAGCCTGGTCTTCTTTATTTTTATTGGCACCACTTGGCTGTATATATTATCCAATAGAAATATTACCTCAATTTTTTCAAACTATAGCTAGAGGTCTACCGCTTGTGTATATTTTTGAAGAAGCAAGATCTATTCTGGTAAACAAAGAGGTCAATTATTCAAATATAGTTGAAGCATTATATTTAAATGGTATTTACTTGTTTCTTGGAATATCCTTATTCTACTATTCTTTTAGTCAGGCACGAAAAAAAGGGTCTTTGATAAATATTGGAGAATAAAATGACAAGTTCTTATGAGGAAGAAAAAAATATATTTAAAAAAATTTTAAAGAATTTTTTTTCGCTTTTTGGGTTTAAAATTGTCAGAAAAAATAATTTTTATGAACGGAGACATAACTCAATAGTTGAAATAAATGAAGAAGATAAAATAAATATAAATAGAGCATTGGAAATTTCTCTTTGTAGAAAAGAAAATATTTGGTCTTTAATACAATCTATAAATTATATATCTGATAAAAAAATACAGGGAGATGTTGTAGAATGTGGAGTTTTTAAAGGAGGTAGTCTTGGTATAATTTGTTCTTATGTTCAAAAAAATAAATTAAATTCCAAAATATACGGCTTTGATACTTTTGAGGAAGGTTTTTTAGATAATACAATTAGTGAAAAAGATTTCACCGTTAAAGGAAAAAAAGTTGATCCAGAGGATTTTAAAGCTCAAAAGAATTTTTACCCAAGTAAACAAGAGGTAGAAAAAAATTTAGAAAAATTTAATTTAATTGAAAAATACCAACCGATATTAATTAAAGGTAATATTTTAGAAACTTTAAAAAAAGAGGAAAATTTACCCAAAAAAATTTCATTATTGAGACTTGATACAGATTTATACAATACTACTAAACTTCAATTAGAAATATTGTATCCTAGGCTCGAAAAAGGCGGCATTTTACACATAGATGATTATGGGCTTTGTCAAGGAGTTAGGAGTGCAGTAGATGAGTATTTTTATAATAAGAAGATATGGCTTCATAGAGTGGATTTAACCTGTAGATTAATGATTAAAGATTGAATGCTGGTGCGCTCGCAAGGAGTCGAACCCTGAACCTCCAGAGCCGAAATCTGGCGCTCTATCCAGTTGAGCTACAAGCGCATATAGTATTATTATTATAATTTATGAAAAATACCATCAATTTAATTGTTAACGTTAATGAACAAGGTAAAAGGATAGATCAATTTATATCAAATAATGAAAAAGATCTAAGCAGAACTAGAATTAAAAATTTAATTTTAAACAAAAGATTAAAAGTAAACCATATTATTATAGAAGACCCATCAAAAAAAATAAAAATTGGAGATACTATAAGCCTTGAAATTCCTGAGCCCAGTAAAGCTTCGCTTAAACCATATAACTTTAAATTAGATATAATTTATGAAGACAAAGATCTTATAGTATTAAACAAGCCCTCAGGTATATCTATGCACCCCGGTGCAGGAGACTATGATAAAACATTAGTAAACGCATTGATAAATTACGATAGTAAAAATTTATCAAGTATTGGGGACAAACTTAGACCAGGAATTGTTCATAGAATTGATAAGGAAACTTCTGGATTAATAGTTGTTGCAAAAAATAATTTTTCACACGAAAAATTATCCAAACAATTTAGTGAACATACAATTAAAAGAATTTATCAATTATTAATTTGGGGAAAGCTTAGGCCGCAAAGTGGGAAGATTGATACATATATTAAACGAAGTTCTAAAAATAGACAGCTTATGGAAGTAAGTGTTATTAAAGGGAAAAGAGCAATTACAAATTATAAAACACTTAAAGTTTTTGAAAATAAAAATATACCCACTTTTAGTTTTATAGAATGTAAACTTGAAACTGGGAGAACTCATCAAATTAGAGTTCATATGAGTTTTAAAGGAAACTGTATTTTGGGAGATAAAAAATATAAGAAAAAATTTAAAAAAATTAAAAATATAGATGCTGAACTTGAAAGTAATATTATATCTTTGGAAAGACAATTTTTACATGCTAAAGTTTTGGGTTTTATTCACCCCAGAACTGATAAAAAATTAGAATTTGAATCAAATCTGCCAAAAAATTTAGAAAATATACTAAAAAAACTAGGAAAAGCGTGTAAATAAAAAGCATTGTAAAATTATTTATCTTTATTAAATAAACATTGAAAATGACATCTAATACAAAAAACTACAACTTACCGGCTTTATCTAACGAGGGAGGTTTGTCTGCTTACTTGGCACAAATAAAAAAATTTCCAATGCTAGATGCGGAAGAAGAATATATGTTAGCAAAAAATTGGAGAGATACTGGAAATTTAAAATCTGCTGAAAAACTTGTTACAAGTCATTTACGTTTAGTAGCTAAAATAGCAATGGGATATAAAGGATATGGCCTTCCAGTGAATGAAATGATTTCAGAGGGAAATATTGGTTTAATGCAAGCAGTAAAAAAATTTGAACCTGAAAAAGGTTTTAGATTAGCAACTTATGCAATGTGGTGGATTAAAGCTTCTATTCAAGAATATATTTTAAGATCTTGGAGCCTTGTAAAAATAGGAACAACAACAGCCCAGAAAAAATTATTTTTTAATTTGAAAAAAATTAAGAATCAAATAGCTCCTCGTTCTGAAGGTGATCTAAAAGATGAACATGCAAATGAAATAGCTCAAAAGCTTTCTGTGAGCAAGGATGAAGTGGTTTCAATGAATAGAAGACTTAGTGGAAAAGAACATTCTTTGAACGCTCCAATTGGAGAAGATGGGGATCAATGGCAAGATTGGATTGTAGATAGTGAAATGGATCAAGAACTTAAATTTGCTCAAAAAGAGGAGATGGAGCAAAGAAAAGATCTCTTGCAAGACTCTATTAAAATATTAAACGATAGAGAAAGAGAAATTTTATACTCTAGAAGACTAAGCGATGAACCTTTTACACTAGAAGATTTAAGTAAAAAATATAAAATTAGTAGAGAAAGAATAAGACAAATTGAAAATAAAGCTTTTGAAAAATTACAGAAACATATGTTAAATTCTGCTAAATCAAAAAATCTTTTATCAGCAAATTAAATCTTAAAAGGATCTTCAATTAATATAGTATCTTTTCTTTCTGGACTTGTAGAAATACTAGACACCTTAGTTTCCAAGAAAGCTTCTAATTCCTTTATATAAATTTTAGCATTATTAGGAAGGTCACCAAAATTTTTAATACCTTTCGTTGAAGTTTTCCAACCTTTAAAAATTTTATAAATAGGCTTTACTTTAAATTGTTCTTCTGCAGAAGCAGGAAGATAACCAATTTCGTTACCATTAAGTTTATAAGCAATACACATTTTAATTTCGTCTAATTCATCTAGAACATCTAGTTTAGTTAAAGCAATTCCATTAATTCCAGAAATTTTTATGGTTTGTTTAACAAGTACTCCATCAAACCATCCACATCTTCTTTTTCGACTAGTAACTGTCCCAAATTCTTTTCCTTTATTTGCAAGTGTCTCCCCTACGGCATCATTTAATTCTGTAGGAAAAGGACCTTCCCCAACTCTAGTTGTGTATGCTTTAGTAATTCCTAAAACATAATCAATAGAATTTGGACCACAACCAGATCCTGTAGCTGCGGATGAAGCGACTGTGTTGGATGATGTAACAAATGGATAGGTTCCATGGTCAACATCAAGCAATATACCTTGAGCACCCTCAAACAAAATTTTTTTTTTTTCTAATTTAAATTCATCAATTTTTTTCCAAACTGCTTGTGAAAATTTTAATATTTTTGGAGCTATTTCAATTAAGTCTTTTTTAATTTTATCTTTTTGAAAAATTTCTTTTCCAAGACCCTTTCTTATTAGATTGTGATAAAAAAGAGCTGAGTCTAATCTTTCATCAATACTCTTTTCTGAAGCTAAATCCATTACTCTAACTGACCTTCTGCCTACTTTGTCTTCATAGGCAGGACCAATGCCCCTTCTTGTTGTACCTATTTTAGATTTTCCTGCTGCATCTTCTCTAATTTCATCAATTTCTCTATGAAAAGGTAAAATTAAATTTGCAGATTCTGAAATTATTAAATTATTTTTTGTAACTTCTACACCTTTTGAATTTATTTCATCAATTTCTTCAACTAATGCCCAAGGATCAATTACAACACCATTACCTATTATAGAAATTTTATTTTTTCTAACTATTCCAGAAGGTAATAATCTTAATTTATATGTAACGCCATCAATAACTAAAGTGTGCCCTGCGTTGTGTCCTCCTTGAAATCTTACTATTACATCTGCTTCACTTGATAGCCAATCTACAATTTTTCCCTTTCCTTCATCTCCCCATTGTGATCCTACTACAACTATATTTCTCATTTAAAATTTTTATCTATGTTTATTATATTCAAATGGTTTATTGGTCCGTGGCCTTTTCCATAATTTGGTCCTGTTTTTATTGCATGGTTAACATACTTAATTGCCATATAACAAGATGTGTTTAATGTTTTTCCACATGAATAATATGTAGCTATGGCACTTGATAAAGTACATCCCGTACCATGAGTATTTTTTGTTTTTATTTTTTTATTTCTAAATATTGAAATTTTTTTTCCATATAATAAAACATCTTGCATTATATTTGATTTCAAATGACCACCTTTAATTAAAACATTTTTAGCTCCCAACATTAGTAATATTTTTCCAGATTTAATCATATCTTCTAAAGTATTTATTTTTGTATTAGTTAAAATTTCAGCCTCAGGAATATTTGGGGTTATTAAAGATACTTTTTTTATAAGATTTAATTTAAGTATCTTTATACTCTGGGTATTAATTAATCTTGTTCCTCCTTTTGCAACCATTACAGGATCTAAAATTATTTTTTTTGCATTTATTTTTTTTAAAGATTTTAAAACCGATTTAATAATACCTTTAGAGTGTAGCATTCCAATTTTAATTGCATCGGGCTTTATATCTTTGGAAGTAAATTCAATTTGTTTTGATATATCTGCTGCAGGAACAGAGAATATAGATTTTACACCTTGCGTATTTTGAGAGGTAATGGCTGTAACTGCTGTCATTGCATACGATCCTAGTGAAGTAATAGTTTTTATATCTGCTTGAATGCCAGCACCTCCTGAGGAATCTGAGCCAGCGATAACTAGTACTTTAGATTTAGGTTTCAATTTATTTAATAGACCTTTTAACTAAATTTATACATTTAAATAATAATACTTTATTTTCTGACTCGCCCATAACTCTAATTTTTGGCTCAGTTCCTGACTTACGCACGAGCATCCTGCCATTATTTTTAATTAATTTTGATGCCAGCCTAATTGCTTTTTTACATTTTTTAGAATTGATAATTAATTTATCTTTAACTGCTATATTTTCTAAAACTTGAGGTGTTGGTTTAAACATATTGAATAAGTCGCTAGCTTTTTTTCCTTTTCTCATCGAAAATAAAACCTCTAAAGCTACAAGTAAACCATCTCCAGTTGTAGCAAATTTACCAAGGATTATGTGTCCAGACTGTTCTCCACCCAAATTAAAATTATTTTTTTGCATTTTTTCCTTCACAAATCTATCTCCAACATTAGCTCTAATGAATTTAATTTTTTTATTTTTAAAATATTTTTCTAAACCATAATTTGACATTAATGTCCCAATCACTCCACCTTTAAGTATTTTTTTTCTTTTCCATCTATTGGCCAGCATTGCAATTATTTGATCTCCATCAATTATTTTTCCCTTTTCATCGCATAAAATTATCCTGTCAGCATCTCCATCTAAAGATATGCCTAGATTTACTCGATGTTTTTTGACTAAATTTTTGATTTTTTTTGGGAAGGTTGAGCCACATTTTTGATTGATATTCAATCCGTTTGGAGAAGTTCCGATGTTGTAAACTTTTGCACCTAATGATTTAAAAAGTTTTGGTCCTGACTTATAAGCCGCTCCATTTGCGCAATCTATTGCAATCTTTATTCCTTTTAAACTAAATTTTTTTGGAAAGTTTTTTTTTAATATTTCAATATATGTTTCGTTAGCATCCTCTAATCTTTTTACTCTCCCAAGAACTTCTGGCCTAGATAAATTTTTTACAATTTTTGAGTCTATTAATTTTTCGATTTTTTTCTCAATTTTATCAGAAAGTTTTAGACCATCAGGTCCAAACAATTTTAATCCATTGTCATAGTAGGGGTTATGAGAAGCTGTAATCATAATTCCCATATTAGCTCTCATTTTTTTTGTTAACATTGCCAGTCCATTAGTTGGTAAAGGTCCCAAAGTAAAAACATGCATGCCTGCTGATGCGAGACCAGAAACTAAAGCTGGTTCCAGGGTATAACCTGACAATCTAGTATCTTTCGCAATAATTGCTATTTGTTTATTTTTTTTTAAATTTTTAAAGTATGTTCCGGCAGCTAAACCAAATTTAAAAAACATTTCTCCATTAATATTTCCTTGATTTACTTTTCCTCTTATTCCATCAGTCCCGAAGTATTTTTTTAACATTATTTAAAATTTAAAGATTTAAAAACTTTTATACTTTGATTTACTTCATTTACATCATGGACTCTTAAAAACTGAACACCTTGCATTAATGCAAACAAATTTGATGATATAGTTCCACCTATCCTTTCTTTACTATCATTTTCTCCAGATAAATCTTTAATGAATCTTTTTCTAGAAACTCCTAATAATATAGGAAATCCCAGCGAGTGAAAAATAGAAATATTGCTTATTAGGGTAATATTATGTTTCAAGTTTTTACCAAATCCTATACCCGGGTCTAAAATAATATTTTTATGCTTAATACCTTTTGCTCTTATTTTACGAATAGTTTTATCAAAAAAATCATATATATCCAAAACGACATTTTTATATAAAGGATTTTTTTGCATAATTTTTGGGTTTCTTTGCATATGATGAATTACAAAAGGAATATTAGTTTTTTTTAAAATATTTATAGTATTAGAATCATGGTTAAGCCCTGACACATCATTAATCATATTCACATTTAATTTTATCGCTTTTTCCATTATCCAGCTTTTTCTTGTATCTATAGAAATAAATTGATTTAATTTATTTATTTTTTTTATTGTTTTGACAATTCTTTTCCATTCTTTTTGTTTTTTAACTTCATTAGAACCGGGTCTTGTAGATTCACCACCAATATCTAAAATCTTGCAGCCTTTTTTAATTAAATATTTTGCATGATGAAAAGATTTGTTATTTTTATTATATTTTCCACCATCAGAAAAGCTGTCAGGTGTTAAATTTATAACTCCCATTAATATTGGTATTTTTTTTAAATTAAAATTTTTAAATTTTTTTTTTTTTAATAAAATTTTTAAATCTTCTTTTAAATTTTTTTTAATAGTTTTATTTTGTTTGTTGATATCTTTGATATGAATTTTTTTTTTATATTTTCTTGTGATAATTTCTAAATGGTCAAAAGAAATATTATTGTCACCATTTAGTGGTAGCGAAAGTTTATTTTTTACTTTAAGTTCTGAATTTTTTCCGTAGTAAAAATTACACGCTCTTGTGTAATATTTCTGCATTATAAATTAATGAACTATTTTTGGTTTTAATCCAATTGATCCTAATGCTGAGCTTTGTTCTTTTTCCTCAACTTTTAAATCTTCTTTATTTGATGGATAAATATTTTTATTAATTAAATCCTCTATCTCACTACCAGTAAGAGTTTCATAAGTTAATAAAGCTTTAGCTAATTTATGTAAGTCTTCAATTTTTTCGTTTAGTATAGTTTTTGCTCTTTCGTATCCTTTTTCAACAAATTTTCTAATTTCAGCATCAACTTTTTTCGCTGTTTCCTCTGACATATTTTGCTGTCTAGCAACTGATCGTCCTAGAAAAACTTCTTCCTCGTTTTCACCATAAGCAACTGGGCCTAATTCTTTACTTAATCCTGCTCTCATAACCATTGCTCTAGCTCTTTTTGTTGCTTGTTCAATATCACTTGATGCTCCAGTAGTTACTTTATCTTCCCCAAATATAATTTCTTCAGCTACTCTTCCACCCATTGCTATTGCCATTTGAGCGTGTAATTGTTCTCTAGTTTGAGATACTTCATCTTTTTCAGGTAATTGCATAACCATTCCAAGTGCTCTTCCCCTAGGAATAATTGTAGCTTTGTGAATTGGGTAGGCTGCTTTTTCGTTAATGGTTACGATTGCATGTCCTGCTTCGTGGTATGCAGTTAATTTTTTTTCATCTTCTGTCATTACCATTGATCTTCTTTCTGCACCCATCATCACCTTATCTTTTGCCTCTTCAAATTCCTGGTTCGTAACTAATCTTTTATTTTTTCTTGCAGCTAAAAGAGCAGATTCATTTACTAAATTTGCTAAATCGGCTCCAGAAAATCCAGGTGTTCCTCTAGCTACAGTCCTTAAATTTATATCTGATGCCATCGTGATTTTTTTTGAATGCACTTTTAATATTTTCTCTCTACCGATGATATCTGGAAGCGAAACTACAACCTGTCTATCAAATCTTCCAGGTCTTAATAAAGCTGGGTCTAAAACATCTGGCCTGTTCGTAGCTGCAATTATAATAACACCTTCATTGGTATCAAATCCATCCATTTCAACTAGTAACTGGTTTAATGTTTGTTCTCTTTCATCATTTCCACCGCCAAGACCTGCGCCTCTACTTCTTCCAACCGCATCTATCTCATCAATAAATATTATACATGGAGAATGTTTTTTTCCTTGCTCAAACATATCTCTTACTCTTGATGCACCTACTCCAACAAACATTTCAACAAAATCTGATCCTGATATTGTAAAAAAAGGAACTCCCGCTTCTCCTGCAATAGCTCTGGCTAACAATGTTTTACCAGTTCCTGGAGGACCAACTAACAGACAGCCTCTTGGAATTTTTCCTCCCAATCTACTAAATTTTTTAGGATCTCTTAAAAATTCTACGACTTCTTCTACTTCTTCTTTTGCTTCTTCTACTCCTGCAACATCATTGAAAGTTACTTTTCCTTTTAATTCATTCATCATTTTTGCTTTTGATCTTCCAAAGCCCATGGCCCCACCTTTTCCTCCTTGCATCTGTCTCATAAAAAATATCCAAACTGCAATTAATAATAACATTGGAAACCATGATAATAGAACTCCAAGTAGTGAAGGCATTTTTTCATCGGTTGGCGCCGCAGAAATACTAACTCCTCTTTCAGAAAGTTTTTCAATTAAGTTTGGATCATTAGGTGAATAAGTAGAAAATTTTTTTCCATCTGACATTATTCCATTAATATTGTTGCCTTGTATTTCTACTTGAACAACTCTTCCATTTTCAACTTCTGATAAAAATTCTGAAAATATAATATCGTTTTTTTGATTTACAGAGTTTTGAGGTGATTTAAACATATTATATAAACCTATTGTCAGAAAGACAATTATGACCCACATAATTAAATTTTTAAAATTCATAAGTATAAATTAAGAATTATTCTATATTAAACAAGTGTCAAATTGTGACATTTTTAATTTTTTTTGCTTTTTTCTGCATAAATAATCCATGAATTGTTCAATTTTTCAATAATACATCCTGATAAAGTCATCTTATTTAGTTTTTTTGATTTTATTCTATTTAGAACGTTTGAAATACTTTTGCCCCTTGGTGAGTAATATTTGCCACTTATTTTTTTTAAAATTTCTCCGAACGACCTAAATGTTACTTCATTCGGTTGTTCAAAAAATTCATTTCTTATCATACATTTAATTTTATTATTAGATATTGATAAGTTTGAGTTTAATCTCATATTTTCTTTAACATAATGATCAATTGTTATATTTGAATCTGATAAATTTTTAATTGTCATTTTCAATTTTTTTTCATTTAATCCCTCTTTTTTTAAATTATTAATTAATTGTCTAATTCTAATTCTTTTAAAATATTTATTTTCATTAGAGGGATCTTTTAAATAAAAGTTAAATGTATTTTTTACAATATAAAGTAAATCATTTTTACTCTGACCAATTAATGGTCTTAAAATATTAATATTTAAATTATGTTTTGCTTTTGTGTTAAGTGCACTAAATGAAGCTAAGCCTTTTAATCCAGACCCTCTTAATAATCTTAAAAGAAAGCTTTCATATAAATCTTCAATATGATGCGCAACTAAAATTGTATTAATCCTATCTTTAATACTTTCTTTGATAATTAATTTATATCTATTTTCTCTAGCAATAGATTGTATATTTGAATTAGGTTTTTTTCCCTTCCAAACTAGAATTTTACAATTTATATCAAACTTTTTTAATTTATATTTTAATAATTTAGCTTCTTCCCCAGAATTATGTCTTAATTTATGATCTAAATGATAAAATTTTATTTTTACCTTATTTAATATTGAATAACATTTTGCTAAATAAGCTAGTGCTAAACTGTCAGCTCCGCCTGATACAGCAACTGCTAATTTTTTTGAATTTAGTGGCTTTTTAAATTCACTATAAACAAGTTTTATTTTAGGTTTTTTTAAATTATTAACTAAATTTTTATGAATTATTTTTTTTACACTCAAACTTTTTTTCTTCATATTTAGCTTTTTGAAGAACAGATTGATTAGCTTCAGGATATTCTTTTGTAACTCCTGAAATCATTAAACAACCTTGATCTTTTTCTCCAATCTGAACTAATGATACTCCAAGTTTTAATAAATTTATAGGAGCCTTTTCGCTTTTTGGATATTTTTGATATCCTTCTAAGTAAGCTGACGCAGCATCAGTATATAATTGTCTAATTCTAAATGTCTCTGCATACCAATATTGTGCAGAACCTGCTAAGTCATGTTCTGGATTTGTTAAAACAAATTCTCTAAATGCTCTTTCTGCAGTGTTATAATCGCCAACTTTTAAAAAACTTGTTGCAAAATCATATTGTTTTTTTGGAGTAGTCTCAGGTAATATTTTTTCTTCAGATTCAAAAGTTTCGGTAACTACTAAAGATGTTGTGTCTATAGATTGGGTTTGTTGATTTTCTAAATTTGTTTCTGTGTCTTTATAAGATATTGAACCTAGGTCTTGAGGCTCTGACGATCCTGGTAAAATTTTTTCACTGTTGTTATCTGAAGAAGAAATTTGATTATTGGTACTTTGATTTATTACACTTGATTTAGTTTCCAGCTGTTGAAATCTTAATTGGTTATCTGCTTGAACTTTTGATAATCTTGTAGAAAGTTTATCTAATTTAAAATTTATTTCTTCAAACTTATTAGTGAGTTCTTGAAATTGTTTTTCTATCTCTGATAGCTTTAATAAATGTCTAGTCAACACATCTTCTGAATTACTATTTAAACTTTGACTTGAGTCGGTTTCGTTATTGCTAACAGAAAAACTGTCTGAATATACTGCCTTCTCCAAAGTTTTTAAATCTTTTTGAATAGTTTCTAAAATAGTGCTAATTTCATTAGTTTCAGAGTAAGCATTTACTGTAAATAAAATAGAAATTAATAAATAAAAACTAAATACAATTCTTTTCAAATAAAACATTTAATTGATTTGTAATTATAATGATGGCAAAAAAAAGACCCTAATACTTCAAAAGTATTAAGGTCTTTCTTTATTAATAATGTTAATTTGCTTTAACTGTTACTGATCTTCTATTTTTTGACCAAGACAATGGATTAGATCCTGAATCTACCGGTCTTTCTTTTCCATAGCTGATTACAGAAATTCTATTTGATGAAATTCCATAAGTCATTAGGTAATCTTTTGCAGCGTTAGCTCTTCTTTCTCCTAAAGCCAAGTTGTACTCTCTAGTACCTCTTTCATCTGCATGACCTTCTAAAACTACATTTACATCTGAATTTTTTCTTAACCAAGCAGCTTGTTTTCTTAAAGTTTCTCTTGATCTAGTTGTTAATATTGACTCATTAGTTGCAAAGAAAACTCTATCTGCAACACCATCCGCTAAATATTTAACAGTATCAGTTCCAGTATATACATCGCCTTGCATGTCTGGTCCGACTGCTTTTTTTTGCGTCGCACAAGCTGTTAAAACTAAGCTTAACAACGTCACTAAAAATATGTTTTTATAAAATTTACTTAAAATCATTACTGCTCCTTAAATCTTTTTATTGAACTTTTTCACAACTAAATAGATCTTTCAAGCTTAAAAAGCAACACTATTTATTGTTTTTTAGAGATAATTTAGTTAATTGCTTAATAAAGACGACCAAGATGGGTCAGATGCATCTGTTTCGGTATTAACCAATCTTTCGTTATAACCAGTAAGGTCGATGGACCAAAGCTTGGCAGTAAAGCCTTCTCCTTTATCATCTGATTTTGTTTCTCTATAAAAAATTAATACTCTACCATTAGGTGACCATGATGGAGCTTCCTGATAATAATTTTCAGTTAATAATCTCTCACCTTTTCCATCTGTTCTCATAACGCCAATATAAAACTTTCCCTTGTGTAGTTTAGTAAATGCAATTAAATCTCCTCTAGGAGACCATACAGGTGTTCCATAAAGACCTTTTCCAAATGAAATTCTTCTTACTTTTGAACCATCACTTTTCATCACATAAATTTGTTGATATCCACTTCTATCTGAATTGAAGGTCACATATTTACCGTTTGGAGAATATGAGGGAGAAGTATCAATTGCAGGATGGTTTGTAATTTTTTCAACAATTCTATTTTCTAAATCCATAGTATAAATATCAGAATTACCATCTTTTGCAAAACTCATTATTATTTTTTTTCCATCAGGAGAAAATCTTGGCGCAAAAGTCATGCCAGGAAAATCTCCAACTACTTCTTGAATTCCAGTTTCAATATCTAAAAGATAAACTCTTGGTAAATTTTTAAAATAAGACAAATAAGTTACCATTTGATTTGTAGGATTAAATCTAGGAGTTAAAACAAGTTCATTTCCTAATGTTAGATATTTAGTATTAAATCCATCCTGGTCCATTATAGCTAATTTTTTTATTCTTTTTGTTTTTGGCCCTTCTTCAGCAACATAAATTATTCTTGTATCAAAGTATCCTTTTTCACCAGTTAACCTTTCATAGACTTTATCTGTAATTATATGGCCGACCCTTCTCCAGTTTTTAGGCACAGTTGTAAATGCTAAAGCTAGCATTTCTTTACCTGCGAGAACGTCCCATAGTCTAAATTCTACTCTTAATTTTTTATCATTTAATTCTACTTTTCCAGTGATTAAAGCTTGTGCTTTTATTAATGACCAATCTTCAAATCTAGGTTTTACATGTGCAATATCTGGTTTTTGTAAAAAAGCATCTTTGTTTAATGGATTAAATAGTCCTGTCGTTTTTAAGTTATTTTCTATTACTTTAGATATTTCTAAACCTAGGTTTTTTATATCTAATTCTTTTTCCAAAGCGTTATTAGTGTTTTTATCTGAAGAAATTGGAGATACCGCCACTGGTAACGGATTTAAATTTCCTCTTGTTATATCCACAGTTATTAAGGCAAATGATTTTGATGAAAATAAAAATACAATAATAAATAATAATATCTTTTTCATTTTTACTAACCTTCTAACATTTCTCTTGCATCAAAATTTAGCTGTAAATCTTTCCATCTTTCATAACCTGTGGTTGGAACTCTTAATGGTTGGCATAATTTAACTGCTCTTAAAGCACTTTCAGCTAACACTTTATAAAAACCTTGTCCAGGTTTATTCATTCGCGCATGATCCATTATTTCTGTCTTAATGACTGATCCATCTGGTTTTAATTTAAGTTTAATTCTTACAAGTAAATTTTCATTATATGGTAATCCTAAAGGTATACTCCAGCAACCAAATATTTGGGCTTTTAAAGCATCTTCTTCGCTTAATGTTAAACCCGAAATATCCATATTTTTATCTTGAGATTGAGTAGTTTTGTTTAATTTAACATTTGTTTCTGCTTGTAATTCTTTAGATTTATCTATTAGTGCAGCTATTGCATTGGGGTCAAACATCTCTTTTTTTTCAAATTCAGATACTTGTTTAATTTCAGTATCAATTTTTTCTGGATTTTGTTTTTTATCCTCTATTTTTTTTACTAATTCTGGCTTCTCATCTGGCAAAGGTATTGCATCTGGTTTTTCTTTTTTAATTTTCTTGGGAGGTGCTTGTTCTGATACTAGCTTTTCTTTTTTTTTTACCTTTTCTATAATCTTTTTTGCCTTTGGGGCAAAAGGTATATTTGTTTTATCTGTTATTTGAATTAATTCCACAGATATAATTGGTGGAAGGTCTATAGGTTTTTTTGCCAAAAAAGGTAGGCTTAAAGTAGCTAATATAATTACCATAACGTGTATAGTCGATGAAAGTATAATATTCTTATACACTTATTTATCTTTCTTTGTACGGTTCTGAAATAAGAGCAACTTTTGTAAATCCAGACCCTGACAACATCCCCATAATTTCAAGTACTCTTCCGTAATTAATTGTTTTGTCTCCTCTTACATATATTCTAGTATCAGTTCTATTCTTTGATACAGCTAAAATTTTTGCTATAATTTTTTCGTACTCCACTTTGGTTTCTTGAATAAATATTTCACCTTTTGAATTTATAGTTAATGTTAAAGGTTCTTGCTCTTCAGGCAATGAATCTGCTGAACTTTCTGGTAAATCAACCTGCACTCCTACTGTTAAAAGAGGTGCTGTAACCATAAAAATTATTAATAGAACTAACATAACATCTACGAATGGGGTAACATTTATTTCACTCATCGGCTCCCTATTATTATTTCTCTTTAAATTGAATGCCATCTTAAATTATAGAAATAAATCTTTTTGAAAAATTTTCTAATCTTTGAGAATATTTTCTAGAGTCGCTACTAAATTTATTATAGGCTACTACAGCTGGAATTGCCGCAAGAAGACCCAGAGCCGTAGCAAATAAAGCTTCAGCTATTCCTGGTGCAACTATAGCTAAACTTGTATTTCTTGAAATGGCTATAGATTGAAAAGAATTCATTATACCCCAGACAGTTCCAAAAAGTCCTATGAAAGGTGCTGTAGACCCAACTGTTGCTAAAAATGTATAATTTTTTTCAATTATATTCATTTGTTTTTCAATATTTACTTCTAATACACTTTGAAGTTTTTCTGGTAAATTTGATTTAGATCTTGTTTTCATCACAACTTGCATTGAGCCTTTAAAAACATTGGCCATTGGATCTTCTATATTTGTTGGTAGACTATTGTAAAATGATTCTGCAGATCTTGACTTCCAAAATTTTTCTTCAAATTCTTCTGATGTATTATTAATTTTTTTAAATAACCTTATTTTATCAATTATTATTGCCCACGAATAAACTGAAGCTGCTATTAAAATGATAATTACTGATTTAACAATTACATCTGCTCTTATAAATAAATTCATTATTGAAAAATCTGCACTGCTAGCTAGTCCAACAGCTTGTGATGTTATATCTGCTTCCATATAAGCTTATTCACACTAAAATGTGTCATCAATTTGACTTATATAATTGTAAGGTTTACTCGACTTTTTGGTAAGTATTATAAAAAAAACTAGCAATTAAAATCGCATCTGCTTTGTTAGAATCTTTTTTTTTTGATAGTTTTGACGAAATATATGGGAAGATTTCAATAACTTTTGTTCTGCTGGCATCTTTTTCGGTCTTTATTAAATTAAAATATTTCTTCCATTTTGCAGGCCTTACGAAGTGCACTGGTAGCTGCATTGCAGAACATATACCTTTTAAAACCCCAAAAGATTGACCAAAGTTGAACATGCTTGTTACTCCTTGGCCTGGCATTGCCGATACCTGCTCGATTACTACAGCAATTTCCTTTTTGTTCATTCCCTCAATCCTTTGAAGTATTTCATTATAAATTTGGGGACCATTGATTTGTCTTTTATTTTTTTTTCCTTCGGCCATACTAGGCATTTCAATTACGTCGAATATTTCTCCGTTTTTAAAAAAACAGATCGCACCTGTTATCCCTGGATCGACACCTATTATAAACATTTTTTATATTTTAATATTACTATAAATATTTTGAACATCGTCATCATCATCTAATGATTCTAAAAATTTAATTACTTCATTTCTTTCATCCATAGAAACCTCAACATAATTAAAAGGAACCCATTCAATCCCTGTAGATAAAAAATTACTTATATTATTTTCTAATATATTTTTTACAGAATAAATATTATCTTTTTTACAATATATTGTATGATTTATTTCATTTGAAATGCACTCATCTGCACCAGATTCAGTAGCTAATTCAAAAATTTTTTCTTCTGATATTTCTTTTTTTTCTATTTTAATTACTCCCATTTGTCTAAAATTATGAGATGCTGACCCTTGAGTACCTAAACTCCCTCCATTCTTTTGAAATATCGTTCTAATATTAGAGGCAGTCCTATTTTTATTGTTTGTAAGAGTTTCTACAATTACGGCAATTCTCTTTGGTCCAAAACCCTCATATCTTATACTTTCATAATTAGTGTCGGAATTGATTTCTGATTTATCTATAGCACGTTCAATATTATTCTTTGGCATATTTGCAGATCTTGCCGCTTGTATAGCGGATCTCAATCTAGGGTTCATTGAAGGATCTCTATCTCCTAATTTTGCTGCAACAGTTATTTCTTTAGATAATTTAGAAAATAAATTTGATCTTAATTTATCTGCTCTTCCTTTTTTATGTTTAATACCTGCCCAATGAGAATGTCCAGCCATAAATTAATTTGTATTTATTAGATTTTCACCAAATATAAAGTGTTCAACTTTATTTGCTAGACCATTTTCATTAATGGCTTCAACAATCACTCCACAAAGTGCTGCTCCCCCCTCTGAAGGAAAATGTTTTATTGAATCCTTTTTCATAAAACGATTTATTGAATTATCTTTATCCATTCCAATAACAGAATTATAATCACCACACATTCCTGCATCTGTTTGATATGCTGTTCCAAAATTTAAAATTCTTGCATCGTGAGTAGGTACATGGGTATGTGTTCCAACAACTAAAGTTGCCTTACCATCAAAAAAATGTCCGATTGCCATTTTCTCACTGGTAATTTCTCCATGAAAATCTACAACTAAAAAATCATAATTTTTTTTTAAAACGTTTTTTTCTAAAAATTTACTTGCACACTTAAATACGTCATCTGATTTTTTCATAAAAATATTTCCCATTAAATTTAATACTCCAATTTTCATTCCATTTTTTAAACTATAAATTCCAAAACCTTTTCCTGGGGATGGATGAAATAAGTTTTCAGGTCGTAAAAGTTTTTCCTCTTTTTCAATATATTGCATAGCCTCTTTTTGATCCCAAACATGATTTCCAGTTGTTATTACATTTACTCCACTATTAAAAAGATCCTTGGAAATTTCTTCAGTAATACCAACCCCTTCATTCGCAGCGTTTTCTCCATTTACTATAACAAAATCAATTTTTTTTTCTTTAATTATGTTTGGTAAATTTTTTTTAATTGCACTACAACCAGACCTTCCTACTATATCACCCAAAAAGAAAATTCTCATTTTAAAATATTTTTTTCTGTCATTATTATATTTAACTTCTTATCATATTTGTTTGCTGGAACTTTATTAATTTTTTGAAAAGAATAAGCTAATCCTACTGTTAACAGCTTATTTTTTTTTTGAACTTTTGCTATGTACCTGTCATAAAAACCACCTCCATAACCTATCCTGAATAATTTATTATCATAGGCTACAAGTGGCACCAAAATAACATCTGGTATAATAATTTTTGAATTAATTGGTTCTGGAATACCGTATAAATTTATTTTTAATGGTTCGCTAAATGACCAATTATAAAAGTTCATATCCTTTTTTTTACCTATAACTGGCAATGAAACTTTAATTTTTCTTTTTATTAATTCTTTCAAAATTTCTAGATCACTAATTTCATGATTTACAGGAAAATATCCCCCCACAGTAAAAGCTTTTTTATAATTTTTTTTTAAAATAGAAATTAGTAATGAAAAATTAATCTTATTATTTTTTAATTGATTTTTTTCTCTTAACTTAAGAATTTTTTTTCTTATTCTTGATTTTATCACAACTTATTGAATTGGGCTTTCTAAGGAAGCCTTTTTAAGAAAACTTTCAATTTTATCTGTAGCATTGTCTATAATTTTTTCATAATCTTCTTTACTTCTATCTATATCTATTTTTATTTCTGACAATTCTTTATTGAGTTCATTTATTTCCTCTTCTTTATTTTCTTTATAGTCATATACTAACGCTTTAAGTTCTTTAAATTTTTCAGTAATATTTTTAAGTTCCTCGATTTTTTGATCTATTTTTTTTTTGGTCTCATAATATTCATCCATGATCGTTATAGATGTAATAAGCAAAAGTTTACTTTCTCCTATATTCCCTAAAGATGATTTTAAATTATTAAATTTTTGGTTTAAATGTGAAGCTAGCTCTTCCAGGTGCTCCTCTTGTCCGTCTTCACACGATAATACAAACTCTTTACCATTAAAATTTATATTTACATTTGCCATTTATCTATCTCTTCTAACAAAATATCTGTTTCTTGATTTAATTCATCTATTTTTTCTGTAAATTCTAATTCTTTCTTAGTCTCTTTTTCTTTTTCTAAATTAAATCTATCTACTTTTTGCCTTAGATTATTATATTCTTGCTTAAGTTCTTTATATTTTTCCTCTAATTCTTTTTTTTCAATTTCTAATTGATTCTTCTGTTGATCTAAATTTGATATTGTATCTTTTAAATTTGAATTATCAGGATTTAGTTGATTCAATTTTTTTAGTGCATCATTTAATTTTTTTCCTTTTTCGTAAAGAGTTTTCATATATATATGTTTATAATATTAAATTGAATCATCTAAGTCTAGATAGGATAATTTTTGAAGAAGCAACATAAAGATCTGTCAAATGCAATCAGGTTTTTAGCGATTGATGCCGTCGAAAAAGCTAATTCTGGACATCCTGGATTACCTATGGGTATGGCTGATGTTGCTACGATTCTTTTTAAAGATTTTTTAAGATTTAATCCAAACAATCCAAATTGTTTAAATAGAGATAGATTTGTATTATCTGCTGGTCATGGCTCAATGTTATTATATTCATTGTTATACCTAACGGGCTACAAGAGCATTTCTTTAAACGATATTAAAAATTTTAGACAATTAAATTCAATATGCGCAGGTCATCCAGAATATACTCCTAATTCAGGTATTGAAACAACAACAGGTCCTCTAGGACAAGGAATAGCAAATGCAGTGGGATTTGCTATAGCAGAAGAAATTTTAAAAAAAAAATTAGGTAAACAAATTGTAAATCATAAAACTTATGTCATGGCAGGAGATGGTTGCTTAATGGAAGGAATAAGCCACGAAGCTCTAAGTTTAGCTGGACACTTAAAATTAAAAAACTTAATTTTATTGTTTGATAATAATTCTATTTCAATAGATGGACCAACCAATCTTGCGGTATCTGATAATTTTAAAAAAAGGTTTAATAGTTACGGATGGAATTATATCGAAATTGATGGTCACAATGAAAAACAAATTTTTAAAGCTTTAAAAAAAGTTCAAAAATCAAAAATCCCATCAGCAATTTCATGTAAAACAATTATTGGGTACGGTTCCCCAAATAAATCAGGAACAGCTTCTGTTCATGGAAGTCCATTGGGTATTGATGAAGTCTATTTAGTAAGAAAAAAATTAAAATGGAATCATAAACCTTTTGAAATTCCAAAAAGTATAATGGATGAATGGAGAAAAATTGGAAAAAAAGGTTCTGAAAGACTTGAAGGTAAAAAGTTAAAAAATATAGATTACAACAAAACAATTTCTAAAATTGTAAAAGAAGAAAAACAAAATTATATAAATTTAATGGAACCTATGGCTACAAGAAAATCTTCACAAAAAATTTTAAACACATTTGCAAAAAAAATACCTACACTTATTGGTGGATCTGCAGATCTTTCAGGATCAAATAATACAAAAACAGATGGTCATAAAATAATTAAACCTGGAAAATTTGATGGGAATTATATTCATTATGGTGTTAGAGAACATGCAATGAGCGGTATCATGAACGGTCTAGCGCTACATAGTAATTTAATTCCTTATGGTGGTACTTTTCTTATTTTTAGTGATTACTGTAAGCCTTCTATAAGGCTATCTGCTTTAATGAAACAAAGAGTAATTTACGTTATGACTCACGACTCTATCGGACTTGGTGAAGATGGTCCAACCCATCAACCAATAGAACAACTTTCAAACTTAAGATCTATACCAAATTTAAAAGTATTTAGACCAGCTGATACTATAGAAACATTTGAATGTTGGGAACTTGCTTTAGCAGATAACAATTCTCCAAGTGTTATTGCGCTATCCAGACAAAAAATTAATCCGGTAAGAAAAAAATATGATTATGAAAATAAATGTTCATCAGGTGCGTACGAAATATTGAGAACTAACAAAACAATAGAATTAACTATTCTTGCGACTGGATCGGAGGTTAATTTAGCTTTAGAAGTAAGCCATAAATTGGCCACACAAAACATTTATTCAAAAGTTGTATCAGTGCCTTCATTAGAATTATTTAATATTCAATCAGAAAAATATAAAAGAGAAATAATGAGTGAAACTAAATATAAAATTTCTATTGAAGCAGGCTTAACAGAGCCTTGGAAAAAATATGTGGGTGAAAATGGAATTTCCTTTGGCATAAACGATTTTGGCAAAAGTGCACCTCAAAAAGATATTTTTGATTCCTTTTACCTAACAAGTAAATATATAGTTAAACAAATAGAGATAATGTTAAATAAATAATATGGCAATAAAAATTGGTATTAATGGTTTGGGAAGAATAGGTAGAATGATAATAAGATCTTTATATGAAAAAAATTATAAAGATATTGAGATAAAACATATAAATAATCGTTCAAATTCTGAAACTGCTTCTCAATTATTAAAATACGACTCTATTCATGGAAAATTTAACTGTGAAATTAAATTTGATAAAAGTTATTTAAGAATAAAAAATAAAAAAATTACCTACACTCAACATACCAAATTGGAAGATATAAATTGGAAAAAATATGGTGTGGATTATGTTTTGGAATGCACTGGAAAGTTTAATTCAAAAGAAAAAATATTACCTCATATTAAAAATGGTGCAAAAAAAGTTATAGTTTCTGCTCCATGCAAACAATCAGATAAAACAATAGTTTATGGAGTAAACGAAAATACAATCACTATAGAAGATAAAATTATTTCTGCAGCATCATGTACAACGAATTGTCTTGCTCCTGTTGTTGATGTGCTAAACAAAAATTTTATCATTGAAAAAGGATTTATGACTACAATTCACTCTTTTACAACTGATCAAAGATTATTGGACAACTCCCATAAGGACCCCAGAAGAGCGAGGTCAGCAGTTCAATCAATAGTTCCAACATCAACTGGTGCCTCTAAGTCTATTGGAGAAATAATACCTGATTTAAAAGGTAAACTTGAAGGTATTGCAATGAGAGTGCCTACTCCCAATGTATCAATAATAGAATTAGTTTTTTGTACCAAAAATAATATAACAGTAGATAAAATAAATAGTGCTTTACTTAAGTCTTCTAAAGGAAGTTTAAAGGGGGTGCTTGACATCACAAATGAAAAACTAGTCTCTACCGATTTCAATCATAATTCAAATTCAGCAATAGTAGACGCGTCCCTAACTAATGTTGTAGGAAATAATATGGGGAAAATATCCGCATGGTATGATAATGAATGGGGTTTCTCTAACAGAATGTGCGATTTAGTTAAATTTATATCTAAAAAAATTTAATGAAATCAATATTAGAAGTTGAGCAGAAGAATCTATCAAATAAAACTATTCTGGTTAGACTAGATCTAAATGTCCCTCTAAAAAATGGAAAAATTACAGATACGCATAGAATAGATAAAATTATACCAACTATAAAATTCTTAATAGAAAATAATGCAAAATTAATAATAATATCTCATATTGGGAGACCAAAAGGTAAAGTATTAAAAGATTTGTCCTTAAAACCTGTCAGTGAAAATCTCTCTAAACAAATTAATATACCGGTAAAGCTATTAAAAAATGATATCTATAATTTAAATAAGGAAAATATATTTAAAATTAATAAAGAAAAAATTATTTTACTAGAAAATATAAGATTTTATCCAGAAGAAGAAGAAAATGATGAAAAATTTGCCAAACATATTGCTTCTCTTGGAGATTTATATGTAAACGAGGCATTTTCTTGTTCGCACAGATCTCATGCTTCAGTAAGTAAAATTTCAAAGTATGTAGATGCATATGCCGGAATACTTTTAAATTCAGAACTAAAAGCTCTAAATAAAATAACAACAAATATTGTAAAACCTATAACTTGTATTATTGGTGGATCGAAAGTATCAACAAAAATTAAAATAATAGAAAATCTTATTCCAAAATTTGATAATATTGTAATTGTAGGGGGAATGGCAAATACTTTTCTAAAGTCTTTTAACATGAATATAGGAAAGTCAATTTATGAGAAAAACTTTGATGATACTATAAAAAATATTGTCGAATTGGCAAAAAAAAATAACTGTAATTTAGTTTTTCCTGAAGATTATTCAGTAGGAAAAAAATTTAACGATGCTGCTAAATTTAAAAATCAAAATCAATTAGATAGTGAAGATATGATACTCGATATAGGTTTACTAACAATAAATAAAATTTTAAATTTAATAAATTCCTCTAAAACAATACTGTGGAATGGACCTGCAGGTTATTTTGAAAATGAAAGTTTTGCAAAAGGAAGTTTTCAGATTGCTGAAGAGATATCGCAAAAAACAAAGGAAGGAAAAATTTATTCTGTAATAGGAGGCGGGGATACTGTTGCGGTAATAAATAAATTAAATTTGTTTAATGATTTTAATTTTGTTTCAACTGCAGGTGGCGCATTTTTAGAATTTCTTGAAGGTAAAGAATTACCTGGTATAAAAGCACTAAAATAAATGTCAGAATTAAACACTATCGCTTTAAAAATAATTTCTTCTGGTAAAGGTATTCTAGCTACCGATGAAAGTACTGGAACAATGAAAAAAAGATTAGAAAGTGTAAATGTTGAATCTACTGAAAATAATAGATTAAAATTTAGGCACACTTTATTTTCTTCTGATAGTATGAAATCATGTATTGGCGGTGTAATATTATATGACGAAACAATAAAACAAGAATTTAATTCAAATAAAATACCAAGTATAATTTCTAAAACAGGTGCAGTGCCAGGTATCAAAGTAGATACAGGTGCAAAAGTTTTAGCTAATTCTACAGAAGAAAAAATTACTGAGGGACTAGATGGTTTAAGAGAAAGACTTAAGGTCTATTACAGTCTTGGAGCTAGGTTTGCTAAATGGAGAGGTGTTTATATAATTGGCAATAATTATCCGAGTCAAATTGCGGTAACCTCTAATGCTCACTCTTTAGCAAGGTACGCTGCTTTAGTTCAAGAGTCTGGAATGGTTCCAATAGTTGAGCCTGAGGTATTAATGGAAGGAAATCATTCTGCAGAAATATGTTTAAAGAAAACATCTGAGGTAATTAAAAAATGTTATGAAGAGTTAATTTTACAAAAGGTAGATTTAACTGGAACAATATTAAAACCAAATATGATATTACCTGGATCCAGCAGTAATCAAAAAATATCAACTGAAGAAATAGCTGAACTAACAATTAAATGTTTAAAAGAAAGTGTTCCATCTGAAGTGCCTGGAATCGCATTTTTATCAGGCGGTCAAACCGAAATAGAAGCTACAAAAAATTTAAATTCAATTAATAAAATTAATAAATTAAATTTTATAATGACATATTCTTACGGAAGAGCACTGCAACAAAGTGCTCTTAAATATTGGTCTAATAACCTTGATGACATAGAAGGAACTCAAAAAATTTTTAACCATAGAGCTAATATGTGCAGTTTAGCCTCAAAGGGCAAATGGTCGGAGCAGGTTGAAAAAAACTAATAAATTTATATACCTAATTTCTCCTATAAATATAAAAAATGAGTTATTTTACCAAAATCTAGAAAAGGTATTGAAAACCAGAAAAGTATCATTTTTTCAACTAAGATTAAAAAATGAAAAACCAAATAAAATTATTTTAATTGGAAAAAAAATAAAAAAAATATGTAATAAGTACAAAGTAAAATTAATTATTAACGATAGTGCAAAACTAGCAAACAAAATAAAAGCAGATGGGTGTCATTTGGGTCAATCTGATTCAACTGTTCTGTCAGCAAGAAAAATACTAAAAAATAAAATAGTTGGAGTTACATGCCATAATTCTACAAAACTCATTAAAAAAGCTATGAATGATGAGGTTGACTATATAGCCCTTGGCTCTTTTTATTTTACAAAAACAAAAAAAATTAAACATAAGGCTAATATAAAACTTTTAAAAACTGCTAAAAAAATGACAAATATTCCCATAGTAGCTATAGGAGGAATAAAATTTAGCAATTATAAAAAACTTTTATTGAATAAAGCTAACTTTTTGGCTATTTCAAGCTACATTTGGAATAATAAAAAACTTATGCCGTATGAGGCTATTCTTAAATTAAAATGAAAATATCTGGAAATGAAATAAAACCTGGAATGTTAATTGAACACAAAGATGATTTGTGGGAAGTTTTAAAAACACAACATGTTAAACCTGGAAAAGGAGGTGCTTTTAATCAAGTAGAGATGAAAAGTGTAAATAAACATATAAAACTAAATGAAAGGTTTAGATCAAGTGATACTGTTGAAAAAGCTTCATTAGAAGAGACAAAATATTCATATTTGTATAAAGATGAAAAAAATTATTATTTTATGGAACCAAAAACTTTTGAACAAATAAATGTTGCTAAACAAATAATAGGTGAAAAAGGAAATTTTTTAACTGAAAATTTAGACGTAGTTATAAGCTTCTACAACGATAAAGCTCTGTCTATAGCATTGCCAAAACAAATAAATTGTAAAATTGAATCTACAGATGCATCTATTAAGGGTCAAACAGTATCATCTTCGTATAAACCGGCAACATTAGAAAATGGATTAAAAATTCAAGTGCCACCATTTATAGAAAGTGGTGATGAGGTTATAATCGATACAAGAACTATAGAATATGTAAAAAAGGTTTAGCTAATGAATAGTATTTCTCCAAATCTAAATATAATGATCAAGGCATGTGAAAAAGCTTCAAAAATTCTTATAAGGGATTTTGGTGAGGTTGAAAACTTACAAGTTTCATTAAAAGGTCCAAGAGATTTTGTAACAAATTCCGATAAAAAAGTTGAAAAAATACTCATTGAAGAGTTGTTAAAAGGAAAAAAAAATTTTTCAATATTAAGTGAAGAAGCCGGATATATAGAAAATTCTGATAAAAAAAATATTTGGATAATAGACCCAATTGATGGGACAACTAATTTTCTTCATGGAATTCCACATTTTGCAATATCTATAGCTCTAAAATCTGGCAATGAAATTTTTTCTGGATTAGTATTTGACCCAATCAAAAATGAAATGTTTTATGCTGAGAAAAATAATGGAGCTTATTTCAACAATCATAGAATAAGAGTATCGAAAAAAAATAATTTGGATGAATGTTTGTTTGCAACAAATATATCTGGAGCAGTTCAATCTGATTTAAACACAAGAGTAACTGGATGTGCGGCTTTAGATTTAGCTTACACTGGGTCTGGAAGATTTGATGGTTTTTTCCAAAATAATATAAATATTTGGGATATTGCTGCTGGCGTTGCAATAGTTCAGGAGGCAGGAGGAAAAGTTAATGATTTAAATAAATATAGTTCTGACAATATTAATATTAAAGCCTCAAGTATCAATATTAATAAAAAAATGCTTGAAAAACTAAATAACTTTTAATTGTTTTTAATTATCCTTTTGTTATAAAACCCGCTATGAAAAAAAAAATACATCCTAACTACCATAAAATAAAAGTTGAAATGACGGATGGGACACACTTTGAAACTATGTCTACTTGGGGATCCGAAGGAGAGGTGCTTAAGTTAGAAATAGATCCAAAATCCCATGCTGCATGGACAGGTGGTAAACAAAAAATCCTTGATAAAGGAAGAGTAAGTAAATTTAATAAAAAATTTCAAAATTTTAGATCAGAGAAAAAAGTTTAATGTCTAATACACCTTTAATGCCAATGGCTACAGCTGTTTGGTTAGTTGAAAATACTACTTTAACTTTCAAACAAATAGCAAATTTTTGTAAACTTCATGAAGTAGAAATTCAAGG
The DNA here is from genome assembly GCA_902532195.1 of uncultured Pelagibacteraceae bacterium. Lineage (GTDB taxonomy): Bacteria > Pseudomonadota > Alphaproteobacteria > Pelagibacterales > Pelagibacteraceae > Pelagibacter. The sequence continues at coordinate 11,843 of CACAHE010000002.1, read as the reverse complement.
TATTGCTGATGGAGAAGTGGCAAAAGGAATAGTTGGATACAATCCAATTATGTCTGGTCAATTAACAAGGGAGGAAATTGAGCTATCATCTAAAGATGAAAATAGACCATTAAATATTAAAACTTACGATGTAGAAATAAGTACTACTGAAAAAAAAATTAAACGTTATGTTCCTTTGTCAAAAAAACAAGATAAACCAGATTCAGCTTTATGGCTAATTAGAAATCATTCAATACTTAAAGATTCTCAAGTTGCAAAACTTGCAGGAATTACAAAAAATTCTGTAGTCGCAATAAGAAATAAAAGTTATTGGAACTATAATAATCTTAATCCTAAAGACCCAGTTGCAATGGGATTAATTTCCCAAAAAGATCTAATTGAGGCAACTGAAAAAGCTGAGAGAAGAATAAAAAGAGAAAAAAGAGAGAAAGAAAAGGCAAAACAAGCTTAGTAAAATTATGAATTTTAATAGACAATTAAATTTTAAAGTGATAATTAATCACGTTTTTTGGAGGTAGTTATTAAAATAGAAGTTAAAGATAATAATGTAGAACAAGCGCTGAGGGTTTTAAAAAGAAAACTTCAGAGAGATGGTTTTTTTAAAATAATCAAACTTAAAAATACATACGAGAAGCCGTCTGAAAAAAAAAAAAGAATTCTCCAGGAAAATATTAAAAGGGTAAAAAAGTTAAATAAATTAAGGAACAGATTTTAAATACCGCGGGGTGGAGCAGCCTGGTAGCTCGCAAGGCTCATAACCTTGAGGTCGGCGGTTCAAATCCGTCCCCCGCAACCAAAATTTAAAATATTTATCTTAAATCTTAAAATTAGATTTTTTACTATCAACAAGAAATGCTTTTACAGTATTTATTGTTAGCTCTTTATAAGTCTTGCCAAAATTTTCTATTTTCTCAATTATTTGTGGAGGCACAGTAATAATATGACATTTTAATTGTTTGGCCTGAATATAATTATATGGTTCACGTACACTTGCCCAAAGAATTTCAACATTTTTATATTTTTTTGAAATTTTTAAGCTTTTTTTAAATTCAGGAATTGGATCTTTGCCTTTGTCAGCCATTCTTCCAGCAAAAATGGATATAATTACTTTTGTTTTTTTATTTATTTTACTTAATATTTGGGAAGTCTGTTTAGCAGTATATACAGCAGTTATATTTAACTTAATATTTTTTTTGTTTAGATAATTTATAGCTTTTCCAAGAAATACACCCTTAGAATTTGTAACAGGAACTTTAACAAATATTTGATTTCCCCAATCTTTTATTTTTAATGCTTGTGTGATAATGTTTTTATTATCATCAGCAAATACCTCAAAAGAAATTGGTTTTTTAGTTATTTTTAAAATACTTTGACAATATTTATAATAGTTTTTTGCTCCTGCCTTTCTAATTAAACTTGGATTAGTGGTAAAGCCTTTTACAATTTTTTTTTTATTAAATTTTTTTATTAAATTTAAATCAGCAATATCACAATATATTTTTGTCATTAATTATAAATTTTTAATTATATCCTCAGTCATTTTCTTAGCATCAGAAAATAACATTAGAGTATTATCCCTATAAAATAAGTCATTATCAATACCAGCGTAACCTGGTGATAAACTTCTTTTTACAAAAAGTACTGATTTTGATTTTTCTACATCTAAAATTGGCATCCCATATATTGGACTTTGGGGATCTGATTTAGCTACTGGATTTGTAACATCGTTAGCTCCAATAACATAAGCTACATCACAATTAGCGAAATCATTATTAATTTCTTCTAATTCAAAAACTTCATCATAAGGTACGTTAGCTTCAGCTAATAGCACATTCATATGTCCTGGCATTCTTCCTGCAACTGGATGGATTGCATAAGTTACTTTGACACCATTTTTTTTTAAAGCATCTACCATTTCCCTAAGCGCATGTTGGGCCTGCGCAACTGCCATACCGTAACCAGGAACAATAATAACAGATGACGCATTTTTCATTAAAAAAGCAGCATCATCTGCATTTCCACTTTTTACAGGTTTTTGCTCTTTTGATTTGCTTGATGATATTTGGTTTGTTGCGCCCCATCCCCCTAATATAACATTAAAGAAAGAACGGTTCATTCCTTTGCACATTATATAAGACAGTATGGCTCCAGATGAACCAACTAATGCACCTGTTATTATTAAAGCAGTATTTTCTAAAGTAAATCCAATTCCTGCTGCAGCCCATCCTGAATAAGAATTTAGCATTGAGATTACTACTGGCATATCAGCTCCTCCAATTGGAATAATTAACAAAACGCCAAGTAAAAATGAGATTACGATTATAGTCCAAAACCAAGTCTCAGTTTGAGTTTTACATAAATAATAAATTAAACCTATTAAAATAATTCCTAAAGCTAAATTTAAATAGTGTTGACCAAAAAAAGTTATAGGTGAGCCAGACATTATTCCTCTTAATTTTAAAAAAGCTATAATAGAACCTGTAAATGTTACGGCCCCAATAGCAGCACCTAAAGACATCTCTATTAAACTTGAAATCTTTATGGTTCCTGGTTTTCCTAAATTAAAAACTTCAGGATTTAAAAAAGCAGATATAGCTACAAAAACTGCTGCTAATCCAACTAAACTATGAAAACCAGCCACAAGCTCGGGCATTGCAGTCATTGGAATTTTAAAAGCTATAAAAGCTCCAATTGATCCACCAATTAATAATAAAATTATTAAATATAAAAACCCAGTTGAAAAATTACCTACTGATATAATAGTAACACCAATGGCCAAGGTCATCCCAATTATTCCAAACAAATTTCCTTGTCTTGAAGTTTCTGGTGAAGAAAGTCCTCTAAGGGCTAAAATAAAAAGTACACCTGAGATAAGATAAAATATTGCTAAAATATTTGCAGATATCATTTTATTTTTTATCTTTCTTTTTTTTCTTGTACATGGCTAACATTCTCTGGGTAACTAAAAAACCTCCAAAGATGTTTACCGCAGCAAGTATTATAGCTAAAAATCCAAAAATATTTGCAGTACCAAATATAATTCCAGTTTCTCCTGCTAGAGCTGCAATTATAGCACCAACTATAATTACTGATGAAATAGCATTCGTTACAGACATCAATGGAGTATGTAAAGATGGCGTAACACTCCAAACGACATAATATCCAATAAAAATTGAGAGTATAAAAATACTAAGTCTAAATATAAACGGGTCTATTTCCATAAAATTATTTTATTAATGTTTTATTTATAATTTCATCCTCTAAATTAATATTAATTTTTTTTTTTTCTTTATCATATAAATTTGCTACAAAATTAAATACATTTTTTGAATAAAGAGTTGAAGATGAGGTGGGTAATTTATTTAAAATATTTTTTTCTCCCATTATTTTAACACCATTTTTTTCAACTATTTTATCTACTTCTGTAAAAGCAGTGTTTCCACCTTGAACTGCAGCTAAGTCATAAATTATTGATCCAGCTTGCATTTTATTTAACATTTCTTCTTTGATTATTATTGGAGCTTTTTTTCCTGGTATCAAAGCTGTACATATAACAATATCTATTTTTTTTAGGGTTTCTCCTAGCAACTCTTCTTGTTTTTTTTTAAATTCATCTGAAGCTTCCTTTGCATATCCACCTTCGGTTTCTAAATTTTCAGATCCTTCAACAGTTAAAAATTTTCCACCTAAACTTTCGACCTGTTCTTTTGAAGCCATTCTTACATCTGTGGCATATACGATAGCTCCCAATCTTTTTGCAGTAGCTATTGCTTGCAATCCAGCAACTCCAGCACCTACAACTAAAACTTTTGCAGCTGGTACAGTTCCAGCGGCTGTCATCATCATTGGTATAGCTTTTTCAAATGTAGAAAATGATTCTACTACAGCCTTATAACCAGCTAAATTTGCTTGAGATGAAAGAATATCCATTGATTGAGCTCTTGTAATTCTTGGCAGTAATTCTAAAGAAAAAATATTTATTTTTTTTTTAGATAAATTCTTAAGTTTATCGATGTTTTCATGAACATTGAAAACACCTACCAATGATTGATTTTCCCTTAAATTTTTTAAATCAGATTCTTCGGGTAGGTTTAATTGTAAAATTATATCAGACTTAATAAAAACAGCTGACCTTTCATCAAATTCACATCCTTCTTTCTCATACTCTTTATCTTTAAAACCCAGATGACTTCCATAATTTTTTTCTAATATTACTTTAAAACCAAAGTTTATGTATTTTTTTACTAAATCAGGTGTAATGGAAATTCTTTTTTCTTTTTCTTTATTCTCTGATACTGATCCAATTATCATAAAATAAAAAAATTATTTTTGTCTAGCTTTAAACTTTGGATTTTTTTTATTAATAATATAAACTCTGCCTCTTCTCCGAACGAGTTTTGAGTTTAAATCTCTTTTTTTTAAAGATTTTAATGAACTTGCAATTTTCATAATTTTTTAGCCTGGCAACGACCTACTCTCCCATATCTTAAGACAAAGTACCATCGGCGCAGAAAGGCTTGACTTCCGAGTTCGGAATGGGATCGGGTATTACACTTTCGCAATAATTACCAGGCGAAAGCCTTATACTTAATAAAAATATAATTGTAAAGATTTAACTATTTAGAATTCGCCTTTAAAAGCTTAAAATTTATATATGTGTCAATTATAGCTTTTTTAATTTCATTTTTGGCAGTCCATCCATACCTTTTTGCTAAAGATGTATCTAAAACTTTTCTTTTTATTCCATTTGGTTTGCTTTTATCAAATTTAATTTGAATTTTTTTTTCAGGTATTAAGGTTTTTAAAAATAATTGAGCAATTCCTTTAATAGTGTCTTCTTTCCCAGTTCCAATATTAATAAGTGAATGAGAGGTTTTTTTATTCATAAAGTAAATACAGGCATCAGCGATATCATCAACATAAATAATTTCTCTTTTAGGTGTGCCATCTCCCCAAAGAGTAATTTCATTTTTATTTTTTTTTTCTATTTCATATATTTTTTTAATCAGAGAAGGTATAAAATGTGAATTTAGAGTATCATATTTATCATTTTGTCCAAAAGTATTAGTTGGCATTAAGCACCTATAGTTAGTGCCATATTGATAATTATAACTTTCGCACATTTTTATACCTGCAATTTTAGCAATTGCATAAGGTTCATTAGTTTTTTCTAGTGGGCCACATAATATATCTTTTTCTTTCATTGGCTGTTTTGCATTTAAAGAATATATGCAACTTGATCCTAGAAAAATTAAATTTTTTATTCCTGCTAAATAAGCTGAATGTATAAGATTATTTTGAATATTTAAATTATTATAAATAAATTCAGCTTTTAAAGTATTGTTTGCATAAACGCCACCCACTTTAGCCGCAGCAATAAATATGAAATTTGGTTTAATTTTTTTTAAGTAACTTAAAACTTTGTTTTGATCGTTTAAATCAAGATCTCTTCTGCTTTTAACAAATAATTTTTTAAATCCATTTGATTTTAATTTTCTGTAAATTGCACTTCCCACTAAACCGCTGTGGCCTGCTATATAAATCTTTGATTTAATGTTGATCATTAGAAATTTTTCTAATCTCTGAACTTACCATATCTTTTACTAAAGCTTTTATATCTGATTTATTTTTCCAATTAAGTTCTCTTTTTGCTTTTCTTGGGTCTCCCAATAAAGTATCTACTTCTAAAGGTCTAAAATAAGCTTTATCACAAGCAACTATAACTTTTCCATTTTGATCGATACACTTTATGTTTTTTCCTTTGCCTATCCATTTAAATTTTATTTTTAGTTCTTTTAAAACCAGTTCTACAAATTGTTTAACTGAATATTGTTTGCCTGTTGCTATCACATAGTCTTGTGGTATTTTTTTTTGCATCATTTTCCACATTGCCTCAACATAATCCTTTGCATGTCCCCAATCTCTTTTAGCATCTAAATTTCCTAAAAAAATTTTTTTTTGTAAACCTAATTTTACTCTACAAAGACCCATTACAATTTTTCTTGTTACAAAAGTCTCTCCTCTTACAGGACTTTCGTGATTAAACAAAATACCATTACAAGCAAAAATTTTATATGCTTCTCTATAATTTACTGTAATCCAGTGTGCATATACTTTTGCAACTCCGTATGGACTTCTTGGATAAAATGGTGTTTTTTCATTTTGTGGAATTTCTTGAACTCTTCCATACATCTCTGAAGTTCCAGCTTGATAAAATTTTGTCTTTTTTTCTAATTTATGAAATTTTATTGATTCAAGAATTCTTAAAGCTCCAATAGCATCTGCATTTGCAGTATATTCTGGAACCTCAAATGATACAGCTACATGTGACTGTGCTGCTAAATTGTATATTTCATCTGGTTTCACTTTTTTAATTATACTTGATACAGAAATTGAATCTGTAACATCACCATAGTGTAAAATAAAATCTCTTTTTTTCTGATGTGGGTCTTGATAAATATGATCAACTCTTCCTGTATTTAATGAAGAAGATCTTCTTTTTACTCCGTGTACAACATATTTTTTTTTAAGTAAAAATTCAGATAGATATGCCCCATCTTGTCCTGTTACTCCAAAAATTAAAGCTATTTTTTTCATTAATTATAAAACTTATATTTAATATAGTATAAACAATTATCAAACAAATATTTAATATACTATTTGTATTTACCTATAAAAAATATTCCTGCCAAATATTTTTTTTGACTTAATTGGGTTATTTGAACAATTTGATTTACAATTAATAACTTCTTTAATTTGACCATAAATTTTAAAATTTTGGAAATTTCTATTATATGATGGGTTTGCAAAGACATTATAATTGTAAATATCTGTTTCTTTTATGACTCTATTAATATTTCTGCCTACTGAAATTAGTAAAATAATAGAGAATATTATTAATAGTTTTTTAAAAAAAATTTTTTTGTCAAAATCATAATTTTGTAAATACAATGAGATAGGTATAAAAGTAATTAAAGCTATTAAATGAAAACCACCATATCTCAAAGCAGGATGATAAAAAAACCACTCAATAAAAAGAAAAACTAGAAATATATAAATTAGTCTATATTTAACCTTTTTTACTTTAATCTTATATTTGCTAAAAAAATAAAAAAAGAAAATTATAGATATAAAAAGTATACTCAACAAATAATCTGAAACCTTATTAAAAAAGTAAATGTTAATCCAGTTAGGCAACCAATTAAAATATTTTATATATTCTTCAGGATTACTGACCTTAAAATTTGGAGTTGCTCCAGCTTTAGACCATAATTGATAATAATTATTCCAATCATTTACTTCATTAATAGGAATTGCCCATAAAACATTAAAACAGCTTAATCCTAGAGGATAAATGAAACAGCCTGAATTTACAAAGTAAGTCAATAAAACTATAAAAAAAAATGCGATTGAAAAATAAGTTGATTTTAAAATAAATATATTTTTTATAAATAATAATTTTTCTTTTTGATATATTAATATTGGAATTAAAACAAAAATATAAATTAAATAAAATGCTTTTAAAGAAGCAATAAGGGTGATTATAATTATTATTTTTGGTAAAATAAATTTATAATTTTCTTTATTTAAATTTACGATATACAAAACCTCTATGAAAAGTAATATGACCAATATTTGAGCAGATCTGTCTGTGCCATGTTCTCCCAGTCTATAAAAAAATATATTTGAAATTATAAGACCAATTAAACTTAGATAAACTAAAAATCTTAAATTCTTATTATCTTTATAATCTATTATTTTAATCAAAAAAATTACATTAATAAATAATGTAAAAAAAATAGATCCTAAATGAATTATGTCATGTTTAAGATAGGGTAAATAAAAAAGAGATGAAAAATAAAAAATTGATGAAGGTACTCTAAAGCCATTGTTAAATTGTCCAATGCCAATTTGCGTATTTTCAAAATTTAGCAAGTGTATATATGCAAAATGATAATATTCAAAATCATCGTGGGTTTTTGCTGTGAAAATAAAAAATAAGCATATTATTAAAAATAATCCAAAAAATTTAAAATGATTTTTATTAGGACTAAAATTTTTTATAAAAAAAATTGAAAAAAAAATTACACCAAGTAAATGTAAGAAAAAATTAAATTTATCACTTAAAGGAATAAAAATATTAAACAAATAAGCAAGAAAAGTTAAAAAAAAAATACCTATTAAACCTAGATAACCTATATTTATTTTATCAATTTTTAATGTATATTTATTAAAAATATATCCATAACCAATAATAGATATTGAAATTAAAATAAATGCGAAAATATATGAAAATAAGTGCATTAATTTAATATTTTTGTTATTAAATTTGTTAATTTTAAATCAAAAAAATTTGAATAAACCTTATTATTTAATTCATATATTTTTTTCATATAATTGTGTGCTTGAAGTCTTTTAAACCACCATTTTTTTGAGTATTTTTTGTTATCAGACATTATCGAGTTTGGAACAAATCTATAAACTGAAAGTGATTCATCAAAAATAAAATAATTATTATCAATACATCTAGATACTACATTTATTCTAAAATCTATTTCCAACAAGTTATAATTTTCAAATAAATTTAATTGTATAAATTTTTCTAAAGATTTTTTTCTTATTGAAATTGCACTTGTATTTATAATTGTTGGCCATATATTTTTTTGAAATTTTCTTTTCAGGTTAAATTTTATAAGTTCATTGCTTTTTTTAATCATTGGAAGATCATAGACAACATCAAAGTCATTTTTTTCAAAAATATTATTTATTTTCAAAATTTTTTCTTTAAAAAAATAATCATCTCCATCGAGTAAACAAATAATATCACCCTTACATAATTTTAAACCTTCTTTAATTAAATCAATTTGATTTAGTGCTGGAAATTCACTTACTTTATTTTTATAAATAATTTTAATCTTATCACTGTATTTTTCTAAAATTTTTTTTGTATTATCATTAGAATAGTTATCAAATAGAATAATTTCTAAATTTTTATAAGATTGATTAATACAAGAAACTATACATTCTTCTATATATTCTCCCTTATTGTATGAAGAGATTAGTACTGTGAACTTCATTATTTTTTCTAAAAGTTTTTAAGTAATTCCTCTGAGGCTATAAAAATATTTTTTTTAATTTTCCAATTAAGAGTTTTTTTAGCCAAATTGTTATTTCCAAATATATTATTTTTTTTATAAAATTTGTAATCTAATTTTAGGTTAATTTTATTTTTTATTAACAGATTTTTAATTATATCATTTAAATAGGTTAATCTATTACTCGATAATATTATTTTATCTAAATTTTTTCCCGATTTTATCAACAAAAATATTGCATTACAAATATCCTCAGCATGAGAAAAGTCACCACATATATTAAGATTGAAAATTGATTTTATAAACTTTAAATCTTTGTTTTTGAATGCCTTTATTAATCTTGGTAAAATAAATTTTTTATTTCTATATATGGAGTCATGATTAAATAAAATTATTGTTGTAATTATTAAACCATAAATTCTTTTATAAGCCATAATAAAATTATGCCCATCTACTCTAAATTTAGCATAGCTATTGGTTGGTGAAAATTTATTTTTTTCACTAACCTTTTTTTTTAAATTACCATACATTTGTGATGATCCTGGAAATATAAATTTTATTTTTTTATCATTTAATATAATTGAATTGATTAAATTTTTAATTGCAATTAAATTTTTATGATAAAAATCCTTTTTTTTTTTTAATTCTTTATATGACGGATTCTCTGATCCTAAATGAACTATACAATTTGGTTTCAACGTTTTGATTAGATTATTTATATCAATAAAATTATTCAGGTTGCACCTTAAATAGGTAACTCCTTTAATTTTTTTTTTCTTATTTTTAATTTTAGTTATTCCAAAAACTTTAAAATTATTTTTTATTAATATTTTTGATAAAATAACTCCATCCTGACCATTGGCTCCGGTGATTATAATTTTTTTCATTAATTTTTATAATTGACTTAATATTCTATATCTAGTTTTACTTTTTTGCATCGAATATTTCTGATAATCGTATACATTGATTTACAAAAAATGCACAATAAAAAAAAAATATTATATTTTTATATTTTTATATTTTTTTATTTAACTTTATTAATCGGTTATTATTTTGGTGAAAATTCAAGTGGTGGGTCTAAATATGATTTTGGGATTCATCTTAAAACAGTTGAATTATTTAATAAAGATTTTTATCACACCCTTTTAAATTATGATTCTCCAGTAATTGGAAATAGCCACTCACCTATATTTATAATTTTTTTAAGTTGGCTGTTATCATTTGGCGAGGGATTAGGAAAATTTATATATCTTAATTTATGTGCGTTAATTCCATTTATTTTTTATTTTTCATTAAAAGAAAAATTTAAACTTAATAATTCGATTATTATATTTTTTTTAAGCTGTTTTTTTTATTTTTCTCCTTATTTTAGATCTTACGCCATTTGGCCAGGAGACGAAAATATTTCAATATTATTTTTCTTATTTTCTATTTTTTACTACCTCAAAATTATGAACAATAATTATAAAAATGAAAAAGAGTTAAATTTATTTATTATACTTAATGTTATATTTTTAGCCTTGGCAAGTTACTTTAGGCCAATTTATTCTCTGTTCGCAATTTTATTTTTTACAGAAATGATATTGATTAAATTTAATTTTCGGAAATTTTTTTTATACGTCATATTTAGTATTATTCTTTCACTGCCAGCAATTTATTATGTTTTTTTCTTAAATATTAATTTTTTTAGTTCTTATTTAGGTGACTCTATAAACTTATCTAATTCTTTAGGCTTATCTTATACAGTTTTTTTATTTTACTCTTTGCCATTTATTTATTTGAGTAGAAAAAATATTAGTTTTAAGTTCAATCAATTAAATATTTTTTCAGCAGCAATATATTCTTTAATTTTATATATATTTTTTGATTACAAAATAAATAGCGGAGGTGGGGTTTTCTATCAAATATACAAATTATTTTTTTATAGTAACGAGTTTTTTTGGATGGTTTGTACAATATCTTTTTTGATCTTTAACAAATTTATAAATTATAGGGCAATTAAGAACTGGATTATTTTGGCTATATTAATAATATTTGAAATAGATAAATATTTCTACCTTGATACTTATGATCCATTATTTTTAATTTGTTTATTTTTATTAATTGATACAAAACTTACTGCAAGTTTTATAAATGAAATTTCTTTTAAAAAGGTAGGGATATTATTTTTTTATTTATTATTTTTTTGGATAATTAAATGTATTAATTACTATTTTATATAAAATGATCTTAACGTATAAATGTAAATACTATAGCTGTTGCGATGTATAAAAATCTTGAAATTAAATTAAAAGAAAAAAATATAATCCTTTATTTGATTGGTTTATTGCCATTGAGTTTATTAATTGGTACATTTGTTGCAGAAATAATTGTTTTTCTAACAATAGCATTTTTTTTATACGAATTATTTATATTTAAAAATTTTAAATTTTTAAAAAACAATTTATTTTTAATTTTTATTATAATTTATATATATCTTATTATTAATTTATTTTATTCGTCAAATTTTGATTTAAGCTTTAATAGAGCAGTATTTTTTTTAAGATTCCCCATTTTTGTTATGGCAACTGCATATTTTATAAAAAAAAATAATTATAATTTTGATATAATTTATAAGTTGTGGGCTATTACTATTTCTGTAGTAATAATAGATCTATATTTCCAATATATATTTGGATTTAATACTCTTGGTTTCACAAGTCCTTGGCCAGAGAGACTGACTGGATTTCTTGGAGAAGAATTGAAAAT
>CACAHE010000001.1 GCA_902532195.1 uncultured Pelagibacteraceae bacterium | reverse complement strand
TTTCGCGAAGAACAAATTAAAAAAGAATTAGAAAAAATAAAATTTAAAGAAAAAGAACATAGAATTGCAAAAGAAGAAATAGAAAAAAAAGATGATATTCAAAAGAAAAGAGAGGAAGATCTAAGAAAAAAAGAAGAAGAATTGAGATTAAAAGATAAAGACCTAAGATTTAAAGATAAAGAACAGAGATTAAAAGATAAGGAATTAAATTTAAAAGAGGATGAATTAAAATTAAAAGACTCCTCACAGAAAAAAAAGGAAGATGAGCTAAAATTCAAAGAAGTAGAACTAAAACTTAAAGATAAAGATTATAAGCAAAGAGAAAAAGTAATGGTAATAAAGGAAGAAGAGCAGAAAAGAAAAAATATTGATCTTAAATTAAGAGAAGAAGAACTAAGAAAATCAGACCAAAAAGAAAGAAAGCGTAAATATAAAGAGGAAAAAATAAAAAAACTTGAAGAACAAAGAAAAAGGGCAATAGAAGAAATTAGATTGAAAGAGTGGGAAGCTAAATTTGATGAAGAACAAAAGTTAAAAGAGCGTGAGGAACTATTAAAAGATGAAAGAATAAGATTGAGGGAGCAACAACAAAATCAAACAAAATACCAAGATAAGCAAAACATAAATGAAGAACTAACGTCTAGATTAGAAAGTTTTGAAGTTAAACAAACTAAAGAGAACTGATTTTATCTAATTAAATAACCAAAGCTGGTGAACAAAGAAAACGCAAGTAAACTCTGGAAAATTATTCAGGAAGCTGGTGATTATCTCGAGGGACAATTACCTGATCATCCTAATCATCCAAAAGGAAGAAACCCTTATGCCCACGTAGCAATTTGCGTAAAACAAAAATTTAATGATAGCTATAGGGACATTAGTGATGAAAAACTTAATGATGTAATTAAATATATTGAGTTTTTAAAAAATAATCCAAACTAACTATTGATTTGGAAAATAATCTTCTAGTTTGCCTTCTCTATTAACATCAGCTGTAGAACAATGTAAACCACCACCAAATGCATAAGCATCTCTAAAATCTACGGGCACAACTTCCATGCCGAGCTTGTCTAATTGTTCAGCTTGATAAATCTCACTTTTTTCCACACAAACTGTTTTGGGATCTAATACAAGAACATTCATAGACAGCCACACTGATGAGTAGCATAAAGGAGGTGGAGCATTATGAGCTGGTTGAGCAGCATCAATTATTTCCCAATCATTTTTTTCAAATAATTTTCTTTGTTCTTTAGGAAGTTTTCTTTGAGGATTGTTCAAGATCAAACCTGGCTTAATCGGTGTAAAAGTTGCATCAATATGAATTGGATAAGGATCACCAGGGAAATTAACAGCATGAACTCTGTGATCTTTAAAATGTCTCTTTAACCAATCAATTCCTTTTAAATTTGTTGTAAATCCATGTTGAACAACTAAGTCTTTTCCAAATCTTAATATATCGGCTGCATCAAATAAAGGCTCTTCTTCTGTTGTTACGAAAAATTTTTTTTCTGTCCATTCTAGTCTTTTCTGAACTCCAATTTTATCAGATAGATAATCTTTTCTATAATCAAAGTCAGTTAATCTGGGTTTAGGAGCTGACTCATGTCTCATGTGAGGATCTAAATTATAATAATTTTGAATAAGTGGTCTATAATTTAAATATTCAAACCATCTACATCTATAACTCATTGTTGCTTCTAAAATTTCATTTCCAACAGTAAGAATTATATCTCGAGCAGGCATACAACCAAACATACTTTTTGCTTCCCAATCTGGTGTCGAAATTTTTTGATTAGAATTTATAGGTACAGGTCTATCTACTTTAATACCTCTTTTTTCTAATATAGTTACAAAATTATCTAGAAGTTCGTTTGCTTTATCTACTGTTTCTTTTGTTCTTGGTCCATAACTTCCCTTCATGTCTGAGTCTTCAGGTACTTTTGCATCTAACGCAGGTTCTGGAGCAGGAATACAGCATCCATCTGCTCTACCAACTATTACATGTTTTAGAGGATCCCATTCATTCCAGCTGTTAACTATAATTTTTTCGTTATTCATTAAAATTAATTTAGCCCAATAAATCTCTTATTAGTTTGCATGATTAAACTATAGTAAAAAATTGATATTAATATAAAAAAACCTCCAATTATGGTATTTGTTGACGGGATTTCATTAATTCCTAACCATGGTATCCAAACCCAAAAAATTCCTCCAATTACTTCGGTAAGTGACAATAAGGTAAGTTCGGCTGCGGGTATATGTTTTGAAGCAATTGAGTACAATATTAATCCAAGACATACTAAAGTTCCATGAGTTGCAAATAAAGCTTCATTTTTTACACTCGATATAAAATTTAAATTGTTAGTAAAAATTATTACACTTGAAAATAAAAAACAGAATAATCCAGCTATTGCAACAGTAGTAAATTTGGGAGTTTCTTTTTTCCATCTTAAACTGACAGAAAATACCGCAAACCCAATTGAAGACATCATGCCAAATATAAGACCCAATAAAGAACCGCTAACCTTATTTTCTAAAGCCATTATAATTATTCCAATTGTAGCAATTAAAATCGAAATCCAAACGCTTATTGATATATTTTCTTTTAAAAATAAAAAACCTAGCAGTGCTGTAATAAAGGGCATTGATGCCAAACATAAAAGTGTAATAGCCACCGTAGTTTTAGTAACTGACAAGATGAAAGTTACCATTCCTATTCCTAGTCCAATTCCACCAACAAAACCCGAGATACCAATTTTTTTATAATTGTGCAAAAATTCTATACCTTCGTCAAAATACAGATAAAGATTTAATAATATAAAAATTACAATTCCTCTTGTAAATAAATATTGCCAAGGAACTGTTTCTGCGCCATCTATATGTCTTACAACATATGGTCCAAATGACCAAAATAAACCTGCTAGTAAAACTATAGGAATTGCTAGTCTAGGATCTTTTAAATCAGGCATAAAAAGCTTTTTTAATACCAATTATGGAGTTACTCAAGAAAATTAATAAAAGATTTTATATAATTTCCCTTTTTAAATTTTGATTTTCCATCAGGAAACAATCCCCAGGCATTAGATTTTACAAATGAATTAATTCTGAAAGACTCTTGACCCTTTAAAATTTCAAACATTGGAACACCTTTATTAGAATAAGTTAGATGACCTTTTATAAATCTAGTAAATTTTTTTTTTTTAGTGAAATTACTTTTTATTTTTGCAATTAATGAAATTTCTGGAGAAGAGCCTAATGAAAAATTTAAATAAGGCATTACAAAAAATCTAAAACAAGCAGCTGAAGAAATTGGATTCCCGGGTAAACCAAAGAAGGCAATATTTTTTTGAAATTTGGCAAACATGAATGGTTTTCCTGGTCTGATAGCTACTCCTTTAAAAAATTCTTTTAATTTAAACTTGTTAACAATTTTTGGAATAAAATCATATTTCCCTGCCGATACAGCGCCAGAGGTAATAATTAAATCAAAATTAGATTTTAAAATTTTATTAATTTCATTTTTAAATTTAATCTCATCATTATCTCTCAATAATTTTTTTTCAAAAAAATCTACAGAGTAAAATTTTAGAAACGATCTAAGAAAATGATTATTTGAATTTCTTATTTTCCAGTCAGGAATTTTAATTTTATTTGAAATTTCATTTCCTGTGCTAAAAAAAGCAATTTTTGGTTTTCTTTTAACTCTAATATTATTTATACCTAAAGTTTTAAAAGCTAAAATATGACTAGGTTTAATTAACTGCCCTTTACTAATTACTTTTTGACCTTTTTTATAATCAGAACCTTTAAATCTTATATGATTGCTCTTTTTAACTTTATAATTAATTATAATATATTTTGGATTATTATTATTTGGAAAATAAATAACATTTTCTATTGGTATAACTGTATCAAATGGTTTTTTAATTATTGCTCCTGTCATAACTTCAACTGTAGAAAATTTTGGTATTTTTTTTATTAAAGGATTGTCTCCTGCTGCTATTGATTTTAATATTTTAAATTTTTTAATATTTTTTTTATTTAACTTAGATGTTTCGCTAGAATTAATCGCATATCCATCAAATGCCGTGTTATTAGCTGCTGGATAATTATATGGAGAGTATACATTTTGAGATGAAATTCTATTAACAGAACTTAACGGGGATACTTTTTCTGTTTTAATTCTAATTTTATTTTTTTTTAATATTTGTAAGGCTCTTTGGTATTTTATCATATTATGATTTATCTAAATGTTTTGCTTGGTCTAAATCTTCTTTTGTATTTATATTTAAAAAATTACCAAATTTTTTCTTGTTATCTATATCGATAGTTTTTAATCCTATTTTATCCGCCCATTTTTCAACTTTTCTATAATTATTTTTTATATCAGTTTCCAAAGTTTCCTTTAGGCCAATTGACCATAACCCAAAAATATTATGCCTTTTATCTTTACTTTTTAGAAAGTATAATTTTGAATTTTCAGTTTTTGAACACTTTATCATTTCATCAACTACGGAATTTTTAAAATATGGAGTATCACAAGGAAAAGTTGCTATCCAATTATACTTTTTTTCATTTTCATGAACCCATTTCATTGCTGATAATACCCCAACTAATGGTCCTAACTGACCATCTAAACAATCTTTAATTAAAATAATTTTTTTATTATTTAATTTTAAATTATTATTTGTAACTATTAAAATTTCTTTAAATTTATCCTGTATTATTTCTATAGTGTGCTCTAAAAGAGTTTTGTTGCCTAATTTTACAGTTGATTTATCAACTCCAAATCTACTAGATTTTCCGCCCGCCAAGATTGTTGCTATGATATTGTTTTCACTCATGAAAACAAATATAAAACATTAATTTTTTAATAAAAGAAATATAAATGGATTTAGAAATTTTAAAAATTGCTTCAAATACTGAAAATAATAAAATAATCAACAATCATACTCATAAGTCTAAACATAAAAATCCAATATGTGGTGATGAAATGATAATTTCTTTAAAAATTAAAGGTAACAAAATTAAAGAATTTGGGTATCAATGTAAGTCTTGTATCTATTGTCAGGCTTCTGTTAGCCTATTATCTAGAAAGTCTATAAATAGATCTGTTGATAGTTTAAAAAAAATAATTGAAATTGTGGAAAATTATTTTGAAAATCAAAAAATAACTTTTCCTAAAGAATGGTCAATTTTTAAGAAACTATTCAATGAAAAAAATTTATCTAGAAAAGAATGTTTAAAGCTTCCATTTAAGACTTTGTCAAAAATTTTTAAAGATTAATATGAATGTAAAAAATTTAAAGAGGTCTATTTTAGCTGGAATTTTTTCGTCTATAACTATTGGAATTCTTACATTGCTAACTTACAAAACATCTTATGGAGTATTTTTAATTGCTTCCTTTGGATCATCAATGGTATTACTATTTGGTTACCCCGAAAGTCCATTTGCTCAACCTAAAAATATTTTTTTTGGGCACTTGCTCACATCTTTAGTTGGAATTCTAGTTTTATATTTTTTTCCATTTTCTTTGTATATTATAATTCCACTGGCTGTAGGTATTGGAGTAAGTTTGATGATTATTCTAAATGTGACTCACCCGCCTGCAGGTGGAAATCCAATTATTGTTATAATGGGAAGTGTTTCTTTAGATTACTTAATAAATCCAATAATAATTGGCTCAATAATAATATTAATTTTTGGAGTAGTTTTAAATCGACTTATTTTAAAAAAGAAATATCCTCTTTAAATGGACATAAAGTATAACATTACTAAATTAGTAAACGATAAAACTGAAGAAATAAAAGATTCAGTTTCAGTGGAAGAACCTCTTGAAATGAATTTAAAATTTAAAATAAAACAGGAATGGAAAACTGAAAATTTATCTATAACAATGAGAACTCCAGGTAACGATGAAGATCTCATTTCTGGATTTCTTTTAAACGAAGGAATTATTTTAAACATAGACGAAATAGATAATATAGAAAAAAAGGGAGAAAAAGTTGGAGATTATAATATTCAAAATAAAATTGAAGCAACTATAAATAATTCATCAAATATAGATATAGGAAAAATTAAAAGAAACTTTTTAACAAATTCATCTTGTGGAATTTGTGGAAAAACTTCTCTAGAATCAATTGAAGCAATTAAACATCAAAAGTTAGATTTGTCTTTTCCTAAAATAAAAAAAGAAATAATTACTAAATCTCCAGATTTATTGATAAGCAAGCAGGCTGAATTTTCAAAAACTGGTGGAATACACGCAAGTTCACTAATTGATGTTAATGGAAGGGTGCTTGTTACAAGAGAGGATGTTGGTAGACACAATGCTTTAGATAAACTAATTGGTCATGCACATAAAAATAAATTAATTGATAACCATTCTCAATTTATAGCCTGTTCTGGAAGACTAAACTTTGAATTAGTGCAAAAAGGTCTAATGTCAAATATTGGGCTTATGGCAGGAGTTGGTGCGCCTACAAGTCTCGCTATAGACTTAGCAAAAAGATTTGGTATGACATTGTTGGGCTTTGTAAAAAAGAATAGTTTTAATATATATACAAATAAAGAAAGAGTAATACTTAAAAATTAAATGTCTAAAAATATTAGTAAGTTATCAGGAAGAATAGGTTTAAAAAATAATTTATTCCAAAAATTATCTGAAAGATCTTTAAACTCAAATAATGGAAATGGAATGAAAGAACTTGCAGATAGATATCATGTTGGCGTTTCAACTATTCATGGAGCTGAAAGTTTTTATGAATTTTTAAGACCTGAACACAGAGCAAAAAAAGCTTTTGTATGCAATGGAAGTGCATGTATGTGTGCAGGAACACAAGGCAATTTAAAAAAAAAATTACAAGAAAAACTTGGCAAAGATAAGGTGGGAGAAATGTTTTGTTTAGGCTATTGCTATGAAAATCATGCATTTCATTATGATGGCGAGAACTATGCAGGTAATGACATTAATAAAATAGATCAGATCGTAAAGGGTGAAGAAATAATTCAAGAAAAGTTTACCGCAAAAAGCTTCGCTACAACAAGTTTTTTGATGGATGACAAATTATCTGATCTAAATAAATTTAAAGATAGCTTAAGTCATTTTTTAAAAACCGATAAACAAAAAATAATTCAATCATTGTTATCTTCTAATCTTACCGGAAGAGGTGGGGCTGGTTTTCCAACTGGAGTGAAATGGGATTTTTGTAGTAAAGCTAAATCAGATAAAAAATATGTAATCTGCAACGCAGATGAGGGTGATTCAGGTGCATTCTCTGATAGATATTTATTAGAGGAACAACCCTTAAAAGTAATATTTGGGATGATGATATGTGGATTTGTAATTGGTGGAGATGAAGGAGTTCTTTATATTAGGGGAGAATATCCAAAGTCAATTGAAGCTTTAAATGGAAGCATTAATAATTTAAAAGCAGCAAATTTGTTAGGGGAAAATATTTTAGGAACCAATTTTTCTTTTGATTTAAATATTTGTATAGGGCAAGGAGCCTATATATGCGGAGAAGAAACAGCATTAATAGCATCTATAGAAGGTAGAAGAGCAGAAGTAGATGTGAGACCACCATTTCCAGTTACTGAAGGATTGTACAAAAAACCAACTGTCGTAAATAATGTAGAAACATTAGCTGCTGCGAGTGGAATTTTAATAAATGGTCCAGAAAAGTTTGCATCAATTGGAAACAAAAAATCCGCAGGAACAAAACTTGTTTGTTTGGACAGTTTTTTTAATAAACCTGGAGTTTATGAGATTGATATGGGCACACCGATGAAAAAAATATTTTACGAAATGGGTGGTGGATTAAAAGAACCAGTTAAAGCATTTCAAATCGGTGGACCATTAGGAGGTGTAGTTCCTTTAAAAGAAATAGAAAATCTAAATTTAGACTTTCAAGAATTTACAACTGCTGGATTTATGCTTGGACATGCTAGTGTAGTGAGTATACCTAAAAAATTTAATATGGTTGATTATATTCATCACCTTTTTGAATTCACTGCTGAAGAATCGTGTGGAAAATGTTTTCCTGGAAGACTTGGTTCATATAGAGGCAAAGAAATGTTTGAACAGGTGAAGAGTAAATCTGCAAAAATTCCATTAAAACTATTAAATGAACTTCTGATTACAATGAAAAAAGGATGTCTATGTGCCCTTTGTGGCGCAATTCCTACACCAATTATGAATATCTTAAAGTATTTTGGCGATGAAATGAAAAATGATATAGTAAGAGAAAATTAATGAGCTCAGAAAAAAGAAAAATTGCTTTTATAGATGGAAAGCCCTACGAAATAGGTCCGAAACACACTTCAATCTTAAAGTTTGTTAAAAGTTATCTGGGGGAAAAAAAGGTTCCAACATTATGTGATGATCCAAACTTAGCTCCATATGGAGCATGTAGAGTTTGCTCGGTAGAAATTGCCTTAGAAAAAGATGGCCCAACAAAAGTAGTAGCATCATGTCATACCCCAGTTGGTGAAAATCAACATATTTTTACAAACAACGAAGAACTTAAAAATCTAAGAAAAAATATTGTAGAATTGGTTTTAACAGATCATCCAATGAACTGTAGTACTTGCGAAGTTGATAAAAACTGTGAATTACAAGATGTAGCAAATGATTTAGGTATTAAAGAACATAGGTACAATAATCCAAAACAACATAAAGGAATTCCTAAGGATACTTCTCATTCTTATATGAGAATGAACCTTGACAATTGTATTAACTGCGGAAGATGTGTTAGGGCATGCGATGAAATTCAAGGTTCATTTGTACTTACCATGAGCGGTAGAGGTTTTGAATCAAGAATTACAACAGATAATGATATGATGTTCGGAGACTCTTCATGTGTTTCTTGTGGTGCATGCGCTCATACTTGTCCAACAGATGCTATATCAGACGTATTTGCATCAAAATCAGCAGACTTTGACAAGAAAGTTAGAACAACTTGCTCTTATTGTGGTGTTGGATGTAATTTAGAAGCTTCCATAAAAGATGGAAAAGTAATTTCAATAGATACTCCAAAAGAAACAGAAGTAAATGCTGGTCATACTTGTTTGAAAGGAAGATATGCATTCGGATTTTATGATCATAAAGATAGATTAAGATCACCACTAATTAAAATAAATGGAAAATTTAAAGAATCATCTTGGGATGAAGCGTATGATTACATTAAGCAAAAATTAAATAAGATTGTAAAGGAAAGTGGACCTGATGCTGTAGCAGGTATTTCATCGGCAAGATGTACAAATGAAGAAAATTATGTGTTCCAAAAAATGATTAGAGCAGCTATTGGAACTAATAATATTGACTGCTGTGCAAGGATATGTCACTCACCGACTGCATGGGGTATGCAACAAACATTTGGAACTGGTGCTGCAACTAATTCAACAGAAGATATATATTTTGCAGATTTATTTTTAGTAATTGGAGCAAATCCTACAAATGCTCACCCTGTTACTGGTGCAAAAATTAAGCAACAAGTAATGAAAGGTAAAAAACTTATTGTTCTAGACCCAATCACAACTGATTTAGCTAAACTAGCTGACTATCATATAAAAGTTAGACCTGGAACAAATGTAGCTGTATTAAATATGATGCTATACTTTATTGTTAATTCAAAATTATATAAAGAAGATTTCATCACTAGCAGAACAGAAGGATTTGAAAATTTTCTCAAAGAAATTAAAAAATTAGATATTGATCATTTAGCTAAAGTTGCTGGGGTTGATAAACAACAGGTTAAGGAAGCAGCAATTGCTTATGCTACTGCAAAAAATGCAATGGAATTTCATGGATTAGGAGTTACAGAACAAGAACAAGGATCAAAAACTGTAATGCTGATTGCAGATCTAGCAATGATAACTGGAAATATTGGAAGAAAAGGTGTTGGAGTTAATCCACTAAGAGGCCAAAATAATGTTCAAGGAGCTGCGGATATGGGATGTCAGCCTCATCAAGGAGCGGGTTATTTTCCTGTTGCTGAAAAAAAAATCCAAGATTTTTATACTGAAAAATATGGAGTAGTTCATCCAACTAAAGCAGGTTTAAAAATCCCAGAAATATTTGATGCAGCAATAAATAAAGAAGTTAAAGCTGTGTGGATTATTGGAGAAGATGTTGTCCAAACAGACCCTAATAGTGCTCACGTTGTAAAAGCAATGAATGCTCTTGAATTATTGGTTGTTCAAGAAATATTTATGAGTGAAACAGCTAAACATGCTGATGTCGTTTTACCAGGGACTACATTTCTTGAAAAAGATGGAACATTTACAAATACTGAAAGAAGAGTTCAAAGAGTTAATAAAGCTGCAGAGCCTCTTCCTGGAACTAAGCCAGATGGACTTATAGTTACTGAAATGATGCAAAAACTTGGTTATAAACAGGCACTTTATGATGCTGAAGAGGTTTTGGCTGAAATAGCAGATGTAGTTCCTTTTTTTAAAGGCATAACTCGTGAAAGACTAGGAAAACTTGGGTTGCAGTGGCCTGTAAAAGAAGATGGAACAGACACAAAAATTTTACATGAAAAAGAATTCAAATTAGGAAAAGGGAGAATTAAATATTTTGACTGGAAAGAAAGTAGCGAAATAGAAAAAAATAAAAAAAATTATCCTCTTATTTTAACTACAAGTAGAGTTTTGCAACACTACAATGCAGCAACAATGACGAGAAGAACCAATAACATAGAATTAGTTGACGAAGATATATTGTTAATTCATCCTAAAGATGCAAAATATAGAGAATTAAGTACGGGAGATGTTGCTAGACTTTATTCAGGAAGAGGTGAAGTTTCCTTAAAAATAGAGGTAACTGAAAAAGTAAAAGAAGGTATAGTTTTTACTACATTTCATTTTCCAGAACATATGGTTAATATGGTTACTGGTCATGGTAAAGACGAAGAAACACAGTGTGCAGAATATAAAGTTTCCTCTGTTGAAGTTCAAAAAATTTCTAACATGTTCAAAACGGAAGTAGACACAGAAAAAAATAAAGCAGAGGTTAGACGCGGTTAAAAAATTTTATAAGCCTTTTATTATTACATATATTTTTTTAGGAATTGCTATAAGCTTTTATCCCTCTTTCAATTTTTTTTCATTAAAAGGACAAATAATATTATTAGCAGTAGCAATATTTAATGGAATAATGGGTATATTTGTCAAAAAAATAATAGAATAATATTTATTAAAATTTTTCCCATTCTTGGATAGGAGTAATGAATTGTTCAAGATTTGTAGAATCTTTAGCAAAAATACTAATATCTGCTGCTATGGAAATCCTATCATTATTACTAACATTTGTAGTTTGTCCAGTTCCATGAAAAGTCTTTGATGGAAAAATCACGATATCATCTTCTTCGGCTTCTATATTTACCGCAGATGCATTTAGAGCATTCATTTTTTTTATGACATTTCTGCCACCTGTCTTAGACCCAAATAAACCTGTAATAAATTCATTATGTTTATGTGAATCATAAAATGTAATTTTAGAGTCTTTTTTTTCTTTTTTTAAATAATATGCAAATGTTATATGTGATTGCCCGTGTATGTGACTTTGTATTGTTTCAGGTCCTCTTGAAATAGTTGCCCATGATCTTTGTATATAAAAATCTAATTGATCAGTATCTATATCAAAATTTTTTACATATTTAATCACTTCATTTTTAATTTTTGAAAATAATTCTTTAAATTTTGGATTTTTATTTAAATATTCATAGCCTTGTGTATCTCCTGTCCATGACAAATTATTTTTTTTATAGTTGGGATTTTTACTGTTTTTTTCCATTTCAAAAACTTCTTTGGCCATTATTTCTTTATCTTTTTTTGAAATTTCAATTTTTGATTTATATATTGATAAAGGAAATAAGTTTATAATTTGTGACATATTTAAAGTACGTATGGTTCAATTCTTTCTTTTTTATTTAAAACCCTTTCAACTCCAAAACAATTTAGATCAATAGTCTGGTAAGATCCAGTTGTTATTAATTCCGTTAAACCTCTTCCAATTCCTGGTGATTGCATCAAACCTCTACCAGTAAATCCTGTAGCTAAATATACATTTTTATATGCAGGATGTTTTCCTACAATAGCATTATTGTCTAATTTATTAGTATCATAAAAACCTGCCCAACCACCAGTCAACTTTAATTCTTCAAAAGCAGGAATTCTTTTTGCTAAACCTGGCCATACAAGTTCTTCAAAATCGTTCCATTCCGGTTCAAGATCATCACAATCCCATTTTGATATTGGAGAACCGGCTAAATATTCTTTTCCTTCTGGTCTCCAATAAACTCCAGTTGTTAAATCTCCAGTTAAAGGCATAGTTGGAATATGTTTTGGACATTTAACTCTAAATACAGTGTGTTTTTGTGGAAATACTGGAATATCCTCTAATAACTCATTAGTCCAACAACCAGCTGCCGAAACTATAAAGTTTGAATTAATTTCTTTTAAACTTTTTATCTCACCTTTTACAAATTCTGCACCAAGCTCGATTGCCTTGTTTTTTAATGCATTGTGAAGCAAATAAGGATCGATCCAACCTTCAATTTTTGTATCTGTATATGTTGCAGTTTCAATACCCTCGCTATTTACATATGGAAAAACATTAGAAACATCGCTACCTTTTATATTTTTTGTTCCAGCTTCACAAGCAGCATGATTTTTTAATGCTCTATATTGTTCTTCTGCATGCTCTGGTCCAAATAAAAGCAGATAACCATTGGGCACCATACTAGCTGTTGGATTTGGATTTTTTTTTGTTTTTAATGTTTCTGGTAATTCAAGCAAAAACTCTCTCGCAAACTTACCTAGCATTATATTTTCTTTTTGAAAAAATTGTCTTCTAAAACCGCCAAGTGATAAAGGGAAAGAAGCTTTTTTATATGTTGGGTCTTTTTCTATAACTTTAACTTTTCTACCTGCTTTAGACAAAAAATAAGCAGTTGAAGCTCCTATTATACCACCGCCAACGATTACAACATCATCCATGAATCAATTTATAACAATAATTGATAATATATTCTAATTAAGAGTAAAGATAGAATAATTTAAAATAAATGCAAAGCATAACCAAAAAAGATAAGGTACCATTAAATAGGCGCTTATTTTATTTATTGGATAATAAAGTTTAATTAACCAGATAACAAAAATAATTATTAAGCCAATAATAATTAAAGATACAAGTATTTGGTGAAAAGCAAAAAAGCTAACACTCCAACTAGCATTTATAACTAAATGAATAAAATATACATTTAAAACTTTTTGTGTTTTTTCTTTTGAAGACCACATTAACCATGCTGCATATCCCATAATTAAATATAAACTTATCCAAACTGGAGCAAACATCCAGTCTGGTGGATTAAATGAAGGTTTTATTAATGTTGAGTACCATGGTTCTTTAAAATAACTTGTAATATATCCTCCCCACCAAGACATAAAAAAAGAAAGAAATAAAAATAAAGCTAGATAAACAAATTTATTTGAATTTTTCGTTTTCATTTTATGCTATTCTAGATCTCCCACCATCTACTCCTATTATTTGTCCTGTTACCCAAGAGCTCTCTTCTGTCAATAAAAATTTAGCCATAGACGCTATATCTTTCCCCTCACCTATTCTTTTCATTGGATGAGCTTTTGCTATTCCATCGGCCATAAGTTTATTTTTAAGAATAGGTTCTGCAATTTTAGAATTGGTTAAACTTGGAGCAATACAATTAACTTTTATGTTTGGTGCAAATTCAGCAGCTAAGGAAACTGTTAATCCTTCAATTGCACCTTTAACAGATGCGATAATACTGTGATTTGTAAAACCTTTTTGAACAGCAACTGTTGAAAAAAGAACTATAGATCCTTTATTACGTTTTAAATTATCTTGTAACACTCTAATAATTTCAATGACTGGGAAAAAATTTAATTCTAAACATCTTTGAAAGTCCTCTTTTTTCGTAATTCTTAAAGGTTTTAAGTCAATTGACCCTATACAATACGCTATTCCAGAAATATTTGTATCTTGGAAATCTTCTTTCAATTCTTCTGCTATATTTTCAGATAGTATATTCATAATTGTATGATCACAATTTAAATCTGAAGATAATTTCTCAAGTTTTTCTCTATCTCTTCCAATAAGATGAATGTTTTTTTTATCTTCAATTAATAGTTTGGCAAGATTAGAGCCTATAGCGCCAGTTGCACCAAATATTAAATATTTTTTCATTTATAAATTTTTTTTTATGAGTCTTCGCCTTCTTTAATTTTATCCAAACCTAAGAGCTTACTTTTTCTCATTTTTAAAAACACTATTGCCATAGCTATTAATAAAATCGCCGAAGCTTCGTATATTAGGTTAATTGGGTCTACTCCTTTACCTTGTAAAATAATAAGCCTAGATAATGCGGTTATTGCTATCAATAAGGGGTAGGATATTCTTATTGATTTACTTTCCCAAAAAAGTCTAATCATGCCAATAACCTCTATGTATATAAAAAGCAGCAATAGATCAGCTAAATCCACATTTTGATTTATAATCATTTTATGTACTTCAATTAAAAAACCTATTGAAGTTGCAATTAATATAAAAGCTACAGCGACTAATTGTATTTTTCTTATTACTTGATCCATTTTTTATATTAGAAAGTTGTTAATCACTGGATTGTTGTGTGAGGACAATTCAATGCTGCCGCTTATCCAATTATTTTCTTGCTCATTATAAGGAAACATAGAGTTCATATAGTCTGGTTTTCTTTTTGATCTACTTACATCTTGTCGCATATAAAATGTTACATTATTATTAAAAGTAGATATGATGTTTTATGAAGAAAATTTGGATTACAGGAGCAAGTAGTGGGATAGGAAAAGCCTTAGCCTTAAAATTTGCTAATGAAGGTTGGCAAGTTGCCGCATCTGCTAGAAGAGAACATTTATTAGAAGAAATGATAAAATTAAATAAAAATATTTATTCTTTTCCTTTAGACGTGACAGATGGTGAAAAATGTAAAGAAGTGTTTAAAGAAATTAAAAATAAGTATGAAGATATTGATGTTTGTGTTTTTTCTACTGGAACATGGGACCCTAGAAAAGAAAAAGATATTGATATAGATCAAATAGAAAAAACAATAAAAGTTAACTTTTTTGGGACATTGAATTGTATTAAAGCAGTTGAAGAATATTTTAAAATAAGAAAAAAAGGTCAATTATCAATTGTTTCTTCGATTGCTGGTTACAGGGGTTTACCTAATTCTACTGGATATGGGCCATCAAAAGCCGCTTTGAATAACTTAGCTGAAAGCTTATATTTTGACTTTGGAAGACACAACGTAAGAGTTTCTTTAATTTCTCCAGGATTTATAAAAACACCCATGACAGATAAAAATAAATTTAAAATGCCATTTTTAAAAACTCCAGAATTTGCTGCTGAAAAAATTTATAATGGTCTAATAAATGGATCAAGCTTTGAAATTCATTTTCCAAAAGAATTAACATTAATACTAAAATTATTAAAAATTTTACCTAATAGAGTGTATTTATATTTAATTAAAAAACTTACTAAATTGCAAAAATTTTAATCTTTTACAAACATTACTGTTAATTCAGCTACCTTAATTCCAAATTTTGTCATTTTTGCTCTATTAATTGCAACTCTTTCATCTTGCATGAATATCCAGTCATCAAAAGAAATTTTAATTTCTCTTCCCTTCACTGGAACTAATAAAATATATTCAAATTTAAAAGCAGGTCCATAAGAGTAACCTTTTGCTTTTCCAATTACATCTCCTGCGGTACCTTCATAATGATGTTCATCTATCTTATTGATTTTCCACTGTCTTGTTTGAATTTCTCCATCGTTCCAATAAAATTTCTCATCCAATATCAATTGTTTTCCATCCCATTTTCCATTTAAATCAGCTGAAAATTGTCTTGTTACTTTTCCAGATCTATTTTGTAAAATACCCCATGCTTTAACATTTCCTGATAAATAATTTTCAATAATTAATTTTGGTTTTTGGTCTTTAAAATCTGAAGGTTTCATATTGTCTGTACAACTTATTATTAAAATTAATGATAATAGTGCAACTATATTTTTCATATATTTCTATTTGTTGCACATAGAGAATTGGATTAAATCTATATTTTTGGATTTAAAACCTGCTTCACAATAAGAAAGGTAAAAATTCCACATTCTTTTAAAAGTTATATCAAAACCTTGTTTAGAAATTGTTTCCCATTTATTCAAAAATTCTTTTCGCCAAATATTCAATGTATTGGAATAATGAACGCCATAAGAATTATAATTATTTATATTTAGTCCATTTTTTTTAGATAGATCATACAAACTCTGTTTAGAAGGTAAAAAACCTCCTGGAAAAATATATTTTTGAATAAAATCTTCTTTATTTTTGTATCTTGGATATAGCTTATCATCTATTGTTATTGCTTGTATTGCGGCTATTCCATTTTTACCTAAGTTATTTTTTATTGTTCTAAAATAATTTGATAAATAATTTTTTCCAACTGCTTCGATCATTTCGATAGAGGCTATAGAATTATAATTGTCATTTACGTCTCTATAGTCCTTCATTTCAATTTTAATTTTCTCATTTAGACCAATATCGTGGATTCTTTGTTTTGCAAAATCATATTGTTTTTTTGAAATAGTTATGCAATCAAGTTTTACATCATAATTTTTTCCTATAAATTCAGCGAATCCTCCCCATCCACATCCTATTTCTAAAATTTTATCTCCTGATTTAGGTTTGATGAGATCAACTAATTTTTTATATTTGTTCATTTGTGCTTTTTCTAAATTTTTATCAAAGTCATTAAATATTGCACTCGAGTAAGTTAAAGATTTATCTAACCAAAGAGAGAAAAAATCATTTCCAAGATCATAATGTTTTGAAATATTTATTTTGCTCCTATTTTTTGTATTGTTAAAAAAAAATCTCTTAAAACTATTTAAAATTGAAATATCAAGTAAACCAGAAAATCTATAAATTAAATTTATATTTCTAGCTGTAAGTTCGATTAAATTTGATAAATTATTTGTTTCAAAATCGCCTCTCATGTAGGCTTCTGCCAATCCAACACTACCACTTTTTATAATTTGATAAGTAAGACCTGGCCTATTAATCTTAATCTTAACATTTAATTCCTTGTCGAAAGTTCCAAAATTATAAATTTTATTATCATGATTTATTAGTTCTAAATTTCCATACTTTATGAATTGCAAAGATTTAAAAACAATTTTATCTGAAATTTTATTAATGTTCATTATTTTCAATTGAAATATTATTTTTAATTTTTAATTTTTTCTTAACAAATTTAATTCCTTTTAACCATAATTTTAATGCCTCATAGTGTATTGCGGCAATTATTTTAAAAGTCATTAACGGATGTGAAATATATGAAATAATTAGATTTTTTTCATTAAATTCTTTCGCTTTTCCATCTTGAGATGCATATAGAAGTTTTCCATCTTTATCACTTTGATCAATTACCACTGAAATTGTTTCTGATGGTTGTAGTACTCTGAAATAATAATTGCATTCCATTTCTATAAATGGAGAAACGTGAAATTTTTTGGTACAGTTGTTCTTTATAGTTTTATTATCGTCCGTTTTAAAAATATATGTATGTTGTTCTCCAAAAGTATTTTTTACTTCATATAAAATAGATATTAATTTTGAATATTGATCATATATAAAAAATACACTCAAAGGATTAAATACATATCCAAATATTCTTGGGTAACATAATAGCTTTACTTGAACATCATTCTCAATAACTCCGATATTTTTCAAATTTTTTAATATCCATTTTTTTAGGGAAGTGCCATCTCTTGGCCCATGATCAATATCAAAAAAACTTATTATATTAAATTTATTATAAGAAAAAATTTTAATTTTATTTTGTATTAAATCTAATTCATCTAAATCAATTAACAGCGAAAACACATTATATTTAAAGTAATGTTCCTTAGGTTTAAAACGTTTGTGAATTACTTTTCCATTATAGATTATTGAATTTTTAATCATTTAAAGTTTTTATCATGTCAATAGATGACTTTATCCCATCTTCGTGAAAACCATATCCAAAGTAACTTCCACAGAATAAAATATTTT
Organism: uncultured Pelagibacteraceae bacterium; assembly: GCA_902532195.1. Taxonomy (GTDB): domain Bacteria; phylum Pseudomonadota; class Alphaproteobacteria; order Pelagibacterales; family Pelagibacteraceae; genus Pelagibacter. The sequence continues at coordinate 118,671 of CACAHE010000001.1, read as the reverse complement.
TTCTATTTTGAATATGTATTAATTTTTTTTGATAATTAAGTGAATTTTGATTATAATATGGATGAGTAAATTCTACCTTTTTAATTAATTTATCTTCTTCTATTTTAAAGAAAGGGTTTAAAGTTAAAAAAATATTTCTATCTATTTTCAAATTTTGAAGCAAATTAAGCCAGTAGGTTACTGAATTATTATCAGATTTATTTTTAGCTATTATTGAATTCCATGATGACCATGCGCTTTTATTTTTTGGCATAGCATTAGTGTCTGTATGAATATATGCAATATTTTTTTTATAAGAAAAATTTGAAAGAATTAATGATTCATCTTTAGTTGGATTTTCAATTAATTTTAAAGCTTCATCTGCATGGGTAGCTAATATAACTTTATCATAAATAAAAAATTCGCTATTATTTCCATAAAATAATTGAACACCAGAACTAGATCTTCTTATATTTTTTATAGTGTAATTCTTATAATATTCTCCACTAATGCTTTCTAAAACTTTTTTAACATAGGTCTTAGTTCTATCTTGAACTGTGTACCACTGAGGTCTATTTTTTAATTTAAATAAGCCATGATTTTGAAAAAATTTTATAAAAAACTTGAATGGTATTTGATTAGCTTCATATGATGGCATAGACCAAATTGCAGCAACCATGGGAATTATATGGTAATTTATAAAATATTTAGACCAGTTTTGTTTTCTTAAATATTCTCCTAAGGTAATATTTTCATTTTCTTCTTTTAAATTTTCATTTTTTTTATAAAATTTAATAATTTCAAAAAACATTTTAATAAATTTAAGATTAAATAAATTTATTCTATTGCTAAAAATTCCATTTAACCCTTTTCCACAATACTCAATATTTGTGTCTTTAACTGAAACCGAAAATGACATGTTGCTTTTTTCAATTTTAATTTGATTTTCTTTAAAAAAATTTATTAAATTTGGATATGTAATATGATTAAAAACTATAAAACCAACATCTACAGAAATAGGATTTTTATCTTTTAAAAAAATTTCAATTGTATTTGAATGTCCTCCAAAGTGATCTTCTTTCTCGAATAGATCGATCTTATGTTTTTTTGATAAATAGTAGGCCGCACTTAAACCTGAAATTCCTGAACCTACTACTGCTATCTTCATTGATTTTATCTATAATGTTAATTAATTTATATATGGCATCTTCATAAAATTCATAGATAATTAAATGTGTAAAATTATCTTTTTTATTAAAATGAATACAATTAAATTAATAGTTATTAGCTAAAGAGCTTAGTCTATCCTTTAGGGCTAATTTTTTTTTCTTCAGTTCCCTTAAATTTGCCCAAGAATCAGATGTTCTATCATTTAATCTAGTTTTAATTAATTTTTTTATTTTTACTTCTATATGTTTTTTTTGTTTGGAAAGGTCTTTAATTAAAGACATTTAATTATAATAACTGATTCATCTAAATTATTAAATTATACAAAAAAATTAATTTTCTACTTTTGAGTTAAAAAATTGTAATAATACAGCAAAAATAATAATTGTACCTCCGATTAAAACAACCAATGGTGGATTTTCGTTTGCAAACAGCCAGGCCCACAAAGGTCCAAGCACAGCTTCTGTTAACATAATGATTCCCACTAGGGCAGAAGGCGTAGATCTGGCACCAATGGTTATAAAAATAAAACCTAGTCCAACTTGCAAAGAACCGGCTAAAAACCCTAAAAAAATATCATGTGCTGAAATAATAATTTTTGAAGAAAATAAATACCCAATAACTAGAGCTCCAAGTCCAGCAATAAACTGCAAGGGTATCATATCTGTATTAGGATATTTTCTGATTATTAAAATAAGTGTTGCAAATGAAATCGGCATAATAAAAGCGACTATGTTTCCCTCTAGTTGACCTGGCGACAAATTATTTCCGATCATTAAGATTATACCAGCAACAGCTAATATTATTGATGTTAAGGTAAGTTTTGAAATTTTCTCTTTAAGGAATACATAGCCAAAAATCGCTAAGAAGATTACTTGTGTTTGAATTATAAAATTTGTATTGGCTACAGTGGTATTATACATTGCAAATACATAACTAAAATATCCAATAGATAAAACAACGCCTCCTAATAGACCGGGTATGCCAGAATTATAAAATGATTTTATAAAATTTTTTTTGTGAGTTATTAAAAGAAAAATTCCAATAACCAATGAAAAAAAAATTGATCTCCAAAATAATATTTGCCAAAGAGTAGCTCCTTCAAAAGATTTTACAATTAAACCACCAAAACTAAGACAAAATGCTCCGATGAAAACAAGTATAGGACCAGGTATTTTTAAAAAAAAATTCATTTTATTTGATCAAGAATAGTTTTAGTTTCTAAATTATATAATTGAAATAGTTTTTCAGCTTCAGATAACTCAACTAATTTAAATTTAACAGTATTGCCAGGAGTTAATTGGACTAATTTGTCATAGTCTGCGCTTATAACTACTCCAATTTTTGGATAACCTCCTATAGTTCCATGATCAGAAAGCATTATTATCGGATCTCCATCTGAAGGGACTTGAATTACTCCTTTTATTAAACCTTCTGATTTAATATTAGTATCAACTATATTTTCAATTTTTGGTCCTTTAATTCGCATTCCCATTCTGTCAGTGAGTTTTGTAATAGTAAATTCTTTACTAAAAAAATCTTTTTTTGACTCATAAGAAAAATAATCAAAATTAGTTCCTTTAAGAACTCTTATGAATTCTATTTTTGGATTAAAATAATTAATTTTTTTTGAATAGTGATTAATTTCAGATTGATTCAGAAAAATTTCATCATTAATTGAAAACTTCTTACCTTTATTTGAGCCCACTTCAGATTTGGTATTAATTGAACAGCTCCCCCAAAAATACTCTCCTTTGAAACCTTTTTGAACTGATAAATATCCATAAACAGATTTGTTTGTAGAAATAATATCTAGCTGATCATCTTGATTTAAGCTGAAAGTTTGATAACAAACGCCTTCTTCTACTTCAGAATTTTTTCTAATAATATTAAAGATTACGTTTCCCGCTATAACTGCACTTGTTCTTCCAGATTTTAATTTTAGAAGAGGCCCTTGATAAGCAAATTCTAGTGAAGCTGCATTCGGACTATTGCCTACTAAATGATTGCTGATTAAATAATTTCTTTTGTCGATAGCTCCACTAATGGGTAAGCCTATGTGGTTTTGTTGTAATCTACCCTCGTCTTGTAAAGTAGAATTTATTCCTGCTCTTAAAATTTCAAAATATGCTTCACTCATTCCAGTTTAAATATTCAGATTTATTAATTTCATAAAATTCAACAATGTCTCCAGGATTTATTTTTAATGGATTATCTTGATTAAGTTTATCGAATATTTTAGTTGGGGTATTTCCTATTATGTTCCAACCTCCAGGACTCTCATAAGTATATATATTTGAAAACTGTTCTGTAATTCCTATCGAGCCTTTAGGTACTTTTACTCTGGGAGTTTCTAATCTTTTTAACCTTAAAATTTTATCAATGTCTCCTAAAAAAGGCATTCCAGCAACAAAACCAGTCATATAACAAAAATATTTTTTATCAAAAAATATTTTTAAAATTTTACCTATATCTAATTTAAGTTTTTCTGAAAGCCTTCCAGCATCTAAACAATATTCTTCATCAGTACAGACTGGAATTTTAATAATTTTATTTTCTTGAGGATTTAAATCCTCTATTTTTATTTCAAGTATTTTGTTTTTTATTTGCTCAAATCTTATTTTTTCTAAATCATAAGAAATTATTAGTTTATTGTAAGAAGGTGTTATATTGGTAATTCCTAAAATCTTATTTTTGTTCAAACTTTTAAAATATTTTATAACATTGGAGTTTATTTCTTTAGTGACTTTATTGCCAAAATCACAGTACACAGCTGCGTCTCCAAGATTTGATATATTTTTTATCATGCTGTGTTATACTTAAGTTTTATTGCTATGGAAATTAATATTAATTGCGATCTAGGAGAAAAATCAAAGCTCCACTCAAATATAAATGATCCTGAATTATTAAAGATTGTAAATTCTGCAAGTGTGGCATGTGGTTACCATGCTGGCGATGAGCAAACTATGCTTGAAGTAGTTTTAATTTCTAAAAAAAATGGCGTAAGTATTGGTGCTCACCCTTCATTTAATGACCCAGAAAATTTTGGAAGGAAAAGAATGAATTTAACACCAGAGGAAATAAGAAAACTAATTATTGATCAATATGAAATTTTACAAAAGATAGCTTCAACAAACGGAACAAATGTAAGTCATATTAAACCACATGGAGCTTTGAATAACATGGCTTGTGAAGATTCAGAGCTTGCAATGATTTTGGCAAAATCAGTACATGAAATTAGTAAAGATTTAATTTATTTGGTTCCTACTGGATCTAAAATGGAAAAAGCTGCGAGAAAACTTAACATGAAAATAGCTTGTGAAATATTTGCTGATAGAAATTATGAAGATGATGGAAATCTTGTATCAAGAAAAAAAGATAGTGCGATTATTATGGATCCAGATTTGTGTAAAAAGCATGTTTTAAAAATGGTTAAAAACCAAGCTTTAAATTGTCTTTCGGGAAAACAAATTCCTTGCGAAATTGATTCTATTTGTATACATGGAGACAATAAAAGTTCACTTGCAACTGCAGTATCAATTAGAGATAATCTTATTTCTAATAATCTTGAACTTAAACCATTAAATAAAATGAAAAAATTTAATTAATATGAAAAAAAATTATCCAAGAAATATGATTGGTTACGGCTCTAAACAAAATAAAATTGTTTGGCCTAAAAATGCGAAATTAGCTTTACAAATTGTACTTAATTACGAAGAAGGTGCTGAAAATTGTGTTTTGCATGGAGATAAACATTCTGAAACTTTTTTATCTGAAATAATTGGCGCTAAACCTATTAAAGGTCGGCATATGAATATGGAGTCTTTTTATGAATATGGGTCTAGAAGAGGATTTTGGAGATTACATAAACTATTTAGTGAAAAAAAAATTCCTATAACAATTTTTGGGGTTGCTATGGCATTGAAAAGAAACCCTGAAATATGTGAGGCAATAAAAAATGGAAATTATGAAGTAGCTTCACATGGATGGAGATGGATTGATTATCAAAATATTAAAAAGTCAGTTGAAAAAAAACATATGCAACTTTCAATTAAAACAATTAAACAAATATTTGGTAAACGTCCTTTGGGCTGGTACACAGGAAGATGCAGTCCTAACACTAGAGATTTAGTTTTTAAAGAAGGTGGATTTTTATATGATAGCGATTCATACAGTGATGATTTGCCTTATTGGGAATATAGAAAAAACAAAAAACAATTAATCATACCTTATACATTAGATAATAATGATATGCGCTTTGCAACAAACCAGGGTTTTAATAGTGGAGACCAATTTTATACGTATTTAAAAGATAGTTTTGATGCTCTTTATGAAGAAGGAAAAACTGATCCAAAAATGATGTCTGTAGGTTTGCATTGTAGATTAATTGGAAGACCAGGTAGAATACAGTCATTGAAAAAATTTTTGGATTATGTATTAAAATTTGAAGATATATGGATTTGTAAAAGAGTAGATATTGCAAAACACTGGATTAAAAATTACCCAAATATATAAATTTTAAATGAATAAAAATATATTTTTAAACGGATTAATAGATCTTGCTCAATCAAGATTGGGTTCAAAAATTGTATATAAAACAGATGAATTTTTTGCTCCAGCAAAAAGAATTATTAGCCCATGGCCACCAGTATTCAAAGAAGGTGTATTTGATAAAAATGGAAAATGGATGGATGGTTGGGAAACAAGAAGAAAAAGGAATAAAGGTAACGATTATTTAATTTTAAAACTTGGTAAAACTGGAAGAATATATAAAGTAGATATAGATACATCATATTTCTCTGGCAATCATCCTTCAAAAGTTTCATTGGAAGCATGTTATAGCAAAAAAGAATTACCTGATAAAAATTCAAAATGGATTACAATTTTAAAAAAAACACCTACTAAAGCAAATAGTCATCATTTTTTTAAAATAAAAAACAAATCTATTTTTTCTCATGTTAGATTAAATATTTTTCCCGATGGAGGAGTCGCAAGATTGAGAATATATGGATCGATGGATATTAAAAAAAAATTTGGAAAAAAAACTTTTAACCTTACTTCGGTTTTAAATGGAGCCACACCAATAGTATGTAATAATGAGCATTTTGGGAGAGCAGAAAATATTCTTGCTCCTGGAATTGGTAAAAATATGGGAGATGGATGGGAAACAAGAAGAAGTAGAGGAAAAAATGTTGATTGGTTAATAATTAAATGTGCTGCACCTGGTAAAATTAAAAATATTCAAATTGATACTCATCACTTTAAAGGTAACTACCCAGATAGATGTTCTGTCCAGGGGGCATACATCGATAGAAAAATTTCTAGTAAATCAATAATAAATAATTCAAAAAAATGGAAATTTTTATTAAATAAAGTTAAGCTTTTTGCAAATAAAAAACATAATTTTAAAAATAAATCGATGAAAAATAAAAAAATAAACTATATAAAAATTAATATTTTTCCTGATGGGGGAATTTCAAGAATTAGAGCATTTGGGAAGATTATTTAATGGAAACAATCATTAATCCAAAACCGATAAATAAATCTAACTTTTCTGAGTTCGGTGATGTTATTACAACTAAAGATATTAAACCGATTGAAATAAATAACGGTTATGCAAAAAGATTTGATGGTATTGCAAATTTAGATACCAAAGAACAAAATGGTGAAGCTACAATTTCTATATTCTCTGCTTTAAAAAGAAATTTTCCAATGAAAATTGATATGATGGAAAAACATCCTTTAGGTAGCCAAGCATTTATTCCAATGAAAGAAACTACTTTTCTTGTACTTGTTGCGCCCAAAGGAGATAGCCCTGTAATTGAAAAAATTCAATCATTTATCGTGCCTCCTGGTATAGGAATAAACTATAAACCTGGAACATGGCATTTTCCTTTAATATCTACTGAGAATATGAATTTTTTAGTAGTAGATAGAAAAGGATCAGGGGAAAATTTAGTTATTGAAAATTTAGAGGAAAAAAAAATTGTCCTGAAATACTAAACCCGTCGCATAAAATTTACGACGGGTTTAATCTTAATTTAAATTATTTTCTATTAGAGATTGCTAGATGAACAATTGCGCCTAAAGCAGCACCAATAATCCAAGCGTAGCCTCCTCCTCCACCTAAACCAGAGAAGAAATCACCTAATGCTCCTGGCAAAATATTTGGCCAAACAGATCCAACAGCAACATAACCAGATAGAATCCAAGCAATCATTCCTTTTTGGTTAAAACCACCATTGTAATGATATTTGCCTCCAGGTCTGTCACTAAACAGATCATCAACATTAAGTTTTTCTTTTTTAATAATGTAATAGTCGGTGATCATAATTCCAAACACAGGTGCTAATATTGCTCCAAGTGTATTTACAAAAGGAAACATTCCCATTTGTGTAATCACTGAAACCCATAAGCCACCTACAACAAAACCACAAATAGCTGTAATTAAACCACCTGTTCTAAAATTAATTTTGTCAGGCATTAAATTAGCTAAGTCATATGCTGGGGGAATAAAGTTAGCAACCATGTTTATACCAACTGTTGCTGCAAAAAATGCAAATGCTGCAACAATAGTTAAAACCATATTATCTACTTTTGCCACCATATCAGTTGGTTGCGCAACGTACTCACCAAAAACTGCAATGGTTCCACCTGTAATCATTAGTGTAATGAATGAGAAAAATACGACATTACCTACTAAGCCCCATAGGTTTCCTTTTTTCATTTCATCTTCATTTTTTACAAATCTAGCAAAGTCACCAAAGTTAATCACTACAGCAGCGAAGTATCCTACCATTATTGAAAATACCGCCAAGAAAGCAGCAAAAGATCCTAAACCTTCAAAACCTCCTGAACGTGCTCCTCCTGAAAATATATTTCCAACTTCTGATAAAAGTCCACCACCAGCTTTTGCCCAAATTGCTATCATTAATACTAGCATAACTACATATACTGCTGGACCAGCAAAGTTTAAAAATCTTCTAATTAGATCAACTCCTTGCCAGAACAAATAGATTTGAAACAGAGAAACAAATATAAAAGAGATCCACATAATTGAACTCATCCCTAAAAATTCTCCACCACCAGTTGCTCCTGTTAATGATGTTAATAATAACGCTACAGCTGTTGATGCTGCATAAGTTTGTGCTCCATACCAGAACATCGCTACAAGTCCTCTGGCCATAGCCGGAAAGTTTGCTCCGAATACACCCATACTAACTCTAGCAAAAACTGGATAAGGAATTCCATGTTTTACACTTGGCTTTCCAGATAAATTGACTAGCCACATAATAAAAAATCCTGCAAGTATTAAAGCAAGAAAAACTGCCCAGCCATTTAGTCCTGATGCCAAGAATAATGATGCTGCAAGAGTATATCCAAATAAACTTTGTACATCATTTGCCCATACGTTAAAGATTTCAAACCAACCCCAATTTTTTTTACTACTTGGTGTAGGTGCTAAATCTGAATTGTAGAGCTTCTTAGATCTGCTCATATTATCTCCTCCTATATAAAATTCACAAAATCATAGATTTAATTAGACTTTTTAAAAGACAAATTTAACCAGAGTTAAAAAAATCAGCTATATTGTAATAATAAAACCCAAATTGGATAGTTATCATTGATTTGATAAAAATTTAATATAAAATAAATTTACTTTGGTAGAACAATCAATAATTTTAATTCAAATAATATTCATAGATATAATATTAGCTGCTGATAATGCAATAATTATTGGGTTGATTGCTGCAAGTTTTGTTCCAAGAAATAGAAAAAAAATTATTTTGTGGGGAGTTGCAGGAGCACTAGTTTTTAAAATTATATTTGCACTTTTTGCAACTTACTTATTCAAGTTTTATTTTATAAAAATTCTTGGCGGCCTTCTTTTAATTTGGATAGTCAATGATTTAAGAAAAGATTTATTTGAAATAAAAAGAATTAAATCTCCAACAAAACAATCTAAAGAACCTTCATATATACAAAGTGTTTATAAGGTATTATTTGCAGACATTACAATTAGCTTTGATAATGTAATCGGAGTTGTTGGTGCTGCAAAAGGATATTTTGGCTTTATGATTTTTGGATTAGTCCTTTCAGTAGTTTTAACTGGTGCGGGTGCAACTTATTTAGCAAACTATATACAAAAACATCTTTGGATAGCATATGTTGGTTTAGGTTTTATTTTAATTGTAGCTATTCAATTAATTATCGGTGGTTTAGTTGATTTAGAGGTTTTAAAAATAAATGAAAAATTTATTAAATATTTCTAAGAATCATTCTTTTCTTGAAAATTTTTTAATCTCTCATTTATTAAACTTATTTTTGGACAAAGTGAAGAGCATATTAATTTAAACTTTTTATTTAATTCTTTAACTTTTGTAAAATTAGATTTTTTAAGTTCAATGTCTATTAACATATACATTGCAATCTCGTTGTCGGGTTCTAATAAAAGAGCAGTATCAAGATTTTTTTCAAGTTCACTATTATTTTCTTCTACTTGAAAAATTTTTGCTAAATATAAATAAGATTTTGCATCTTTGGGATTAAAAACTATATTTCTTTGAAATAAAAATTTAGAATTTTCATAATCCTTATTGTCAAATAATTTTCTTGCTTCTTCAAAAAAATTCTCATTTGCAGCAGCTGAAAAAGGAAGAATAGAAATTAAAAGAACAAATAAATAATTTTTAATTTTCATAAATTTTTTATACATTATGTATCATAGTTTATTCAAAATGTTTTTAAAATTTATATTAATTATATTTTAACAAATTCTTACAAACTAAAAAGCTCTCTTTGGACTCTTTTCTACTAGATTGAGGTTTAAAAATATGCACTTCTTTAAATATTTTTTTGGCTATAGCAATAATCTCATTAAACGATGATCCCATAAAAATTTTTGAGACAAATCGTCCATCGGTTTGTAAAATATTTTTTGAAAATTCTAAAGCATCTATACATAGTTCGCCTATTACAATAGAATCAATACTTTTATTTCCTGTTGTATTTGCCGCCATATCTGAAAGCACAACATCAACCTTACCTTTAAAATATTCTTTAATTTTTTTTTGGTTTTGTTTATCAACAAAATTTCCTTTAATAAAAAATGTATTTTCAACTAATTCAATTTCTTTGAGGTCTATTGCTGCAATCTTTGCATTTTTTACATTTTTTGATACATATTGTGACCAACTTCCAGGCGCAGCTCCTAGGTCAACTACTTTAATTCCATTTTTAAAAATTTTGTATTTTTTATTAATTTCTTCTAGTTTATATACAGCCCTTGATCTATATCCCTCTATTTTAGATCTTTTAATATAAATGTCATTTCTTTGTTTATTTAGCCAGTTTTTAGATATTTTATTTTTTTTCAATTATTTTGAGTACCTTAGAGTCTTTAAAATATTTTTATTTTCCAGTGTTTTGATTTCTACTTCGATAGATTTATCTATTCTCATATCCTTATTATTTTTCCATACTCCGGCGGCAAGGTGAACAATTCCAATTATATAATTTGGTAAAAAGGGCTCAACAAATTTATTATTTTTTTCATCATATTTTGGCAATAAATTACTTACTATCCAATTACAATTTAACGGCAAAAATTCTGTATTCACTTCATCAATATAAACACTCATATTAATAGCTAATCCTTCTGATCCAAAAACTTTTCCAGCTTTAAGTGTTTGTTTTAAATTTTTTTGCCAAATTTCCCAACAAGGAGAATTTTTTTCTAGTGAAAATACACCAATATTAATATGGGGTGCAAACGCAAGTTTTCTTGCTTTTTCAATATCAATTTTAGAGCTAATAGCGTGCTTAAAATTTTGTGATTTTATAATTGCAAATTTGTTAAAAATCCATTTAGCTTTGGACATTACTTTATAACCTGGTCCCATGGATTGAGTAATTCCTAATTTTCCATTTTCACAAGCCTTAAAATATAGTTCTACAGCTGACCAGTCTTGAACCCAAGCATCACAATCTATCCAAAGATATTTATCATAATCAGGAAAGTAGTTTGGAAGAAATGCTCTAGAGACTTGACTTTTTAACCATTCTTTACCCATAACTTTATAGTTTGGAACATGTATGTCCCAATTAGCACTTTTAATTAAATCTACTTTTTTTGATAATTCTGTTTTTTGTTTTTCTGACATTCCTGCATCTAGTATGCAAATTGATATTTCTGAACTTTCTTGAAAGCGTTTTATAGAATCGACTAGTTCATTTAAAAGATTAAAATAATTTGAATCAGCTAGAGAAACAATAACATTTTTTTTCATTTAAAGTATATCTTCGTGGTCTTCTGTATCATCCAATTGTGTCTTAAATTGTCCTTTTAATTTATAATAATGAATTGAGCTTATGGGAATCAATAAAAAATATAATATGCCAGAAATTAAGATTGTATTAAAACTATATATTAACAATAATCCAAAATACAAAACTATTGTAAATAATAAAAAAATTGTCATGCTTCTTGGTACAGCTATTCTTTTTAATGAATAAGTTGGTATTTTACTAATCAATAAGAATGAAATTATTATAAATAAAGCTGGAACAACCAAATTATAATTTATTGTAACAAACTGAAGCTCGCTAAAACTAAAAACAAGTGGCATTAAAACTATTACACCACCAGCTGGAGAGGGCATCCCTTCAAAAAAATTATCTTTCCATGATGATTCTCCTCCTGAATTAACATTAAATCTTGCTAGTCTTAATGCAACACAGACAACATAGATTAAACATATTAACCAACCAATTCTACCAAGTTCATTGAGTTTCCAAAAATACATTATAAAAGCTGGTGCTACTCCAAAGCTAATAACATCAGTAAGTGAGTCTAATTCTTTTCCAACTTTTGAAGTTCCTTTAATTAATCTAGCTATACGTCCATCAAGTCCATCAATAACTCCAGCAACAATGATTGCTATAACTGAAATCTCAAATCTTCCATCAAATGCAAATTTGATTGAGCTTAATCCAATGCATACCCCTATTAAAGTAAATATATTTGGTAGAATTATTCTTGTATTTTTATTTGATACTATTTTAAAATTATTTTTTTGTGGTTGCATAAATTATTTTTTAGCCAGGAGAGTTTCTCCTGCAATTGCTTTTTGATTTACTTTAACTAATGGATTATAATTTTCAAAATATATATCAGCTCTACTTCCGAATCTTATCATACCTATTTTTGAACCTTGTTGTAATTCCTGCTCTTTGCTAACTTCAGTAACTATTCTTCTAGCAATTAATCCTGCTATTTGTACAACAATTATTTCTTCACCGTTAGAACATTTAATTTTATAATAATTTCTCTCATTGTGTTCACTAGCTTTATCTAAAGATGCATTAAAAAATTTTCCAGGTTTATATAAAATTTCTGATACTAATCCTGAACAAGGAGACCTGTTTACATGGCAATCAAAAACATTCATAAAAATACTAATTTTTTTAAATTTTTTATTTTCTAAACCTAATTCTTTTGGACCATTTGTATCTAAAACCTGAATTATTAAGCCGTCTGCTGGACTAACAAGATAATTATCATCGTTAATTGAAATTCTTTCTGGATCTCTAAAAAAATAGTAACACCAAATAGTTAAAATCAGTCCAATTAATCCTAAAAACCCATTCACAAAGTATAAAATTATAGTTAAGAGTACAAATATAGTTAAAAATTTGTACCCTTCTTCGTGAACCTTAGGAAATATTTTGTCCATCATGATCGTATATTTGATAATTTTAGGTTAATATGTATATAAGTTAATTAAATTCAACTATTAAGATACATCTAAATATGAGTAAAATTAAGGTAAAAAATCCAGTTGTTGAGTTAAATGGTGATGAAATGACCAGGGTTATCTGGGAATTTATTAAAAATAAATTAATCCTCGCATATCTTGACCTAGGAATTGATTATTATGATCTTGGAATAAAAAATCGAGATAAAACAAACGATCAAGTAACTATAGACTGCGCAAAGGCAATTAAAAAAAATGGAGTTGGTATTAAATGTGCAACAATCACACCTGATGAATTAAGAGTAAAAGAATTTAATTTAAAAAAAATGTGGAGATCTCCTAATGGTACCATTAGAAATATTTTAGGAGGAACAGTTTTTAGAGAACCAATTTTATGTAAAAATATTCCTAAATTAGTTCCAAGTTGGACAAACCCTATCTGTATAGGAAGACATGCTTTTGGAGATCAATATAGAGCAACAGACTTCAAAGTTCCTGGCAAAGGAAAACTTGAAATAAAGTGGACTTCAGAAGATGGATCTCAAAAAAAAGAGTACGAAGTATTTAACTTCCCAGGACCAGGTGTAGCTCTTTCAATGTATAATCTGGATCAGTCTATAAAAGATTTTGCTAGAGCTTGTATGAATTATGGACTTAATAGAAAATGGCCAGTTTATCTTTCTACAAAAAATACAATTTTGAAAAAATATGATGGTAGATTTAAAGATCTGTTTCAAGAAGTTTATGAAAAAGAATTTAAAAAAAAGTTTGAAGAAAGAAAAATTACTTACGAACATAGACTTATTGATGATATGGTAGCATGTGCAATGAAATGGAATGGAAATTATATTTGGGCATGTAAAAATTATGATGGCGATGTACAATCTGATACAATTGCGCAAGGATTTGGATCTTTAGGATTAATGACAAGTGTACTTATGACTCCAGACGGTAATACAATCGAGGCTGAAGCAGCTCATGGTACTGTTACAAGACATTATAGATTGCATCAACAAGGAAAAGAAACTTCAACCAATCCAATTGCATCTATATTTGCTTGGGCGAGAGGTTTATACCACAGAGCAAAAATTGACAACAATGAACAATTAAAAAAATTTGTAAAAACTTTAGAAACTGTATGCATAGAAACGGTTGAAAGTGGATTTATGACTAAAGATTTAGCAATTTTAATTAGTTCATCAACTAAATATTTAACAACAAGTCAATTTTTAGATAAAATAGATGAAAATCTTAAAAAAAAATTAAATTAAAGATTTTATTTTATTAAAAGACTCGTCAATCTTATCCTCTAATATGCCACCTGCTTGTGCAAAATCAGGTCTTCCTCCACCTCCCTTTCCTCCAATAGTTTCTGAGGCTATTTTAGCAAAATTAACAGCATTATATTTACTTGTAAGTTTATCTGTAATTCCAACTGCTAAACCAATTTTGTCATCATTGCACGCAAATATAATTACTACTCCTTCACCTATTTCTTTTTTTCCGCTATCAACTAATTTTCTTAAATCTTTTGTGGGAAGACCAATAATTTTTTGAAACCTAACATTGATTTTTTTAATTTTTTCATCTTTAATGATATTTTTTGACTTATCGCTTAGAATACCTTTTACGGATAGCTGGTCAAATTGCTTATTAAGGTTTTTTATTAAATCTTTTTGATTATCAAAATTTAATTTTGGATTGCCTCCTAACTTGATAATTTGATCAGCAAGATTTTTTATAATTTCTTCATTTTTTTGGATTGATAGATCGGATAATTTTTCTTTTTTAGTTAAATAATCTTCTAATTGTTTATCTCTTAGAGCTTCAACTCTTCTTATTCCTGCAGCAATAGATGATTGGTTTACAATTTTAAATTTACCTATATCTCCTGTATTTCTGACATGGGTTCCACCACATAACTCTGTTGAAAAATATTTATTTTTTTCATCCCCCATTGAAAGAACTCTTACTTCATCTCCATATTTTTCACCAAATAAAGCCAAAGCACCATTATCTACTGCTTCCTTAGGTGTCATTAATCGTGTTTTTACTTCAGATTTTGTTTTAACCATTTCATTTACAAATTTTTCAATTTTATCTATTTCCTCACTCGAAATTGGTTTCATGTGACTAAAATCAAATCTTAATCTGTCATGAGCAACCAAAGACCCTTTTTGAATTACATGATTTCCTAAAACTCTTCTTAAAGATTCATGAAGAAGATGGGTGGCAGAATGATAAGCTCTTATGTTTTCTCTTCTATCAATATCAATTTTCATTTCTACATTATCATTTAATTTAATTGATCCTTTTTCAACTTTTCCATAATGAACATAAAGATCTCCCAGTTTTTTTTGAACATCGTCAACTTTAAATATAAAATCACCTGAAACTATAACTCCTGCGTCTCCTATTTGACCTCCAGACTCACCATAAAAAGGTGTTTGATTTAAAATGATCATTGCCTCATCACCGACATTTATACTTTTTACTTCTTTGTTATTTTTAATTAAAGATAAAATAATTCCTTCTGCATGATTAGTTTCATATCCTAAAAATTCAGTAGTTTGTATTTTATCTTTAATACCAAACCATATGTTGTCAACCATGCTATCACCTGAACCTTTCCAATTTTTTTTTGCAAGTTCTCTACTTTGCTGCATTAATGAATTAAATTTACTGTGGTCAACAGTTAATGATTTTGTTTTTAATATATCCTCTGTTAGATCTAAAGGAAAACCATAGGTATCATATAATTTAAAAGCAACTTCACCAGATAAAATTTTATCAACACTACTTATTTCATCATTTAAAATTTTCATACCTCTATCTAAAAGAACTAAAAATTTTTCTTCTTCCATTCTTAAAGTTTCTTTAATAAGTGACTCTGCTCTTTTAAGTTCAGGGTAATTATCTGACATATCATTCATTAAAGTTTTAAAAATATTAAAAAATATTGGTTTTTTTGCTCCTAAATAATGAGAATGTCTCATTCCTCTTCTCATTATTCTACGAAGAACATATCCCCGTCCCTCATTTGAAGGCAAAACTCCTTCCGCAATTAAAAATGAACTTGCTCTTAGATGGTCAGCTATAACTCTAAAACTTGATATATTTTTTTCATTAGGCTTTGTTTTAAGTACATCTGCTGTAGAATTTATTAATTTAATAAAGTGATCTGTTTTATAATTATCGTGTGTACCTTGCAATAATGCCGCTATTCTTTCTAAACCCATTCCAGTATCCACCGATGGCTTTGGTAGATTTATTCTTTTGTCTTTTGACACCTGCTCAAATTGCATAAAAACTAAATTCCAAATCTCAATATATCTATCTCCATCTTGATCTTTTGTTCCAGGCAAACCTCCTTTTAAATGATCTCCATGATCATAAAAAATTTCAGAACAAGGACCACATGGACCTGTTTCTCCCATGGACCAAAAATTATCAGATGTAGAAATTTTAATTATTCTATCTTCGCCAAATCCAGTAATTTTTTTCCAAAGATTAAATGCTTCTTCATCCTCATTAAATACTGTAAAATATAGTTTATTTTTATCTATTCCAAATTCTTTAGTTATTAAATTCCATGCTAATTCAATTCCTCTATCTTTAAAATAATCTCCAAAAGAAAAATTACCTAGCATTTCAAAAAAAGTATGATGTCTTGGAGTATAGCCTACATTTTCTAAATCATTATGTTTTCCACCTGCTCTAACACATTTTTGAGATGTAGTTGCTCTTTGATAGTCTCTTTTTTCTAAACCTGTAAATACATTTTTAAATTGTACCATTCCTGAGTTCGCAAACATTAAGGTGGGGTCATTGTTGGGAACTAAATTACTTGACTCGATAATTTTATGATCATTTTTCTCAAAATATTTAAGAAAAGCATTTCTTATTTCATTTAGTGTTTTGTCTGCCATTTTTTTAAAATACAGCTTTTTTGTTCGATGTCTAGGTGGCAGTAGGGGAAAAAGGCGCTTAAAATAAGCGCCTTTTTAGATAACTAAAAGTTAATTTTTTTTTGTTGGCACTTCTTCTTCTTTTGATTCAGTTTTTTCTTTTTCCTGGTCTTTTGGATTACCTTCAATTTTTTTAGAAATTACGCCAGCTTTTTCTCTGATAGCCATTTCTATTTCGGCTGCAGCTTTAGGATTTTGTTCTAAGTAAAGTTTGGCGTTCTCTCTACCTTGACCAATTTTTTCACCTTTGTATGCATACCAAGCTCCTGATTTTTCTACAATTTCAGCTTTAGAACCTAAATCTATTAGTTCACCAGATTTACTAATTCCCTTTCCATACATTAGGTCAAATTCAACAACTTTAAATGGTGGCGACACTTTATTTTTAACAACTTTTACTCTGGTTGTGTTTCCAATAATATTTTCTTTTTCCTTAATTGCTCCTGTTCTTCTTATATCCATTCTTACTGATGAATAGAATTTAAGTGAATTTCCACCTGATGTGGTCTCTGGACTTCCAAACATAACACCAATTTTCATTCTTATTTGATTGATGAAAACAACCATTGTATTTGTTCTAGAAACCGAACCAGTTAATTTTCTTAATGCTTGGCTCATTAATCTTGCTTGAAGGCCAACATGATGATCCCCCATATCCCCCTCTATTTCTGCTCTAGGAGTTAATGCTGCAACGGAGTCTATTACGATAACTGACATTGATCCTGATTTAATTAGAGTGTCAGTAATTTCTAATGCTTGTTCACCCGTATCTGGTTGGGAGATTAGCAATTCCTCTGTGTTTACTCCTAATTTTTTTGCATAAACTGGATCTAAGGCATGTTCTGCATCAACAAATCCACAAATACCACCTGCTTTTTGAGCTTCAGCAACAACCTGCAGTGCAAGCGTTGTTTTTCCTGATGACTCTGGACCATAAATTTCAATAATTCTTCCTTTTGGCAGTCCACCAATTCCAAGTGCTAAATCTAAACTTAGTGAGCCAGTTGAAACCGACTCTATGTCCATAGCTTTTTGTTGACCAAGTCTCATTACAGACCCTTTTCCAAAATTGTCCGTGATTTGACTTATTGCTGCTTCTAAAGCTTTATTTTTTTCCTTATTTTCCAATTCTTGATTTTTAGTAGATTTTACTACTTTTAAGTTATTTTTTGTCATTTTTGCCTCTTTTTTTTACTTTTTTTAACATACGAATCATGTTTTAAATGTACACATTTTGTTCTTTTTGGCAATAAAATTATAAAATTAGTTAAAAAACCTAATATTTATTGGAGTTTTAAATAGTTTCGATTCAGTAGTCCAATTGATTTTAAAAGATTGAATTGAGCTAACAAATAGTTTCTCTCCGAATTAGCTAAAGAAATTTTAGCATTTAACAAAAGAGAATTAGATTGAATAACATCCAGAGTTGATCTTTGTCCAGCTCCACTTTCATACTCTCCTGTGATACCTTCGTTTGCAATTTCAGCAGCTTTTACTTGTGAAGTTACTGAGTCTAAAAGACTTTTTGATGATTGTAAATTTGACCAAGCGCTGGCTATATTGGTTTTATTACTTTTGACTGTATTTTCATAAAGTAATTTTTTTCGATTGTTTAGATTTTTGTTTTTTTTAACTTTTGCGTAATTTTTTCCACCTGAAAAGAATGGCCATGAAATTGATGCTTTTAAAATATCTTTTTCTCTTTCATCGTAAGTTGTGCTCAGATCCTCCGTATAACTTTTTTCAAGAGATATAGTTGCCGAGGGAGATAAATCGGATTTTGCTATTTGAACATCGTCTTCGGATTGATCAAGTTCTATTTTTGAAATCATTATGTCAGGATTATTATTTTTTGATAAATTTAAAGCTTCATTTAAGTCAGCTGGAATCTTTCCAATATAATTTATAGATTTTTCTAAATTTTCCACATCATTGATTGAGCCAATAACATTTTCATAATTCAATTTGCTAGTAACTAAATTATTTTGGGATTCTATTAGTTTTGCTCTTGCTCCTAATAAAGATGCTTCTGATTGAGCCAAGTCAGATAAAGTTATATCTCCTTTGTCAAGCCTTATGCTGTCTGTTTCTACTTGTCTTTCAAGGAGATTAACATTGATTTGATTGATTGTTACTTTTTCATTTGCTAAAATTAGGCCCGAGTATACTTCGACTGCTTTATATAATATCTCTTGTTGCTTTTTTAATAATTTAGCCTCAGCTAATATTATTCCTGATTCACTTTTTTGATAATCTGCTTTTCTACCGAAATCCAAAATTTTTTGATCAATTTTTAATGTAGTTGTTACTGGATCTACATCACTAATAGACGCATCTGAACCATCACGATTAGTGAGTTTATTTGTATTTTCGCTACTTTTTGATCCAGTTATAGTAACATTAGGAAGATAATTGCCTCTTGAAATGTTCAAGTCCTGTTTTGCGATTTCAATATTTTCTCTTTCAGCATTTAATTCTGTATTGTTTTTAAATGCTAAATTTAAAGCATCCAACAACGTGATTGCAAAAACCTCGCCAGACATCAAAAAGGGGAATAACAATATTAAAAAAAGTTTTTTTTTCATTATCTAATTCTATATTTAGCAGATTTAATCTGATGATTACTATTTAAATTCAAAATAATCGAGGCATATTTTGGCGCGTCTTTAAACATATTTTGTGTAATTCTTTGGTATGTTTGCATAAAATTTATTACATTTCCTTTGCTCATTATTTTTAAATTTTTTTTATTTTTGGATTTTAACCACAATCTTCTTTCCTGTTTAATTCTCCATTCCTGAAGTAGTTTAAAGTTATTAGCTTTAAGATAAATTATCTCATTTAGTTGTTTAAATAATTTTTTATAATTTGTTTTTAATTGAGTATTAACATACTTTCTCCAAATTAAATTTGGATCTTTTTCTTTTTCTAAAGAATTTATTGGTTTATTAATTTTATAATTTTTTTGAGCTTTTGCACCAACGCACCAACCCTCAAATATTATCACATCAGGTCTATAATTAATTTTATACCACGATTTTATATTACACCTATCATCTATTGATTTATCAAATTTTGGTAATTTAATAGCTTTAAATTTTTTACTTTTAATTTTTTTAAAAAAATTAGAGATTATTTTATAGTCATGTGTGCCAGGGACTCCTCTTGTCATTAGTAGTGGATGTTTTGTGATAGATAATATTCTTCTTTCATTTCTAGTTTTATAAAAGTCATCAATTGAAATTTTAAAAACTTTTAGTTTAAAATATTTTTTTAAAATTAATGAAATAATTGAAGTAATTGTTGTCTTTCCTGTTCCTTGGCCACCAGCTAAACCAATGATAAATGGTTTATTTTTTGTACTTTTTTTTACTATCCAGAAACATATAGGAATTAAATAAGATTTTAACATCTTATCTTTATTTTTAAACTTGTTAGTAATTGTTTCTTGAGATTTTAGATATTTAAAACATTTTTTTTTTACTTTAGAATAACACTTATTAACTAATTTCATTTTGAATTATTTTTTTTGATCTAAAGGATGGTTTTGACCATTATTTACTAATACATCTTTATATTTAAATGGATCTACTCCTTCTACGCAGGCAATATTTATCATATAAACTTTTGGATTACTTCTTGGTCTAGTGAAAGGATATATGCCACACACTGAACAAAAATAATGTTTAGCAATATTTGTATGATATTGATAGAGAGTTAATAAATCCTCACCTTTTATAATTTTTAAATCATTTTCACTAACCATGGACATAACATAACCTTTTCTTTTACAAATTGAGCAGTTACATCTTATAACTTTTTCAAACTTTTCAGGAACATTAACTTCTGCCTCTACACCTCCGCAATGACACGTTAATTTTTTCATATTTTCCCCTTATCTAAAAAATTTTTAATTAATTTCCAATTTTCTTCATAAAATTCATAATTTGGAACACTTGTTTTTAATTTTATATAATCAGAACCCTGCTTATCGGTAGATTTATATTTTTGAACACTTTTATAATCCATAATAAAAAATCTTGGCTTTGTATTTTTGTCCTCAACCAATTGAGCAACCTTATTAACATAATGATAAACACTTGTGTGACAAAAAACATAAAAATCAGGCTGGTCTTTTTCTACTGGATTTAGATAAAAACTAAAATCGTTAACAAAATTTTTACTTTTAACCTGAATTTTTGCACTTTTACCTTTGTTTGGATTAACAGAAACTAAATCATAACCCTCAAAATTTACGTAGGTCTTATAAGTCTGTATCTCATGAAGTAAAAGTTTGCCTAAAACTATAAATTCAGCTCCTGTTGAAACTAATTTTGTATCTTTTCTTTTTTTTTTCACGAGTTTTAAACTATCTCTGGTTAAAGTTATCCACAAGCATACAAAATGTGGTTTCAATGTTCACGTTTTGATTCACTTTTGATTCACTTCCAGACTCAAAATACAACCTGATTGACACTATTGAATAACTTGTGTATTAGTGAGAACAAAAGAAGAACATTTATGAAGCTAACAGTACCATATTACTTACATAAAGCTGGTGCAGGTTTTCCATCGCCTGCTACAGACTATATTGAAGAAGATATCGATCTAAATGTTCATTTAATCAAAAATGTTCCAGCAACCTTCATCATAAGAGTTCAGGGAAAATCAATGTTGGATGTTGGTATTAACGATGGTGATTTATTAGTTGTCGATAAGAGCTTAACACCAAAAAACTTTTCGACTGTTATTGCAAATGTTCATGATGAACTTGTAGTTAAAAGTTTTGTCCAGGAGAGAGATAAAAAATTTTTAACTTCTGGATCTAAAAGTTTTGAAGATAGAATTTTAATTAATGAAGAAGAGGATATTTTTATTTGGGGAGTTGTAACTTATGTTATCCACTCAGTATACTAAAAAAATAGCACTGGTAGATTGTAATTCTTTCTATGTTTCTTGTGAAAGATTATTTAATCCAAAAATAAGAAAAAAGCCTGTTGTCGTCTTATCAAATAATGATGGTTGTATTATTTCAAGATCTAATGAAGCTAAAGCATTAGGAATAAAAATGGGAGAGCCTTATTTTAAAGCGAAAGATATAATTATAAAAAATAATGTAAATGTTTTTTCTTCAAACTATTCATTATATGGAGATTTATCGAGAAGAGTTATGAGAACCTTAAAAAGATTCAATTCTGATATAGAAGTTTATTCTATTGATGAAGCTTTTATGGATTTATCTAATTTTTCTGACTCAGAGGTAGAAAATGTAGGAAGAGAAATCAGATCAACAGTTCTAAAATGGACAGGTATACCAACTAGTATTGGAATAGCAAAAACAAAAACTTTAAGTAAGGTAGCAAACCATATCGCAAAGAAAAAACAATCAGGTGTTACAAGTTTAGTTGGAATAGAAAATATTGATCTAATATTAGAAAAAGTAGAAATAAATGATGTTTGGGGCATTGGAAAACAACTTACAAAATTTTATCAAAAAAATGGTATTTATAATGCAAAACAACTTAAAAATAAATCAAATACCTGGATTAAAAAATGTTCAAATGTTTTAAGTTCAAGAACAGCAATGGAATTAAGAGGAATTTCTTGTATTGATCTAGACACAACAACGTCAAAAAGAAAAAGCTGTGTAGTATCACGTTCATTTGGAAAAAGAGTTGAAAGATATCAAGAACTTAAGGAAGCGGTTGCTAATTATTGTTTGAATGCATCAGAGAAAATTAGATCAGAGTCTTTAGTTGCGAAAGCAATAACAGTTTTTGTAAGAACAAGTTCTTTTCAAAGAAATTTTGGATACTATTCAAATTCAAAAACAGTCGATTTTCCTATTGCAACAAATAATAGTATCGAAACAGTTAAAGCAGCAATATCTATTTTAGAAAGTATTTTTAAAAATGGTTATCGATATCAAAAAGTAGGAGTTATGTTAACTGGACTTTCAAATGCAAATGGGGGGAAAAATTTATTCTCATCTGAAAAAGATGAAAAACTAAAAAAGTTAATGAGGTCGATGGATAATACTAATTATAGATATGGAAGATCAACTTTAAGTCTTGCTAGCGCAGGGGTCTACAAAAAATGGAACATGAAAAAAGAACATTCATCAAAAATCGATACAGCAGATTTTTATTGTTTACCAACCATAAACGCTAGATAAATCTAAAATGGTTGATCACCTTCTACTGCAACTCTTTCCATAATCCTTTCATGGCCTAGACCTCTCCCAGGATAAAAATCAGAAATTGCATAATGTATTACGCTTCTATTATCCCATATCGCAACTGCATTTTCAGTCCATGTAAATCTACAGGTTAAATCAAGCCTAGCTTGATGTTCAAAAATTTGTTTTAAAATTTTATCACTTTCATCTTGGTTCAATCCAATGATATTTTTAGTAAAAGTCCAATTAACAAATAAAATTTTTTTTCCTGTTTCTGGATGAGTTCTAACTATTGGATGTTCGTTAGAATACTCCTTATATTTTTTGTTTTCATTTCCATTCATTTGCTTAAATTTTTCTATAAACGAATCTGCACCTAAAGAGCTATGTATTGCTTTTTTATTACTTATTTTATTTTTAATATTTTCATCTAATGTTTCCCAGGCAAGCTCCATATTTGAAAAACATGTATCTCCTCCAACAGGTGGAATTTTAATAGATTTAAGAATTGTTGCCTTAGTGGGTTTTTGGTTATAGCTAACATCGCTGTGCCAATTTTCACCCCACTGATTTTTTTCATCTACACCTTTAATAATTCTTAATATTTCTGGGTGACTTTCTTTACCTTTGACATATGCATGTAATTCTAAAGGACCAAACTTTTCACCAAGAGCAATATGTTCTTCTGTGGTTAATGGCTGATCTCTAAAAAAAATTACCTTATGCTCTAATAATAAATTATTAATTTTTTTAAAATTTTCATCAGAAGTATCTTTTAAGTCTATGCCTTTAATTTCAGCACCCAAAGCTCCAGATAATAATTTTATTTCCATAATTTATTATTTAATTTTATTTATATTAGAAATATTTGACAAAGAATTATTAAGTTCATCTAAATTTTCTCTCTCAGATACTTTAAATGTAGACACCAATAGTGCAAAAACTAAAAAAATTGGAGTTAGCATAATGATTGTAATGTTTTGATAAATTAAAAACATATAAACCAAAATAAATAAAATTGATCTTACTAATACATTTAATTTAAATACCGCGATAATTGAAAGAGAATGGATTATTAGATTTTTAAAACTCATTTTTGTTGGTCCAAAATATCTATTTCCCCTTATAGAAGGAATTACTGCTCTGTCTTTTGAAATTTTAGCAAGAGACCCTGAAAAACTACTCCAAGTAGCTTTTTCTTTAATCATTTTTTCTACAATTGATTTAGGTAGACAAGTGTAATTACCAAACTTTATAGATTGTCCAGTAAAAGTATATGTTATCAATTTATGAGTCATGTAGCAAAATTTAAAAAAAAATCCCTCTGATCTTTTTATTCTTTCTCCAACAATTGGTTTGTTTAAATTATATTTTAAATTATCTATAAATTCTAAAATTTCTTCAGGCCTATCTTCTCCATCACCATCCATTGGGATTACATAGTCAAAATCTTCTTTTTCAAAAATATATTTTAATCCCGCCGCATTACATCTGGCGTGTCCTTTGTTTATTTTCATATCAATAATTTTTATAGAATTAAAATTATCTATATTTTGAAAATTTTGAGTAAAAGCTTCAGTAGAATTATCGTTAATTATAATTACTGAAAATTCATGATCTAATTTTGGAACCTCTAAATTTATATTTTCCAGAAGTTTGGCAACTGACTGCCAATCATTATAGACTGGAATTAAAATTTTGATTTTCATTAATTTGTTGAACTTAACAACCTAAATAAAGAGGCAAGAATTCCATGTCCAGAAAGTTCAATTACGCCTATTATTATTACAAAAAATATAACTTTTTTTGTTCTGGTATTAAAAAATTTATCCATTTAACTATTATATATAAGTTTTATTAATAACAAATCATATACTGCTTATTATCTACAAAAAATTTGTGTTCTCTCATCTGCCAAACTGTTTTGGGGCATTCGCGGTGTGAGTCATATATTAATAAAATATGAGGGTAATGCGATAATTTATCTTCATTAAATATCACTATTGGTCTTGATTTTAAATTATAAGATAAATTTCCTGCATGCCACTCATCAAAACCAACATGATTTTCAAATGATAAAACATCTGGAATAGAATCAAGATGCCGTAATTTTCTTACCTCTTCTGCAATTCTTTTTCCCGGATAATCGGTTCTTTTGTCTGTTTCTGTAATTGAAATATATGCATATGCAAATGGAGAAAATATAAATAGTGTAAAAAATATTATGAAAAAATTTTTTAACTTTTTAGTATTAATATTTTTTTCAAAATAATAAATTGCCAATACTCCAAAAAATAAATAAAATGGAGACATCCACATTGTTCTAATTTTAACTCCCATAACTAATGAAGTGAAAAAAACTAAAAATACAGGAATAAAATTAATAAATAATAAAAATAATAATTTTTTATCATGAAATTTAAATTTAACTTTAAACTTATTAATTAAAAAAAAGAGCATTAATAAAAAAGGTAACAAAACTCCAATTTGTTTTCCCATAAATATTAATGGATTGACAATATGATCTAATAAATTTTGCTCTCCAGAGCCTGTTCTGTGAAGTCCATATCTAACAGTTATATAGTCATTCTCAGTTAGCCATATTAAATGGGGCAATAGCACTATTAGAAAAGGAATTAATGAAATTATACACTTAAAATTGATTTTTTTTTTATAGATCATATAAATCAGAAAAAAATCTGCAGCTAAACCTAAATATATAAATAAGTATTTTGATAAAAATCCAAACCCTGCAAACAAACCAAATAGTAACCAATCAATTATTTTATTATTTTTAAAACCTTTCCAGAGATAAAAAACGGACAATGCCCAAAAAGGCATTAAACAAATATTAACGTTAAATTCAGGAGTAGTAAAATTATAAAAATAAATTCCCTCTAACAACAGTACAGATAAAAGACAATAAATTTTATTATTAAAAAAATCTTGTGTAAATTTAAAAATAACAAAAAATGTAAATATTATAAAAATTTGACTTAGTAAATAATAAGCCCAGTCCATAGGACCAAAAATTTGATAAATAAATTCTACCGCAAATGCCTTCATTGGTGGGTGCTTATTAAAGCCCCAATCTAAATTGCTGCTCCAAGCTAAGGCTTCTATAGTATCTAATGGTAGATTGTTATTTGTTATGGATGGAACTAAAGTCCATATAATTAAATGAGTTGCAGCAAATAAGTAAAAGAAATTTAACAAATTCTTTTTTTTTAGAGCCATTTTTACTAATTTATACAAATAATGGTTCCTTGACACCAATTAATTGATGAATATATTCACCATCGATAAAAATTAGATATGGTTAAAATCTCTAAAACCTACGTTCCAAAAGATAAAGAAAAATACATGTGTGCGAAACATTTGGCATTTTTTAAACAAAAACTATCAGATTGGAAAACTGACTTGGTAAAAAATAACAACCAAGCATTATATAATAGTTCTTTGGATGATAATACAACCTCTGCTGACATTGTAGATCAGGCCAGTTCTTATACTGAAAAAAATGTAGAGTTAAGAGCAATTAACAGACAAATTAAATTAATATCAAAAATAGATTCAGCTCTTAAAAAAATACAAAATGGTACTTATGGATTTTGTGAGGAAACAGGTGAGCCAATTGGTTTAAAAAGGTTAATGGCAAGACCTGTGGCTACTTTATGTATTGCTGCTCAGGAAAAACATGAAAAAGAAGAGAAAGTTTACGCAGATTATTAGTATTTTTTACTTAAGTCATAATCGATAGTTTAAAATATATTTTTCTCTGCTAAGTTAATTAAATTAGTTTTTTATTATGAAAATTTTACTATGTTCAGTGCCAGACGGAGCAATAAAATATAGTCCTCCATTAGTTCCTAGGGGTAAGACTAATACTTTGCCTATATTTCCACTGGGAATTCAAAGAGTGCTCTCATCAATCCAGGAGCATGGTTACGATGGTGAAATTTATGACATTAATAATTTAAGACACTCTGATGAAGAAATAATTTCTAATTTAATTAAAACTAAACCAAATGTAATTGGATTGAGTGGTCCTTTATCACATTGTTACCCACATTTAAAAAGAATATCAAAGATAATTAGAGAAACACTACCTGATGCATGGATAATTGTCGGAGGCAATGTATCAGGATCTGCACATATACTTTTAAATAAAACTCATACGGATATTACAGTAGTAGGTGATGGAGAAATACCATTTCTTAAACTTCTAAGGTTTTTTGAAAAAAATTTAAAGAGGGATTTTTCAAAATTTGATGAGTTATTAGAAATTCCAGGATTAGCATTTTTAGACTCTGATAATAAATTTAATTTTACAGGTTTCGCTGAACAATTGCCTGCTCATAAAATGGGTTTCCCTGATTATGATGCATGGGAAAATGGACTGGAAAAATTTGGAGGAAATAGAAAATTAGTTTTTGATGTATTCGATGAAATTAATTCTATAGGTGATTTATTAGGACTTGCAGAAGAAAGATCTCATAGAACAAAAGAATATATTGATTTGTTTAAAAAGTATGTAGGTAAAAGAGCTGGAAGAATACAAACTTCAAAAGGATGTGTTGCAAAATGTACTTTTTGTCAAAGAGCAACACATGGTTACAGATCTTTTAAAGCTGAAACTCTTGAAGAAAGAGTAATAGAATTAAAAAATAAATATGATGTAGTGGTACTAAGTATAGATGATGAAAATTTTGGGAGTGATAAACCCAAAAGTTATGAGTCTGCGAAAGTATTTAAAAAACACGGTATATATTGGTTTGCAGAAGGTGCAAGAGCATCAAGTGTTACATATGAAAGTTTAAAATTTTATAAAGAAAACAATATGATGAGTATAAGATTCGGAATAGAAACAGGAAGTAAAAAAATACTAGAGGTAATGGAAAAAAAAACAACTAAAGAAAAAGTTTATAATGCAATTTCAAACTGTAAAAAATTGGGGATAAGTACTGCTATCGAAGTGATGATGGTAGGAATGCCTGGTGAAACAAGAGATACAGTTATTGAAACTGCAGAATATGCTGCTTCATTAAGATATCTAGTTGGAAATGATTGGAACACAAGTTATCCTGTTTGGGCTGCAGCCATACCTGGAACTCCATTGTATGAATATTCCCAGCAAGTTGGAATAATAGGCAAAACAATTGATGAGGAAGAAGATTATTTAATAAGACTAGCAGATGAAATGGAAGGCCATGGAATATTAAATTATTTAAATAAAACCGATGTTGATAGAAAAGAACTATTTTTGTGGACGTATATTTATAGATATATTGGAAAAAAAGCTTACGTAGATGAAATACTTAAAAATAACTCCTCAATTACAAAAATAGTTAGTGAAATTTACAAACAATGTTTTAAAGAGTCATTTAGAACTTTTAAGGATGATTTAAAAAGAAGATTACATAAGAAATATCCTTTAAAGCAGAATCTTTATCAATTTTTGTCAGTAACAACAAAGTTTTTAATTGCTTTTTTTACACCTTTTTTGCCAAGAAAGTTAATAATCTTTATACTTAAAAAAATATCAGATCATAACTATAAAGATATTGAAAAAAAATATAAAAATCAAAGTGGTAGGCAAAAATACAACTTTTTTATAGATCCAAAAAATATTAAAAATGAATATAAATTTACTAATGAAAGATATTTAAATTCAAAGAGACCAATAGAAAATTCATTAAGAACAATAGTAAAAAAGAATTCAGAGTTGATAGGAGAAAATTTGTCAAAAGAGGATATGCAATTAGATAGAATTGCAAAAATGCAGTAATTTCATTGTATTTATTAACTTTAAAATTTTTAAAAATAATATATCTAGATCTAAGCTGAAATGCATGGTGGGAAATCAGTGTGAAATTCATTGGCTGTTCCTGCAACCGTAAAGTCGGAGCGCCACCCAGCTAAGTCCTCTGTTGAGCGAAGGCCAGGAAAAGTCTAGTTCTACAATGAAAAATTAGCAGCGGCATTGAAATAAAACTATAAAAAGTTTTAAAGGAGATTAATTGAAAAAAATATTTTTTTTTATTTTAAGTTTGTTGATTTTAAAAAGCTCTAATGCTCTAGCGCTAGAAAAATGTAAATGGAACAATAAAGATGGAGTGCCTTGTATAACCGTTAGCAAAACAACGAATAGTTCTTATTACAACCAAAACAATATTAATAAAATAATTATAACAAAAAAGGATATATTAAATTCAGGAGCAATTGACACCATTGATGTTTTAAAACTTGTATCAGGACTTGATATTTTTCAATCTGGTCAGAAAGGTCAGCAAACTTCAATTTTTACTAGAGGATCAGAATCTAACCATACGCTTGTTTTGCTTAATGGTATTGCGATAAATGATCAATCAGTGACGGATGGATTGCATGACTTTGGTCAAGACTTTGTTCAAACAATTCAACAAATAGAAATTTATAAGGGTTCAAATGGAGCACATTTTGGTCCCAGCGCAATAGCTGGAGCTATAAATTTTATAACTGATACAGATTATACTAATAGTTTATCTGCTAGTGGTTTTAACTTTAAGAATAACACTTATGATGGAAACTACACAAAAATTACTAACAATGGTTGGCATTTAAATATTAAGGGTGCATTTTCACAAAATGAGACTGATAGCGCAATCGCTAAAGGTGATGAAAATGATGGCTCAGAAAATTATCAATTAAATTTAAATGTTGTTAAATGGATTAATGATAATTTAAAATTTAAATCAACTCTATATTCAAGAAGAACAAAAACTGCTTACGATAACAATTCAACTGATGAGATCGGATATTTATCAGATAATAAAATGTATGCCTTTCAGTCTGGCATAGAGAGAGTTTACAAAAACTTTGAAGATAATTTAATATTCCATTATCATAAATATGACCGTCAATATGAAAACGGAGGTTTTCTTGATGAATATTATAGCCAATCTTTAGTAACAAAAGCTGAAAGAAAAATTACAGCTAACGAAAAATTATCTTTTGGTTACGGCAGTGAATATAAATATGATTGGGGTAATTTTGAAAATAGAGGTAGTTATTCTGCATCTACAAGGGGACATATGAACGATTTAGGATTGTTTTTAAATGCTGGATACAAATTTAATAATAACAGAATATTTTCTTACCACGGAAGAATTGATGATCATAATACAACTGGAACTAATGAAACTTACAAACTAAATTTAAGTCAAATTATTGGTAATTTAAAATTTTCAGCAACTCATTCAACAGGTCTTCGAAATCCAACGTTATATGAATTCTATGGATCTGACCAATATGGATATACGGGTAATGAGAATCTTAATCCTGAAAAAAGCGAAACAAATGAAATTTACGGTGAATACAATATAAATAAATATTTTAAATTTACATCAACAGCTTATAGAACAAAGGTTTTTGACAGAATTGAATTAAACTCAGGATGGTCAGCTTATGAAAATAAATTTTCTGATATTAATCAGGAAGGATTAGAAAGCCAAATTTCTTATAATAATAAGGATCTATTATTTACTATATTTAGCAATTTTTCTAAAAGCAGATCTGCTACTGACAATCATCAATCACGAAGGCCAGATTTATCATATGGTTTTAATTTTGGTAAAAAATATTTATTTGATGCTTTAGGTGAAATAGATTTAAAGTTAAATTATAAATATACTGGTGAATTTTTAGACTGGGATGGGTCTGCAAATACTTTTCAAAAAAGCACAAATATTGCTGACATGTTTTTATCGAAAAAATTGTTAGACTATAATTTTACAGTAAGCATTACTAATTTATTAAATGAAAGATATGAAAAACCAGCAACTTATAGTCAGGATGGTAGACAGCTTAGATTCGGATTTAGAAGGTTTTATTAATTGTTATTAGAAAGCAGTATATTATAATTAAAAGATGGACTATTTAAAAATATCTATTGGAATTTTTGTACTACTTGCTGTTAGCCGTTTTATTCCTCACCCCCCAAATTTCACTAATTTAATAGCATTAAGTTTTTATGTACCTGCATTATTGGGTATTAACTATTTGCCAGTACTTTTAATAAGTTTTGTAATTACTGATTTAATTATCGGATTTCATAACGTCACTTTTTTTACGTGGGGAAGTATTATAATTATTGCACTAATTTCAAAATATTTTTTAAATAGTTTAAGCATAAGATTTATAGGTGTTTTTACTTGTGCAATAGTTTTTTTTATAATCTCAAATTTTGGAGTGTGGGCTGTAGGTGGCTATGGATATACTTTAGATGGGTTAATTAAATGTTATATTTTAGCAATTCCATTTTTTTCTAATACACTTCTATCAACAATTTTTTATTCCGCGCTTATTGAGACCTTGTATTTTTTATTTAAGAAAAGGTTAAAATTTAAAATTAATTTTAAAAAATAATTTATTTTTTGAAATTTAAGGCTTGGGGATTCTCTCTCCTCTTTTCATAAAATCATAACCTTTTATAACTGCTTTTCTTTGTGAAACTTCAAGGTACCACCGAGTAAGATTTTTATAATTTTTTAAACCAACATCGTGCCATTCATGCCTAGCAATCCACGGCCAAGTTGCAATATCTGCTATTGTATAATTTTCTCCAGCAAGAAAATTTGAATGTGACAGTCTCTCATCCAAATCGGCATAAATACTTTTTGTTATTTTAAAATATCTCTGTTCTCCAAATTCACTCTTACCAGGATTGTAATGATGAAACTGATGATGTTGACCAATTAAAGGACCTACGTAAGCCATCTGAGCCATCAACCATTGATTAATTTTTAATCTTTCTGTTTTTTCATAAAACTGATTACTTTTTTCACCTAGGTACATTAGAATTACACCTGACTCAAAAATAGCTTCTTTGTTATTATCGTGATCAATAATTACTGGTATTTTACTAAAAGGGCTTATTTTTCTAAATTCAGGTTTAAACTGTTCATCTTTGTAAATATTAACTTTTGTAACTTTATAATCATATTGAATCTCTTCAAGCATGATTCCAATTTTTTTTCCATTTGGAGTATCTGCAGTAAATAATTCAATCACTCTTTTACACCTAATCTTTTTTTAATTGATTTCGAAGAAGTAGTAAATTCAAATCTATATGTTTCATCCGGTCTAGCTAATTTAAAACATGCTCTAGCTGCTAGTGCTCCTTCATGAAATCCTGACAATATTAGTTTTAATTTTCCAGGGTAGTTGCATATATCTCCTACTGCATAAATTCCTTTTTGGTTTGTTTCAAATTTTTCAGTGTCTACTTCTATTGTTTTTTTATTTAAATTTAATCCCCAATTTGCTATTGGGCCAAGCTGCATAATCAAGCCAAAAAAACCTAAAATATAGTCTGTTTTTAAGTTTTTTATATTATTATCGTCGTGAATAATTTCAATACTATCTAAATTTTTGGATCCTTTTACAGATTTCATTTGATAATTTGTGAATAAGTTAATTTTACCTTTTTTTGATAATTCTAAAACTTTTTCTACACTAGATGGAACACCTCTAAACTCTTCTCTTCTATGAATTAAATTTATACTTGAGTTTTTAGAAAGTTCTATTGCCCAATCTAATGCACTATCTCCCCCTCCAAAAATTGAAACTGTTTTTCCCTTAAATATAGACTTATCTTTTACTGAGTAAAATAAGGATATATTTTCATATTTTTCACATTCTTTAATTGGAAATTTCCTTGGTTCAAATGATCCAACGCCACCTGCAATAATAATATTCGGCGCCTCGAATTCTAGACCTTTATTTGTTTTGACTTCCCAATAATTATTATTTTTTTTTACTTCATCTACTCTCTGATTTAAATGAAATTTAATATTAAAGGGTTTTAATTGTTCAATTAAATTATTAGTTAATTCTTCGCCAGTACATTCTGGAATAGCAGGAATGTCGTAAATTGGTTTGTCAGGGTATAATTCAATACATTGTCCTCCAATTTTATCTAAATTGTCTACAACTTCGCAATTTAATCCAATTAATTTTAGTTGATGTGCGGTAAACAAGCCTGTTGGTCCTGCCCCAATTATTAATGCATCAGTTTTAATCATTAAATTTGTTTTTCTGGTAAGTTAACTTCAAGTCCATCTATATTATCTGAAACTTCAATTTGACAACTAAGTCTACTGTTTTTCTGAGGTTTATAAGCTTGATCCAACATATCGTCCTCACCTTCATTTTTTGGAGGAATTTTATTAAACCATTCTTCTTTGACATAAACATGGCAAGTTGCGCAAGCCATACCTCCTCCACAATCTGCATCAATTCCTGGAATATTGTTTTGAACCGCACCCTCCATAACAGATAATCCACTTTTTACATCTATGGTATGAGATTTTCCAGTATGCTCTATATAGGTTATCTTAGCCATTAATCATATAGTAAGTATAAAAAAAAATAGGGCAAGTGGTTAAACTTGCCCTATTTATAATTAGCTATCTAGATATTATCTAGATCTAGCAGAAGTGTTTTGCATCGCTGCAGCCCATATAACTAGACCGAATGCGATCTTGTTAAGAAAGTCTGCAAGGTTGTAAATCACGTTTAGTGAATTTGCATCTACACCACCAGTTAAGTAACCAAATACATAACCTAATGGATAAATTGCCCAACCAATAGTAACGATCATTCTCATAGCACCAAAAGCAGTCACAAGTCCTTTGTTTCCACTTTTAGAAGCTATTTTACCTGCTTCACCAGAGAATACTTCATATAAGATGTAAATCCATCCAGCTATTCCGACTACAAAGCCTAGCATTGCTGGGATGTAACCTGCTTCTCCTAAGTACCCACCGATTAACATTACTAATGATCCGATTAAAAGTCTCCAGAATATTCCTCCAGAAACTTTTTTAACAGCTGCTAGAATTAAGTAAAATTCTATCATCTGCAATGGTACAGTGATTAACCAATCAATATATCTATATACTGTTGGCGAGTCACCTGTTTGAACCCAAACACCTCTCATATACATGTAGTGAATGAATGCAATACCAGTTACTAGTCCTGCTACTGTTACTGATGTTCTCCAGCCAGCAGCTACTGATCCTCTTTCCATAAAAAAGAAAGCGGTTGCTGCTAACATACCCATTGAAATTACCCAAAAAGAAATTCCAACAAAGTCATCAGAAGCAAGAAGGACTGTTTCAGCATTTGCAGCACCTGAAAAGCCTAATAAGGCTACAGTTGCTAAAGCAAACAACTTAAGTTTTTTCATAAAAAACTCCCTCTTTAGTTAGTTTTTTTTAGTTTAATATTAAACTATGGCTTTATCCGCAATAAAACCAAGTTAAGTGGGTAAATAACAAATTAATTTAGTTTATTGAAGACTTTTTTATGCCTAATAAGTATTGATTTTACTTACTTTTTAAAATTAAATGCAACCTATTACATAAAATCATTAAAAAATGGCAAATCAAAACAAATCACAATGAATAAAAGTTTAAAAGAAATTTATTCAGAATCAATTAATAATCCTGAAAAATTTTGGCAAGAAGTTTCAGAAGATATTTTTTGGTATAAGAAACCAACAAAGATTTTAAATAAATCTAATCCTCCTTTTTATAAATGGTATGAAGACGGTATAACTAATACTTGCTATAATGCTCTTGATTTACACATTGACCAAGGAAAGAGCGATAAGGTTGCGCTTATTTATGATAGTCCAATTACTGGAAATAAAGCAAAGTTTACTTTTAAAGAATTAAAAGACAAAGTTTCACTATTTGCAGGAGCATTAGATAATCAAGGCATTAAAAAAGGTGATCGTGTAGTTATATACATGCCAATGATTCCTGAGGCAGTGGTAGCTATGTTAGCATGTGGGAGAATTGGAGCAATACATTCAGTTGTTTTTGGAGGGTTTGCATCAAATGAACTTGCAAGTCGTATTGATGATAGTAAAGCAAAAATATTAATTACTGCATCATGTGGTTTTGAACCTGGAAGAACAGTTGAATACCGTCCCTTAGTTGATGGAGCAATTAAACTGGCAAAGCATAAATTAAAAAAAATAATTTGCTTTCAAAGAAAAGGTCATGAAATTAAATTAAATTCACCCTTAGAAATTAGTTGGGAAGAAACACTATCTAAATCAAAAGAGATGGATTGTGTTGAAATGAGATCAAACGAATTCGCTTACATACTCTATACTTCTGGGACTACAGGTGTTCCAAAAGGAATTGTAAGAGATATAGGTGGGCACATAGCTGCACTTAAGTGGACTATGAAAAATATTTATAATATTGATGAAAATGATGTTTGGTGGTCAGCAAGTGACATAGGATGGATAGTTGGTCATTCTTATATAGTTTATGCTCCATTATTTAAAGGATGCACTACAGTTTTGTTTGAAGGAAAACCAGTAGGAACTCCCGATGCTGGAGCATTTTGGAAAATAATTTCTGAATATAAGGTTAAATCCTTATTCACTGCACCAACTGCATTTAGAGCTATAAAAAAAGAAGATCCAGAAGGAAAGTTCTTTTCAAAATATGACTTAAGTTCATTTGAATCTTTATTTTTAGCTGGAGAGAGAGCTGATCCTGATACTATAAAATGGGCTGAAAATTTATTAAATGTTCCTGTTATTGATCACTGGTGGCAGACTGAAACTAGCTGGGCAATAAGTTCAAACTGTACAGGAATTGAAATGATGAAAACAAAATATGGATCAGCCTGCAAAGCTGTCCCCGGTTATGATGTTAAAATTATTAAACCTGACCAATCTTTGGCAAAACCAAATGAAATGGGTGACATTGTTGTAAAACTTCCCTTACCTCCGGGAACTTTTCCAACATTGTGGAATGCTGATAAAAGATATGAAGAAAACTATATGACAAACTACAAAGGTTATTATCAAACTTATGATGCTGGTCATATTGATGATGACGGATATATTTGGATTATGTCTAGAACAGATGATATAATTAATGTAGCAGGACATAGATTATCAACTGGTGCTATTGAAGAAGTATTATCTGAACATCAATCTGTTGCTGAATGTGCAGTATTAGGAATTGCAGATAAATTAAAAGGACAATTACCAATAGGTTTAGTTGTACTAAAAGCAGGAGTTAAAAAAGATAAAGAGATTATTTCAAAAGAATGTATTCAAATGGTTAGAGATAAAATTGGTCCTGTAGCTGCATTTAAAGTTGTAATTGTAATAAAAAGACTGCCAAAAACTAGATCTGGAAAAATATTAAGAGGCACAATTAGGAAAATTGCAGATAAAGAAGAATATAAAATGCCAGCAACAATTGACGATCCAGCAATTTTATCTGAAATAAAAGAAGATTTAATTAAAAATAATATTCTTAAATAATGATTAAAACATACTTATTTCTTGTTGGTGCAATATTTTGTGAAGTGGCTGGAACAATGTTATTACCTGTCTCTCAAAATTTTACAAAATTTGTTCCAACTGTTTCACTAGCTATTTTTTACTTATGCGCATTTTATCTTTTAACATTTGTTGTAAATAAACTTCCTATAGCAATAGTTTATGCAACTTGGAGTGGACTTGGAATTTTTACAATTGCAATACTGGGTTATATATTTTTTAGACAAACTTTGTCTTGGCAGGCTATCGTAGGATTATTTTTGATTGTGGTTGGAGTTATTCTTGTAAATAGTTTTGCAACAAAGCTTAGTTAAATTCCAAAGGAGTTCCCGTTGGATCACCTACGATTTTACCGTCCTGCATTTTAATTTTTCCAGCAATAATCGTAAAAGTTGGTGTACCTTTAAATTTAAATCCATTAAATGGTGACCACCCACATTTACTTTCAATATTTTCATTTTTAATTTCAATTTTTTTATTCATATCTACAATTGTAAAATCTGCATCAAAATCTTTTTTAATATATCCTTTATTTTTAATGCCAAAAATTTTAGCAGGGTTTTCACATAAAAATTTTACTAATTGATCCAATTTTAATTTTCCATCATTAATATGGTTAAGCATAACTGGAAGCAATGTTTGAACACCCGGCATACCTGATGGAGAATTTGGATATTCTTTATCTTTATTTACTTTTAAGTGCGGAGCATGATCTGATCCTATAGTATCATTATAATTATTTTTCACAGCATACCATAATCGATCATAATGGGATTTGTCTCTAATAGGAGGATTCATTTGTGCGTAAGTGCCTAGTTTTTGATAACAATCCGGTGAATAAAAAGTTAAATGTTGAGGAGTAATTTCAAAAGTAATATTTCCTTTATTCTGAGATAAAAAGTCTACTTCTTCTTTAGTCGTCACATGAAGTATATGTGCCTTTTTATTTAGACGTTTTGCAATTTTAACAATTCTTCTTGTTGAAGATATTGCAGACTCTTCGTTTCTCCAAAAAGGATGGGTGAGAACATTTCCATTTTCTCTTAATTTTTTTCTCTGATTAAGAATATCTTCATCCTCAGAATGTACTGAAACTACTTTAGAGGTATGTTCAAAAACTTTTTCTATATCCTCATCTTTATGAACAAGTAAATTGCCGGTTGATGATCCTGCAAATAATTTTACTCCACAACATCCCTCTAAATTTTTAAGTTTTGATAGTTCTGACTGATTAGAAGGAGTTGCACCAAAATAGAAAGCATAATTACAAAACATTCTATCTTTTGCTAAATCTAATTTTTTTTGAAACTCTTCTTCATTTGCAGTTGGTGGATTAGTGTTTGGCATTTCAAATACACTTGTTATCCCTCCAACTACTGCGGCTTTACTTCCGCTATTTAAATCCTCTGTATCTGTAGAACCTGGCTCTCTAAAATGAACCTGCGTGTCAATACAACCTGGCAAAACTATAAGCTTCTCAGCTTCTAAAAGCTCTTTAGAATCTTCCTTAATTAAATCATCTATTATTGATATTTTGCCATTTATTATGCCAATATCTTTTTTTTGAAGCTTTCCATCAATAAAGCACGAACCATTTTTTATTATGAGGTCTAACATTTACTAGAAAAGTAATTATATTATAAATTAATAACAATCAATTATGAATAATAATAAAGTGTATATTTTGGAAGATCGTGGAATACTTTATATTAGTGGAAAAGATTCAAATGAATTTCTACAAAATTTAATTACAAACGATATAAATAAAGTAACTGATAGTTCTAGCTGTTTTGCATCTTTATTAACCCCTCAAGGAAAATACCTATTTGATTTTATAGTTGTAAAACATAAAAATGGCTATTTGATTGACTCTGAAAAAAAAAATATAGACAAACTATTTGATCAACTTAATTTATACAAACTCAGATCTAAAGTAGAAATATTAAATTTAAGTAATGAATTTGTTGTGGCAGCAATAAGTAAAGACAAATTTTTATCATTTGAAAAAGCTGAAAATAAAGAAGGTAGTACAATTAAATATAAAGAAGATCCGATTATTTTAGATCCAAGATATAAGGAGCTAGGAGCAAGAATGATTATAAATTTAGAAAAATTATATTTGTCATTAAAAAAATTAGAATTAAAATCTTCAGATAAACAGGAATACTATAAATTAAGTTTTGATCTGGGAATTTTTCAACAAAACACAGATTTTTTACAAAATAAGATTTTTGCCATTGAATGTAATTTTGAAGAATTAAATGGAATAGATTTTAAAAAAGGTTGCTATATAGGGCAAGAAAATACAGCAAGAATAAAACTAAAAAATAAACTTTCAAAAAGATTATTTCCAATAGAAATTATTAGTGGCATACTTCACAATAACGAAACTATTAAAATAAACGATAATGAGATTGGAAAAGTGATTGTTAGTAAAGATCACCCTTTTGCAATTATAAAAATTGCAGAGAAAAATTTTAATTTTGAAAATAATTTCAAATGTGGAAATGCTACTATTAAAATCAAAAAACCAAATTGGTTAAATAAAATTTAATTATTTTAAAAACTTAGAAAGGTTTGGTTTAAAATAATTTGGTCCTTTCATAACTTTTCCTAAATCATTATATATCGGTTTGCCAGCATCATCTAATTTACTCATATTTGATTTTTGAACTTCATCAAAGCATTTATCTAAATCAATACCAAATGCATGTCCAGCTCCGTAAGTTACATATAATATGTCCGTTAAAGCATCTGCAACTTCTATAAGGTTTTTTTCATTGATTGCTTTCTTAAACTCACCAAGCTCCTCTTCAATTAGCTTAATTCTTAATAAATTTATTTTTTCAGAGCTTAGACCAGAATTAGTTTTTACATCCTGACCAAAGGTTTTCATAAATTTACCAACTTTTTCAAAATTTGTCATTTCACTCCTATTTGTATTTTTTGTCATACTATGATTTTTTATTTATTTAATGTATAAGAATTAAAGCATTGTTAATATTTTTTAAACTATGAAAAAAAGAAAAGAATACGATACTATAGGGATAATTGATGTGCCTGGGGATAAATATTGGGGAGCATCAACGCAGAGATCAAAAAAATATTTTGACATAGGCGAATTTTTAGTCAGACCAGTTTTAATAAAATCTATAGGGATAATAAAAAAATCTGCTGCTATAGTTCATAAAAAAGAAAAACAGCTAGACTCAAAAATATCAAATGCAATAATAAAAGCCTCAAATGAAGTAATTCAAGGAAAATTGAATGAACATTTTCCTCTAAAAGTTTGGCAAACAGGTTCTGGCACACAAACAAACATGAATGTAAATGAAGTAATTTCGAATAGAGCAATTGAAATTCTTGGAGGAAAGAAAGGGACAAAAAAACCTGTTCACCCAAATGATCATGTTAACAAGTCTCAGTCTACAAATGATGTTTTTCCAACAGCAATGCATATATCTATCGCTCTTGAAACAAAAGAAAAACTGTTGCCTTCATTAAATCTATT
Source organism: uncultured Pelagibacteraceae bacterium (assembly GCA_902532195.1). Taxonomy (GTDB): domain Bacteria; phylum Pseudomonadota; class Alphaproteobacteria; order Pelagibacterales; family Pelagibacteraceae; genus Pelagibacter. Next base: position 78,755 of record CACAHE010000001.1, on the reverse strand, counting down.
AAATTCAGAACTCAAAAAAAAAGTAAGAAAATTTAAAAATATAATAAAAGTAGGAAGAACTCATTTACAAGATGCAACTCCAATTTCTTTAGGTCAAGAATTTTCAGGTTATCAATCTCAACTTGAGACATGTATCAAAAGAATTCAACATGCGCTTAATGAAATCTATAATTTAGCACAGGGTGGTACAGCTGTAGGCACAGGTATAAATACAAAAAAAAATTTTGATAAAAAAATTGTTAAGGAAATAAAAAAAATAACTAAAATTCCATTTAAACCTGCTAAAAATAAATTTGCAGCCTTGGCTGCTCACGATGCAATTGTTAATTTTTCAGGTACTTTAAATACCACCGCAGTATGCTTAATGAAAATTGCTAATGATATTAGATTCTTGGGGTCTGGTCCTAGAGCAGGCTATGGAGAATTAATATTACCTGCCAATGAACCTGGTTCATCAATTATGCCAGGTAAAGTTAATCCAACTCAATCAGAGGCTGTTACAATGGTATGTGTTAAAGTAATAGGAAATCATAATGGTATTACAATGGCAGGATCACATGGACATTTTGAATTAAATGTTTTTAAACCTTTAATCGCGCATAATATTTTACAATCAATTGACCTTTTGTCAGACAGTTCAAAAAATTTTGCTCTATTTTGTATTAAAGGAGTTAAGGCTGATAAAAACAAAATAAAAGAATATTTAGATAATTCTCTAATGCTAGTTACAGCTCTAGCACCTCATATAGGGTATGACAATGCTGCTAAAATTGCAAAAAATGCCTTGAAAAATAAAACCACATTAAAAGATGAAGCAATTAGATTAGGTCTAATTAACGAAAAACAATACAATAAAATTGTAAATCCAAAAAAAATGATTAGCCCTGATTAATTGATGCTAAATAATCATTAATCAGTTTTTTCAAAGTTTGTATATTAAAAATTTCTGTCTCATCAAAAATATCAGAAGTTTCATTTTCCAAATCTTTTTCGTAAGAATTAATTTTAATATTTGATATATAATAAACTTTTTTATCTAAATTTTTTTCTAAATCAAAGTTTATTTGTTTTAAGTTTATTCTATTTTTTTTTGGAACTTGAAATCTATAATAAAATTGTTTGGAATCTAAAATATTAAATACTATTTTTGATTTTACATAGACTTCATCTTCTTTATCTAAATAGCCTAAATCTGAAATAGTTAAATTTCCAATTTTTTTTATCTTTATATTAAATTTGTCAATTAACATTTTTTGATTAGCAAATTTAAAGCTCATCAGGATATTTTCCAAAAGTTTGTTTTTAGTATTAAGCAAGGTGAAAGAAGAAATTCCGTTAATATTTGAATGAATTGAATCACGATAGTTATATAGATAGGGTAAAAATTTATCTACTAATGAGTAAAAATCTATATTTGATAAACTAACATTTGTATTAAAATAAAATGGATTTAAAGCAATATTTCCATTTAATTTGATTTTATAATTCGTATCTAAATTATTTTTATCAGTAAGAAAACTTATTTTGTTTTTAATATTTTTATAATTAATATTTAGTTTGTTATTTAAAAAAATCATTTTTAATAGACCCTCATTAATATTATTCTCAAAATTTTTAACTGTTTTATTTGATAGATTTATATTTGGATTTACCAAATCTATGCTCGATTCAACTATATTAGGATTATTATAGTTTTTCTTCCAAATATAATTAAAAGATACATCAAAAAGCTTACCCTTAATTTTTAAATTTTTTTCTTTGATTTTGTAATCTATAAAATATTTTAACTCTTTTATTGGAACAATATTTGCTACTTCATCATTTTTTGAAAGATAAAAAAAATTACTATTAGTTATTTTTATTGGTTTGATGATTGATTTATCTAGGTGTTCTTTAAAATAAGAGATGGTATTTTTTTTGAAATAAAAATTACCTTTATTAACATTTAGTTCTTTAATTGATATTTTATCTTTTCTATATAGATCCATTATAGATATATATATTTTTATATTTTTCAGTTTTGCAAAATTATTATTTGTACCTTTATCGAAATTTAAATTTGCCTCCTCAATTAAAATATGTGGTTTTGGAACAAATCTATATTTTACTTCTGTTATGTTATCTAATTTTAATTTAAAACTTGAGTAAGTTTCTTTTTTTATTTTTTCATGATAGTTTTTATAATTATAAAGACCCGGTATAGATAAAAATAAAAAAATAGAAAATATTAATGAGTAAATTACAATTATAGTTTTGAATGATTTTAGGTCTATCTGCTTAATTTTTTCAAAAAATAAGATAAATTTAAGAGTAAAATCAATTTTTTTAATATTTTTTAAATAATTTTTCATGAAATTTGATAAAGACTTATACTATAAAAATAGAAATGTTGAATTTGGAATATTTAGATAATTTAAACAATAAACAGCAAGAAGCTGTGTCATATTTGGATGGCCCGCTACTTATTGTTGCTGGGGCTGGATCTGGCAAAACAAAAGTACTAACATCTAGAATTGCTCATATAATAAATCAAAAGAAAGCTTTCCCAAATCAAGTACTCGCCGTAACCTTTACAAATAAAGCTGCAAAAGAAATGTTTTATAGAGTAAATAAAATTTTAAAAACAAGAGCCAATGGTTTATCGTGGATTGGAACTTTTCATTCTATTAGTGCAAAAATTTTAAGAAAACATGCTAAAGCAGTCAACTTAAATTATAATTTCACAATTATTGATCAAGACGACCAAATAAGATTAGTTAAAAATATTTGTAAATCTGAGAATATTGATATTAAAAAAATTTCTCCAAATTTTATTTTATCAAGAATAGACAAATGGAAAAATAAGGGATGGTATCCTGAAGATGTAAGTCTAAGTAAAAAAGATAATTTAGAAAAAGGTTTTTTAAAAATTTATAAAATTTACCAAGAAAAACTAATTAATCTCAATGCTTGTGATTTTGGAGATCTGATTTTACATTGCGTAAAAATCTTTGAAAAAAATCCAGATATTGCAGAATTGTATTCAAAAAATTTTAAATATGTTTTGGTTGATGAATATCAAGATACAAATCACATTCAGAGCAAATGGCTTAACAGTCTTGCAAAATATCATAAAAATATTTGCTGTGTGGGAGATGATGATCAATCTATATACAGCTGGAGAGGGGCGGAAATTAAAAATTTTCTAGAATTTGATAAAATTTATAAAGATACAAAAATAATTAGACTTGAAAAAAATTATCGATCTACTCAAAATATTTTAAGTGTTGCTTCTAATTTAATAAAAAATAACGAAAACAGAGTGGGAAAAAATTTATATACTAATGGAGAAAATGGAGATCTGGTCTCACTTGATTGTTATAGAAATGGCAAGGATGAGGCAATCGGGGTTAGTGATAAAATTGAAAAATTAAAAAGAGATTTTTCATTAAATGAAATTTCTATTTTAGTAAGAGCTATTTTTCAAACTAGAGAATTTGAAGAACGATTTTTAAAAATTGGTATTCCCTACAGAATTATTGGTGGAATTAAATTCTACGAAAGAGCAGAAATTAAAGATTGCATTGCATATTTAAGAATAATTTTTCAAAATAAAGATGATTTATCTTTCGAAAGAATAGTAAACACTCCAAAAAGATCAGTGGGAGATACAACTATTAAACAAATAAGCGAATATGCAAAACTAAATTTTATTTCTTTGGAAAATGCGTCTAAAAAACTTATTGAATTAAATAAAATTAAACCAAAAACTAAAATGGGACTTAATGCATTATTAAAACTAATTGAAAAATGGAGAAAAGATTATTTTAATAAAGTTGGACATGTTAAGCTTCTTCAGATCATTTTAGATGAGTCTGGATATAGTCAAATGTTAAAAGATAAAAAAGATTTAGAAAATGAAAATAGATTAGAAAATATAAAAGAATTGCTTAATGCGATGAAAGAATTTGATAATTTGGAAAGTTTTTTAGAACATGTGGCTCTCGCAACAACTATAGATCAAGATTGGGAAGGTCAGAAAGTAAATTTAATGACAATGCATGCTTCAAAAGGATTAGAATTTGATGTAGTTTTCTTGCCTGGCTGGGAAGAAGGTTTGTTTCCACATCAAAAATCAATTGAGGAGAAAGGAGAAAGTGGTCTTGAAGAAGAAAGAAGACTTGCATATGTTGGTATTACAAGAGCAAAAAAATCAGCTCATATTTCTTTTTCAATTAATCGATTTTATCAAGGTGATTGGATTGATAGTATTTCTTCCAGATTCATAGATGAATTACCCGAAGATAATATTAAAAAAAATAGTTCATACGAAGATCAGGACAATAGTCCTTTTGATTTTAATCAAGATGTAGAATATGAAACAGAGATAAAAAGTCCTGGATGGTTAAGATACCAAAAAAGAATAAAATGATTAATAAATTAAAAAAACTATTTTCAAAAAAAAATATTGATGGTTATATAGTACCTAAGAATGATGCTTTTTTTTCTGAGCACGCATACCCGGATAGATTAAGAAAAATTTCAAATTTCACAGGTTCTTATGGTTTATCTATAATATTATATAGAGAAAATCATTTATTTGTTGATGGAAGATATATAATTCAAGCTAAAAAACAGGCTGGAAAAGAATTTTTAATCCACCAAATTCCAATGGTAACTCCAAAAGAAATATTATCAAAATTTAATAAAGATTTGTCTTTAGGATTCGATCCAAATCTATTTACAAGTAAATATTTAAATAAAATTATAGGAAATAAACATAAGCTAGTACCCATTTATGATAATTTGATTGACAAAATTTCTGCACCTAAAAAGGTTAATAAAGTAAATAGCTTTTATGTTTTAAACAAGGAGATTTCTGGGGAAACTTCTTTTTCAAAAATAAATAAGCTAGTAAATATTTTAAATAAAAAAGGAATTGAAAATATATTCATAAGTGCACCCGAAAATGTAGCTTGGTTACTTAATTTAAGAGGTGGAGATAATCCAAATTCACCTATACCAAACTGTAAAATTATTTTAACTAATAAAAAAGAAATATATTTTTTTTCCTGTCCTTTAAAAATTAATAAAATTAAAAAAATTGCTTTTTATAAAAACTTTAAATTCTTTAAATTTAGAGATTTTTTTGAAGTAATTACAAAACTTAAAGGTGAAAATTTTTCTATAGATAGTAGCACCTGTTCAGTTTTTAATGAAAATATCATAAGTTCTAAATTTCAAATCAAAAATTTTAATGATCCTTGTTACTATTTAAAGTCAATAAAAAATAAAATAGAAATAGAAAATATGAAACAAGCCCATATAAATGATGGTGTTGCTTTAACAAAATTTTTGTACTGGATAAAAAACACAAAATTAAAAGGTTTGAATGAAATAAAAGTTGAAAAAAAATTAGAAAGTTTTAGAAAAAAAAATAAAAATTATTTGTTTCCTAGTTTTAATACTATTGCTGGATCTGGCCCTAATGGAGCAATTATTCATTATAGAGCAAATAAGCTTTCAAATAGATATTTAAAAAAAAATGATCTCTTACTCTGTGATTCAGGTGGACAATATAAATATGGTACAACAGATGTAACAAGAACTATTTGTTTTAATAAACCATCAAAATATATTAAAAACATTTTTACTAGAGTTCTGAAAGGCCATATAGCAGTAGCAACTACAAATCTAAATAAAATAAATAAAGGTAGTATAATTGATAAAAGAGCAAGGAAATGGTTGAATGAAATTAATCTTGATTATGCTCATGGAACTGGACATGGAGTAGGATTTTTTTTAAATGTTCATGAGGGACCTCAGTCAATTTCAAAATTTAATAATGTAGTTTTAAAAAAAGGAATGATCTTAAGTAATGAACCAGGGTATTATAGAGAGAATGAGTTTGGAATAAGAATAGAAAATTTAGTATATATTTCAAAGGAAAAAAATAAATTATTTTTTAAAAATTTCACTTTGGCCCCTATTGATAATGATTTAGTAAATTTTTCAATGTTAAGTAAACAAGAGAGGGAATACTTATTTAAATATAATTTAGAAATTTATTCTAATTTATCGAAGTATCTTAATAAAGCTGAGAAAATCTGGTTGCAAAATCTAATCTAGCATTTTTTGAAAATCTTGTTGTTTTATAACACTAACTTTAAGTTCTATTGCTTGGTTAACTTTTCTTACAGTTGGTTTGTCGCCAACAATCAAATAATTTAACTTTCCATTTACTGAACTTAAAATTTTTCCAGAATTTTTCTCAATCAAGGATTTTGCTTCTGCTCTACTTATGCCTTCAAGCTTACCTGTAAACATAAATGTTTTATTTTTAAATTTACCTGAAGCTGATTTTTCGACATTTTTAACAATCATATATTTTTTAATTTCACCAATTAATTCTAAATTACTTTTATTAGAAAAAAATTTCTTTAATGATTTTATTTGTGTTTCGCCAATTCCATCAATGGTTAGAAATGTATTAAAATTAAAATTAGAATTAATCTTTGAAAAATTTTCATAATTTTTTATGCTCTGGGACAATAGCTTTGCATTTTCTTGGCCAATATGTCTAATTCCTAGAGAGAATATTAGTTTTTCAAGACTAATTTTTTTTGATTGATCTATAGCATATCTAAGGTTAGCGACAGATAATTTTCCCCATCCATCAAGAGTTTCTATCTTATTATAATTTAGCTTAAATATATCTTGTGGAAGTCGAATAAAATTTAAATCCCAAAATTTCTCTATAACTTTTTTACCCAAACCGTCTATATTCAATGCATCTTTGGAAATGAAGTGTTTTATTTTTTCTATAGCCATTTTTTCGCATTCAAATCCTTCGCTTGTGCACCTTTTGACTGCATCATATTTTTTTGTTTGATTATTAAATTCTTTAATAACTCTAGATCCACAAGATGGACATTTTTCAGGAAATTTATATTTATTTGAGTTATTTATTCTTTTTGATTTATCCACTGAAATAACATGTGGAATTACATCGCCTGCTCTTTCTATTTTAACCGTGTCCCCAACCCTAATATCTTTTCTCAAAATTTCATCTTCGTTGTGCAAGGTGGCATTTGAAACAACTACTCCCCCTATATTTACTGGTTTAATTTTTGCCACTGGTGTAAGCGCTCCTGTTCTACCAACTTGAATTATCTACTGAAATAATAAATCTATTTTCATCAGATTTTATTTTAAAAGATGAACTTTCATCCTTGATTAAAAAATCATATTCAACATTTAGAGAAAAAGAAGTTGTTAAAATTTCAAGTTTAGGAGAATTAACATTATTAGAATTGTTTCATGGGCCAACATTAGCTTTTAAAGATATTGCAATGCAATTCATTGGAAACTTGTATGAATATTATTTAAATAAAAATGATAAAAAAATAAACATAGTTGTAGCAACTTCAGGAGATACAGGAGCAGCGGCAATAGATGCTATTAAAGGAAAATCTAATTTAAATATATTTGTCTTACATCCAAACAATAAAATTTCTTCCGTACAAAGAAAAATAATGACTACTGTAGAAGAAAAAAATGTTTTCAATATTGCAGTAGATGGAAATTTTGATGATTGTCAAAATATTGTAAAACAAATGTTTTCTGATCTAGAGTTTTCTAAATCTATAAATATGTCAGGCGTAAATTCAATAAATTGGGCAAGAATTATTGCTCAAACAGTTTATTATTTTTACTCATATTTTAAATTAGGAAAAGAAACAATTTCATTTTCAGTACCAACAGGAAACTTTGGTGATGTTTTTGCAGGTTATCTTGCAAAGAAAATGGGATTACCAATTGATAAATTAATTGTTGCAACAAACGAAAATGATATTTTACATAGAGCGATTTCAAAAGGAGATTATATTTCAAAAGAAGTTAAAGAAACATTATCACCTAGTATGGATATTCAATTAGCAAGTAACTTTGAAAGATTAATTTACTATGTAAATAATTCAGATTCTAAAATAACAGCAGAAATTATGAAAAAAGTTAAGCAGAATTCTTACAAAATTGAAAAGAGTAGTTTAGATATAATTCAAAAGGATTTTTTATCTGAAAGGTGTAATGAACAAGAAACTTTAGATATTATAAAAAAAAATTATGAAGAAAATAATATAATATTAGATCCTCATACAGCGGTTGGAGTAGGGGCTGCAAAAAAACTATCTTTTAATGATTGTATAGTTTTATCAACAGCACACCCATGTAAATTTCCAGATGCTACAAATAATGCAATAAATAAGCATGAAAAATTACCCAAAGAACTTCAGCATGTGCTTGATAAAGATGAAAATTTTCAAATATTAAAAAACAATACAAAAGACGTAAAAAACTTTATTAAAAGCAAAATCTAAAAAAGGGGGTGTTCTGTTGTCCGACCCAAATCAATACATAACATAATATATGACTTTTTTGAAAGGTACATAGTAGGGTACATAGTTAATCTAGGATTTCTTTGTGATGACTTTGTAATTGAGGTTTCTTTCTGATATGTAATTCTCAAGTGAAATTAAATTGGATTATTTTTGTAACTGGATGGATGTCATTCAGAGCAGTTGGGTCAGGTTTGTTTTTGTTTTGGATCTTTACTGAAAATGAGCGTTCGGCACCATCCGAATGGATAGTTCCTTTTGTGGGCGACTTTTTTATTGGGATAACTGCTTTATTTTTAGTTTACCACATTATAAAAAAACCAAGCACTATACTATGGGGTCTTTTGCTGTCTTGGAATGTGATTGGTTTGTTAGATTTAATCCACGCAATAAATGTAAGTTTTGCTGCTCCTTATGGACCTATACCAGAAATAGGATTTAATGAATTGACAGTAAGATCTATTTTAATTTTAAATACTTTATTACAGATTTCTTGTATTTACCTATTGTTTCAAAAAGACATAAAAGAATATTTTAAAAAAAGTAAATTTTGAGTTTTGAAGGTATGGTACATAGTCAGTACATAGTAGGTACATAGTCTTTTTAAAAATAATTATCGTTGATAGAGAAAGATAATAAATTATTTAAGGGGCGTTCTGTTGCCAGGTGCCCCTAACCCCGTAAGTTAATTAAAAAATTAATTAAGCTTTACTTCTATAGTCTTTTATATGTTTCGGAATTCGTTTATTTTTTCCAAACATATAATGATTTTCCATATTCTCTCTATATTTGCTAGAAGGAACCATTAAACCAACTGCTTCAGCAGTTTCTCTAATCAACATAGGGTTTGCTCCACAACAAACACCTAAATAATTTATTCCTAAACTATAAGCTTCTCTTGCAAATTGTCCTATTTCATATCTACTGCATTGCATTGGATCTAAAGCTGTTGGGAATGTGGTTTCATGAGGAGTATCGCAACTACATCCATTGTTATCTGGTAAATTAAAAAAAGTAGGATGCTCATCAGTTGTTCTATAAGTGATGGGTAATCCAGCCATATGACACTTTAACTCTTTTCTAATTTCTTTGAGATAGGGAAGCATAGTGTTAGGTCCTCTATGACAATTCATTCCTACTACATCTCCTCCTCTTTGCTCCAATTCCTTACAGGTATCAAGAATAGAAACTCCATCTCTCATAATATTCTCACCGTATGGAGCGATAGTAATAACCGACGGAAGTCCAGTTTCTTTCATCACTTTTAAAGCTGTATAAGCTTCTTCTGCATAATAAAAAGTTTCTCCAATTAATATGTCCGCCCCTTCATCAACTGCCCATCCAACCATTTCTTGAAACATTTTTTCAACTTCTAATTGGGGTTTTTTATCACCTTGTTTCCAAATATTTGTATTTGAAATGTTTCCAGCCATTAAATTAGGCTCTTTACCTATTGGACTAGTTGATACTTTTTTTGCAATTTTTAATGCTGCTCTGTTGAGAGGTTCTAATAATTCCTCTTTTCCAATAACACGCATTTTTTCTCTATGTCCATTATAAGTAAAAGCTTGAACAATGTCTGATCCCGAATGTTGAAAATCTCTGTGTAAATTTTCTAATGCTTCTGGATTTTCTAAAGATACCATCGGAACAAATTCTCCTGATGCCATGTATCCTCTTTTTTCAATTTCAAAAAGAAATCCTTCTGCACAAATTACAGGACCTGAATCTAATCTTTCAATTAAATTCCTTTTTTTCTGACTCATTTTTACTCTCCTTTTTAGTGCTTTGACAAATGTCAGGTGCACAATATGGTTAAATACCTGGTCTTTGATTGAAAATTATTTTCAAAAAAAAACCACCGGCTAAAGCGGTGGTCTATCTATTAAGAGTATCGCTTTAGCAGGATTTATAAAGCGCTCGCAATTTGAATTAAATCAGCGCTCAATTAAACCTAGCACAAAACAAACTTAAGAACAATTTATAAATTAGTAAGGTTTTAAAGGGTCGTTCTGTAGTCAGTTGCCTTAATTATAAACTTACAGCTTTTCTAGCAATTAAATCTACTTCGTTATTTAATTCATCTGTAGAGTGTGCTTTTACCCAATTCCATTTAATCTCAAATTCATTAGATAAAATATCTAACTTTGTCCAAAGTTCTTTATTTTTAACTGGTTGTTTGTTTGCAGTTTTCCATCCATTTTTTTTCCAATTATGGATCCATTCTGTTATTCCTGATTTTACATATTTAGAGTCTGTAAAAATTTGAACTTTGCTTCCTTTAGGGATTTTTTTTAGTGCTTTGATTGGAGCAAGTAATTCCATCTGATTGTTGGTTGTATTTCTTTTACTTCCTTTTATCTCAGTTTTTTTTTCATCTTTAATAATTATTGCAGCCCATCCACCATTACCTGGATTACCTAAACATGAGCCATCAGTATAAATTTTTATCATTTAATTATAATAATCTTTAAAGCTATTAAATTTTGAATGTACTTTAAGCTTTTTAATATACTCCTTTGGATCTTTTATTTTAATAATTGCATTCTTGGGGGTATATAAATAATCGTAAGTTCTTGTTAACAAATATCTAAGAGCTGCACCTTTACATAGGATATTTAAAGATTTTTTTTCTTTATCAGAGAACTTTCTTATTTTTGAATAACCTTTAATAAGATTAGTTGATTTTTTCTTATTAAATTTAAATTCATTACTTTTTTTATCAAAACATAATGCATTTATACAAATAGCAATTTCGTACATTAAAAAATCATTACACGCAAAATAGAAGTCTATATATCCGTTAAATTTGTTTTTTTTAAAAAAAATATTATCAATAAATAAATCAGCATGAATGATCCCAAAAGGTAAATTGTTTGGCCATTTATTTTTTATTTGTGAGAAAGTATTCTTCATTAAACCATTTAAATTTGGGCTTATAATTTTAGATTTATTTCCAATTTTATTTAATAATTTTGGCCATTCTTTTAAAGATAAAGAATTTTTTCTATAAAGTTTTATTTTTTTTGATGCTTTATGAAATTTAGCTATATTTTTACCAATTTCATAACAGTTTTTTGGGTTTAATTTTAACTTATCTTTTCCTTCAACAAAGGAAACAATAGATGCAGTTTTGTTTTTAACTTTTATCAAAAAGCCTCCTTTTTTATTTCTTTGAGGTTTTGGACAATTAATTTTATATTTACTTAACCTGTCCATTAAATTCATAAAAAAAGGTAAATCTTTTTTTTGAACTCTTTTTTCAAAAAGTGTCAGTATGAATTTTTTATTTTGTGTTTTTAAAAGATAATTAGTATTTTCAATTCCTTTTTTAATACCTTTAAAATGAATTATTTTTCCTAAATTGTACTTTTTCTCAATTGATATAATATCCCTTGAAGAAATTTTTGTATAAATTGCCATCTAGTTTAATTTTCCAGGAATTTTAAATGTTATATTTTCCTTAACTATTTCTATTTCTTCTATTGCTACTGTAAATTTTTTTCTTAAATTATTTACAAAATTATCAACTAATATTTCAGGCGCAGAAGCTCCTGATGAAATTCCTATAGTTTTATATTTTTCAATTTCATCTAAAGGTACTGGGCTTTCAGAATGAATTAATCTTGAATTCGAACATCCAGAATTTTTTGCAACTTCCACTAATCTTAAAGAGTTTGATGAATTCCTGCTTCCAATTACAAAAAACATATCACATTCTTTCGCAATTTTTTTTACCGCAGCTTGTCTATTTGTCGTTGCATAACAAATATCTTCTTTTTTAGGTTCTTTAATTTCAGGAAATTTTTTCTTTAAAGCTGATATTATTTCTTTCGTATCATCAACAGAGAGAGTTGTTTGGGTAACAAAAGCTAATTTTTTTTTAGATTTATTTTGATAATTATTAACATCATCAACACTTTCAATAAGATCCATTTCACCTTCAGGAATTTGACCCATGGTTCCTATAACTTCAGGATGATTTTTGTGGCCAATTAACAAAATTTGTAATCCATTTTTATTTAAATTTTCAGCCTCTCTATGAACTTTTGATACAAGTGGACATGTTGCATCCACATATTCTATTTTATAATTTTCTGCTTCGGCAGGAACTTTCTTTGGCACTCCATGAGCAGAAAAAATTACTGGTCTCGTTTTATCTTTTATTTCATCAATTTCTTCTACAAAGATAGCACCGATTTTTTTTAGACTATCAACCACATGCTTATTGTGAACAATTTCGTGTCTGACATAAACTGGCGCTCCGTATTTATTTATACTTTTTTTTACAATCTCTATAGCACGCTCTACGCCTGCACAAAACCCACGTGGGGCGGCAAGTAAAATTTTAATTTCTTTGCTTTTCATTTTTTTCAATTAAATATTCCAGCAATATATGTGGAAAGGTTAAAGACGCCAAACCAATAAATATTACTTTTGATATAGCATTATCTAAAAAGTAATAATTATTTAAAAAAAATAGAGAAATTAAGAATAAAATAGCAGTTAAAATAGTTAATGGCATTGCTTTTAGTAAAAATTCTTTAAATCCTTTAATAAAATTTTTTTTATTTATCTCATAAGACAATTTAAATGAATGTCTAACAGAATGTAAAAAGCAAAAATAAATTGTAAATGCCAAAATTGGATTAAAGAAATAGTTAAGTAGAAGAATAGATATAAAATCCATCAATAGTAGTGATTTGATATCAATTTGTTTATTTAATGAAATAACAATATTTGCAAATAAACTAATTGCTATAAATATGTATAGAAACTCATCTGAGATAAATAAATTTTGTGAAATATCAAAATTTAAATTATTGAAAATATTTAGAGTTTCAGTTTTATGAAATAATAATGGAGCTGTTATCACCAGAGATCCTTTAAAAAAGTAAACTAATTCAAGATTAGATTTATTCTTTATAAACTCCGAGTCTTCTTTGCCAAAATGATATGAGGCAACTATTAAAAAAACTAATAATAAAATTTTAGAAAATAACAACCATAATAGAATTACACTCAATCCAACAAAAATATATAAAATGTAGAATGTTGAGGTAGATTTATAATTTAGAAGTATTAATAATTTTTTTCCTTTTATATGATCTAATGCCCCATGCGAAATTCCTAAACTTAATATAAGAAACAAACATAAAATAAATAAATTATTATCTCTTAAAAATTCAAATGCTGACAACAATATACATAAATTAAAAAAAATTAATGAATGGTAATAGTTTATTTTCATGATTTGAAAAGTGCTTTTATAAAGGTCCATTTTGGCATTTTTAAAATTATTGATAAATCTTCAATAAAATTACTTTTATTTGACAAAAATTTTATAACGGTGTTCGAAGGGCTATTAAACATTTTAAGAAATATATTTTGTATACGATTATTATATCTACTTAAATAATCGTCTCTTCTAATTTCATTAGCAAATGCTACTTCTTTAAGTTCCAAAACTTTCATGAATAGTTTGTCGTAAAATAAATATTTTTTATCTTGTTTAAATAATTCTACATTCCTAATATTTTCAATATTTTCACGAATATATTTACTGTGTTCTTGAATATTTAAAAATGTATACCCAGTACTTAAGCGAGTCATATGTCCAGCTGTTCCTATATTAATTTGATTTTCTTTTTTTTCATAAGCTGGATGAAATAGTGGTATAGCTCCATGTTCTTTGTAATTTACTTTAAATGGATTTTTTACAAATTTACCGCTTCCTCTTCCTTCCATTATTTTATTTATACGTCTATCTATTTTTTTATCATCTTTAGGAAAGTTACCTTTGAACGTATCGTATCTTACAATATTCCATGACTGTAACTGCCCTACTATTTGATGTTCATATGGGGGTATACTTCTATTTCCTTTAGTGATCCAAGTTGTTTCGAAAAAAACTTTTTTTTCAGTAAAAGGCAATATGTAAATAAAATTTATCCAAGGTCTGGGCATACTATTGAAACTCATTAATCCTACATCTTCAGGGTTAATTACGTCACCATCGTATGTGTAATCATCTATTATTTTTTTTTTAGTTTCTATTTCAATTCCATAAAAATGTTGCCAATAATTTTTACTGTCTTTATTAAATTTTTTTAATTTAGGAACACTATTAAAAATAAATGAGTTAGTCGTTTTTATTTCTTTAATGTTTTTAAAAAAACGAATATTTTTATTTTTTTTTAATGTATTTAATATTTTTTTATAAAAAAGACCGCTATCTATAGTCTGATATGGATATTTACCAGAATGGTGGGTTCTTTTTTCACCATCTCCGACATAAAACGAGTCCCAACTTTTTTTTACACAATCTTCAAAATTATGAGAAATAACTTTCCAGAAGGACCACATTTTATCTCTCTTATATTCTGTTCTTGGCTCAATAATTGCCAAAGTCTTATTTTTTAATTTTTTATGGATTTCAAGCTCATAAGCCAATGAAAGTCCTGCACATCCACCACCTATAATGATATAATCAAATTCTTTCATCTAAATTTACTTCTTTTCTTATAATTTCATGCTCTTTAATTCTTTGATGAGACTCTATATCTTTTAAATAAAGAAATATTAAATCAAATAAAGATAGAATTGTTTGATATATTTTTCCAAAATTATTAACATAAATTTTTCCTGATTTTTCATAATTCTCCATATTTCTTTTTTGTATAATCTTTCTTCCAATTTGTCGGTAAACTCTTCTGGCTACAATTATTGCAAACCTATATTTAAATGGAATTTTCTTTATTGAAGTAAATGAACTTTCATAAAACATATCCGCCAGAGTCAACGTTGCTTCAATATTTTCAAAATCAGGTTTAATATATTGTCTGTTCATTTTTTTATCTTCAATTACATCTCTTGCTATATTTGTAAGTTGCATTGCAATACCCAAATCTATAGCTCCCTTTAAAGATCTCGTATCATTTACATTTAGTATTTTAGCCATCATTAAACCAACTGTTCCAGCTACTCTATATGAGTAGACCAATATATCTTTTACTGATCTTAAATAAACTTTCGGTTTTAAATCTGAACTAACACCCACAATTAAATCATCTAAAATAATTCGTTTAATATTATTATTCTCTGCAAGGGCAATCACATCTTTGATAATTATTTCATATTCCTTTTGATCTAATGTATTTCTGTCATGATTATCTAGTTCATAAGTTTTATTGAGAATATTTTTAATTTCACTAATTCTCTTTATTTTTAATTCTAAGTTAGATTTTCCATCCACAATGTCATCTAATACTCTACAAAACGAATATAGTTTGGAGCAATCATTATAAATTATTTTTGGTAAAAAAAATCCTGCCCAATTGAAAGATTTAGCATAATCAGCTAGATAGTTTTTGTTAGTCATTAAATTATTTTATCCAATACTTTAGCAGACGAAAGAACACCAGGGATGCCTGCTCCTGGGTGAGTACCTGCTCCAACAAAATAAAGGCCATCTAAAATTTCAGATTTATTATGAAATCTAAAATAAGCAGACTGTGTTAATTTTGGCTGCACTGAAAAACCAGAGCCATGTTTTGTATTTAATTCTTTTTCAAAATAATCGGGAGTTAAGTAAAAATCTTCAACTATATTATCTCTTAGATTAGGCAATAAATTTTTTTCCATTTTACTTATAACTAAATTTTTAATTTTATCTCCTTCAATAGACCAGTCAATACCAGATTGGTTATTTGGAACAGGAACTAAAACATAAAAACAATCATGTCCTTCAGGAGCCATTGATTTATCTGTTGCAGATGGTCTATGTAAATAATAACTTATATCATCATTTAATTTTTTTTTTTTAAAAATATCATCCAAATGTTCCTTATATTTGTCTCCAAACTTTATTGTATGGTGTGCTACTTTTTCATACACTTTTTTTGTTCCAAAATAATAAACAAATAAACCCATGGAATATTCCATTCTTTTTTTTTTCCAATTAAAAAAGACATTTGTTTTTTTATTATTTATTAATTTCTCATAAACTGAAGGTGGATCTGCATTACAAATAACATTATCAGCCATTATTTCTGACTGATTTTGCAATTTTACACTCTTAATTTTTCCTTTCTTGGAATTTATATTTGTAACTTCAGAACCTTTTATTATTTCTATATTTTCTTCTATCATTAATTTTTCTAGACCTTTAATAATATTCCCAGTTCCACCCATAGAATAATGAACACCCCATTTTTTTTCCAAATATAGTATTAATCCATATATTGAAGTTGTTGTAAAAGGATTACCCCCAACCAATAACGGATGCATACTTAATATTCTTCTTAATTTTTCGTTTTTGACAAAAGATGAAACTAAAGAATAAACTGATTTATAGCTTTTTAATTTTAATAAAGCAGGTATCTGTTTTAGCATAAAAAAAGATTTATTAAATGGAACATCTGATAATTCTGTAAAACCTTTGTCAAAAATTTTTTTAGTAAAACTAACTAAATTTTCATAACCCTTAACATCTTTTTCACTTATTTTTTTTATTTGATCTTTCATTAATTTTTCATTTCCTGAATAATCAAACTCCTTTCCGTCTTCAAAAATAAATCTATACCAAGTATCAATAGGTTTAATTTCAATATAATCTTGAGGTTTTTTATTAAAAAGTTCAAAGAGTTCATAAATCAGATAAGGTGCTGTAATTACAGTAGGGCCACCATCAAAAATAAAACCATTTTTTTTAAATACCCTTGCTCTTCCGCCAAGATCAGAGTGTTTTTCTATTAGAGTAACTTTATGATTCTTAGCTCTAAGTCTAAGCGCTGCTGCTATACCACCAAAACCCGATCCTATAACTAAAGAATTCATAAAAGTTAATTTATATTATTTTTATAAAAAGTAACTGAAATATATTTTATACTAAGAATTAATCTTTTTTAATTCAGTTTTTGTTTCTTCGAGATTTTTTTCAAATAAGTTGTCTAGTTTTGATTTATCTACCGATGTAGAAATAATTTTTTTAACAGAATCTATTGCTAATTTTATAGAGGTATTCTTTATTTCCTTTATTGCCGAATCTTTCATTTGAGAAATTTTCTTTGTTGCTGAATTTTTTTTAATTTCAGCAGATTTGTGAAATCTATCATTTAATTCTATAACTAACTTTTCACTATCCTCTTTTGCTTGATCAAGAATTTTTTTACTTTCATTTTTAGCAGTGTCCAGTTTATTTTGAGCATTATCTAATAAAGCTTTTGACTCTGATCTCAATTTTTCACTTTCACTAATTTCATTTTTAATATCTGCAATCATTTTATCCAAAAGTTGAATTATTTTTTGTGGAATTTTTAGATAAACTAGACCAGCAAAAAAAATTATAAATGATATTGCCACCCAAAATGTTGCATCAAATTTCATTATATTTATCCTTATTTTTTTTTGAAAGATCCTCAACTATTGCCGATATGCTACTACTATTAACGTCAGCATTAATTAATTGTTTAACTATGTCTGAGGAAGTTTCAATAGCAATTTTATTAATTTTTTCTCGGGAATTATTTTTAAGGTCGCTTATTTCTTTTTCTGCAGATTCAATTTCTTTATCAATTTCTTTTTCTAAAGACTCTCTTTTTTGATTAATATTTTCTACAACTTTTATTCTGGCATCATTAAAATAGTTTTTAGCATTATTTTTACTATCTAAGATAATTTTTTCGTATTCTTTAATCTTAACTTCTGTTTCTTCTCTTTGTTTTTCTGCAATTTCTATATTCTCTAATATTTGAGATTTTCTAGTTTCAATATTCTTGCTAATTTTTGGCAATACAATTTTAGACAGAACAACAAACATTCCTCCAAACGTGAGAACTAGCCAAAATATTTGTGAAATCCAATATTCAGGATTTAGCTGTGGCATGCCTCCACTTTCAGCACTTTGTGCTAAAGATATAAGCACAAAGATGAAGAAAAAAATTTTTAAGAATATTTTTTTTAACATTAATTAAAATGCAAATAATATTATTAAAGCCACAACTAGTCCAAATAATCCCGTCGCTTCTGCTAGAGCAAATCCCAAAAGTAAATTTGGAAATTGTTTTTGAGCTGCAGACGGATTTCTCATCGCACCAGAAAGGTAATTACCAAATATAATTCCAATTCCAACACCAGCTCCGGCTAACGCTATAGCTGCCAAACCTGCTCCGATCATTTTTGCTGCTTCTAGTTCCATTTTATCCTCCTTTTTTTTAATGGTGTAAATTTAATGCATCATTTAAATAAATGCATGTTAAAATTGCAAAAACATAAGCTTGAAGAAAAGCAACTAATATCTCCAAACCTGTTAATGCAACAGAAAAACTTAGTGGAAGCCATCCACCAATTATTCCCAGGCTTACAACAAAGCCTCCGAATACTTTCATCATAGTATGACCCGCCATCATATTTGCAAATAATCTTACTGACAAACTTATCGGCCTACTTAAATATGATATTATTTCTATTATTACAATTAATGGAAGTAAAACCATTGGAACACCGCTTGGAACAAACAATTTTAAATAGCCAAAACCATGTTTAATAAAACCAATAATTGTAACACCAATAAATATAAATGCCGCAAGTACGAAAGTTACTATTATATGACTTGTAACTGTAAAAGAGTAGGGAATCATTCCAAACATGTTGCAAAATAAAACAAACATAAATAGCGAAAATATAAATGAGAAATAAGGTTTAGCTTTTGATCCAGCTGTATCACTAATCATTTTAGATATAAATGAGTAGCTTAATTCAGCAAGCAGTTGCATCTTATCAGGAATTAATGCTTTTTTTTTAGATCCAATATTAAATATTAATAATATTGCTATTGAACTTATTAACATAAACAGACTTGCGTTGGTAAAAGATATATCTACCTCACCTAATTTTATTTCTGGACCAATTCGATAAACATTAAATTGGTGCATTGGATTTGCTGCCATTTTTACATTCTACTTTTGCATTTTTTTTGCAGATTTTACTACATTCATTATTCCAGCAATTACGCCTACAAAAAAAAATATTAAAATTAACCAAGGTTTAGTACCAAACCAATTGTCTAAAATAAACCCAATAATTGTCCCAACTACCACAGCGGACACTAACTCAGTGCTCATTTTAAATGCTGTGCCTATATTTGACTTAGGCTCTACTTTTTTTTGTGAATTTTTTCGACTTATTTTATCTTTTGCAATTTTAAGGCGAGTTTTAAACTGGTCCCCTGACATTAAATTTAAGCAACCATGCTTTCAGCTTTTTGTAAATCAACAGCTACTAGTTGACTGATACCCTTTTCAGGCATCGTAACACCATAAAGCCTATTCATTTTTGACATTGTAAGAGCATGGTGGGTCACAATTATAAATCTTGTTGTAGTAATTTTTGTTAATTCTTCCAACAAATTGCAAAATCTTGTTACGTTTGCATCATCAAGTGGTGCATCTACCTCATCAAGAACACATATTGGAGCAGGATTAGTAAGAAAAACTGCAAATATTAAAGATAAAGCCGTTAGCGCTTGTTCACCACCTGATAAAAGTGTAATTGATTGAAGTCTTTTTCCAGGTGGGCTAACTAACATTTCAAGTCCTGCATCAAGAGGATCGTCAGAGTCAACCAATTCTAATTTTGCATTACCTCCATTAAATAGTTTTGTGTATACTTCATTAAATTTTCTATTTACTTTTTCAAATGCTTCCAACAGTCGTTCACGTCCTTTTTGATTTAATTCAGTTATACTTTCTTTAAGTTTAATAATTGCAGTAACCAAGTCTTGCCTATCCTGTTCCATTTTTTTTATTTCAGTTTCATATTTCGTTGTTTCTTCATCAGCCCTTAGATTGACCGAACCAAGTTTATCTCTGTTTCTTTTTTTTTCATCTAATAATTCTTCTTGAGTTACTGAGTCTGGAAATTCTTCATTTTCTTCTAAATTAGAAAATTCAAGAATATTTTTTTCATTTAGTGCAAGTTCTGTTTGAATTCTATCTAGTAAATCATCTTTTCTTTTGTTTAATCCATCGATTGTTGCACCAGAACTTGCTTTTCTTTCTCTTATTTCAATAGAACTTTCCTTTGTTAAGTCTAGTTCTTTCCTAAGCTCATTAATTTTATTATCAATTTCATCTATTATTAACTCATTCTCATCTTTTTCTTTTTCTGAAAGTCTTAAATTTTCTGAAATTTGACCTTTTTTTTCCGCTTGAGTTTGTGGTTGATTTTCCAATTCTGAAAGTTTATTTGCTTGTTTTTTCTTTCTATCATTGAGTTCATTGATCATTTTTTCAGAATTTATTAAAAGATTTTTCCAACTTTCAATTTCTTTATCTATAGTCTTTATTCTTTCATTTCTTTTTACAGACTCTTTTTTTATACTTTGATTTTTACTGTAACTATCTGCATAAGCTTCAATAATTATTTTACAATTATCAAGAATAGTTATTGCTTCATCATTTTTACCAGAATTTATTAATTCTTTGACTTTGTCTATTTCAAGTTTTAGTCTACTTTTAGTAGCCTCAAGGTCTTCGTTAGATTGTTTTTCAGTTTCATAATATTTTGAGTCAATTTCAATTAATTCATGCTTTTCTTCTTTAAGTCTTTTTTCGTTTGAATTTGCATCTATAACAATACTTTTTTCTCTATCTACGTCGTCACCTATTGTTTTTAAAGAATTTTTTATATTTTCAATTTCAGTTTTAATTCTATCGCTTTCTTCATCGAGGCTTTTAAGTTCTAAATTTAGTCTTTGAATTTTTGACAGATTCTCAATATTTTTATTCCTTATTGGATCAACTTTTTCATTTTCTTCTTTAATTTTTTTTTCAATGATTTCAAATTTTTCATTAAATTTTTTTACTTCATTTTCTGCTTCAGAATTTATTTCATTTTCTAATTTAATTTCCTTATCAATATCTTGTAATCTAAGATAATATAAGCCAGCTTCAATTTTCTTTATTTCTTCAGATACTAATTTATATTTTGTTGCCTCTTCCGCTTGTTTTTGAAGATTAATTAATTGTTTTTCTTGCTGTTTTCTTAACTCATCCGCTCTTTTTAAATTGTTTTCTGCCGCACCAAGTCTTAATTCTGCTTCATGTCTCCTAACATGTAATCCAGCTATTCCTGCGGCCTCTTCTAAAATTGCTCTTCTGTCTGTAGGTTTTGCTGTTACAAGTGACCCAATTCTTCCTTGGCTTATTATAGATGGTGAATGAGCACCTGTGGACAAATCGGCAAAAAACATTTGAGCATCTTTGGCTCGTACTTCTTTATCATTAATATAAAATTTTGAACCTTTGTCTTTTTCAATTTTTCTTTTAATTTCTATTTCATCTAATTCTTTATACTGATATGGCCCATCTTTATTTTTGTTTGATAGATTAATCGAAACTTCAGCAATATTTTTTGATGGTTTATTTGATGTTCCAGAAAAAATAACATCTTCCATGCCAGAGCCACGCATACTTTTTGCAGAAGTTTCTCCCATACACCATCTAAGAGACTCCACTATATTTGATTTTCCACAACCATTAGGTCCAACAATTCCAGTCAAGCCTTCCTCTATGAGAAAATTTGTTTTTTCAGCAAATGATTTAAATCCATTTAAATGGATTTTTTTAAACTCCATTTTAAACTTATATCAGTTTTTTTAGAGTTTTCTTTAAATTTTCGTAGTCTAGCGGATTATCGAACTTTTTTTCATTTATAATTAAAGTAGGAGTAGCATTTATCTTAAATTTTTTAACTCCATTGATTCGATCTTCCAAAATATGGTCTTCTATTTGTTTGTTGCTTGTACATCTTTTAAAATCTAAATCAGAAAAATTATCTTTTAAAATTTTTATTAATTTATTATTTGCTTCTTCTAAAGTTTCAACATGTGCCCATTTTTTTTGGTTATTAAATAAAAAATGTAATATTTCTGGTTTTCCATCATTTCTACAATGAGCAATTTTGGAAGCATTAAAAGCTGCTAAATCAAGAGGAAAGTTTTTAAATTCAATTTTTACTAATCCTTTATCAATAAAATCTTTTTTCAAATTTGGATATATATCTTCATGAAAAGTAGCACAATGGGTGCAAGTTAATGATTCGTATACAATTAATTTAACTTTTGCATCAGCACTTCCTTCAATTATAGAATTTATTTTTGAATCTGAATTTAATTGAGTATTAGTTAAAGATAAAAATAATAATACAAATAATATTTTTTTTATCATTTGTTCTCAGTATAATTAATTAATTTAATATTATTAATAAACTCATAACCTAAAAAACTATTTATTTTATCTTTTATAATTTCTCTGGAGTATTCAACTTCTGTTTCATGACCTCTTTTAACCATAATATTTAGCCTCTTTATGCCAGAATTTTTTATATTTTTAAATGATTTAGGTTTACATGCGTTATAAAGCTCACTACCGACAATAATTTTCCAATTATCAGTTATTTTTGAATAAATTTTACCTTTTTTTAAAAAAGCCTCTCTTATTTTTCTGGGCAATGTGTCTTTAAAAGATCTTAGGCCTTGAATTGATTTCTTTCTCTGCCTAGTATTGCTTCTATATTTCATATGAAAGATCAAAACATATCAAAAAAAATTCTTGATTGGTATGATAATAACAAAAGAATTTTGCCTTGGAGGAAAAAATGTTCTCAAAAGAAAAGAGAATATTTTACTTTAGTAAGCGAGTTTATGTTGCAACAAACACAAGTTTCTACTGTAATTCCATATTTTAAAAACTTTATAAAAAATATTCCCAACCTTAAAACGCTTGCAAAAGTTCAAAATAAAAAATTAATCAAACTTTGGGAAGGTCTTGGATATTATTCTAGAGCAAGAAATTTAAAAAAAACTTCACAAGTTATTATTAAAAATTTTAAAGGAAACGTACCCGAAAATTTTGAAGATTTAAAATCATTACCTGGAATTGGTAATTATACTGCAAGTGCAATTTTAGCTATTGCATTTAATAAACCATATATTCCATTGGATGGCAATATAGAAAGAGTTTTAAAAAGATATCTTTATTTAAAAAAGGAAAATGAAATACAAAAAGAAAATCTTATAGAAAAAAAATCTGTATTTGGATTATCTCAACGATCAAGTGATTATGCCCAAGCTTTAATGGAGTTAGGTGCAATAATTTGCAAACCAAGTAATCCTTTATGCAATCAATGTCCTATTTCAAAAAAATGTAAGTCTTTTAGAAAAAAAGATTTTAATTTAATAAAAAATACTAAAAAAAATATCAATAAGTATTTTATCTTAAAAGTTTATAAAAAAGATCAAAGATATTTGTTAATCAAAAACACTCAATTTAATTTTTTAAAAAACTTAAGAATTTTTCCTATGGAAGAATTATTTCAACCAAAAAATTTTAATGAAAATTTAAATTTTAAAATGTCCAATATGAATATGAATATTAAGATACAGTATTCAAAAAATAATATAAAATTACCTTCTTCTTATTGGGTTGATCAAAAAAAATTAAATAATTATATGCTACCAACATTCACAAAAAAAATTGTTAAATATTTAGAAAATAATAAATGAAAAAAATTGCAATTATTGGTGCAGGGATATCAGGATTATTTATTGCAAATCTATTTAAAAAAAATCCAAATTATCAAGTATCAATCTATGAAAAAAATAACTCATTTAATCTTAAAGAAGGTTATGGAATTCAATTATCAGTCAACAGTATAAAACTTTTGAATGAAATTGGTTTTAATAAGCTAGATGAATTAGAAAAATTTAATCCTGAAAAGATTGATTTTTATTCAATTAATAACTCAAAAAAAATATGCGAATTAAATATTTCAGATTTTAACTCTGAAAACTGCAAGTATACGACTTTAAAGAGATCTACTTTAATTAATTTTTTAAAAAAGGATTTGGAGGATCTAATAAAAACTGGCTATAATATTTTAAAGATAGATCAGCAAAACCAACAAATCAAAGTTTCTTTTGAGAATAATGAAGTTAAGGAATGTGATTATTTAATTATTTCTGATGGAATTTTTTCAAAAAGCAAAAGTCTTATTTTAAATAATCAAACCAAACCAAGATTAAACGACACATTAGCAATTAGAGGAAGCATTATACAGGGTCCTATGTGGGACAAAAAAAATAATGGGCCCAGTATTATAAAGAGCATAGATGATGAAAATATTTCTATTTTTTTAGGTTCCAATTTTCATTCCGTGATTTATCCAGTGAATTCTTATGGAGATTTAAATTATATAGCCATAATGAAATATGAATTGTCCCTTCAAGAAGAAAAAAATTATTCACTTTTTAATGACGAATCTTTTACAAGAAAAGTATTAAGTAAAATTCCAATAAAGGATGAAATTACTAGTAATTTACAAAATATTAAAATTTTTCCAGTATTTGTAAGTGATGATTTTTATCAACTACAGAATAATAAAATACATTTAATTGGGGATGCTTTTTTTGCGTTTCCGCCTTCGTTTGCTCAAGGTGCATCTCAATCAATAGAGGGTGCATATGAATTATTTAAAAGTATTGAAAACAATTCAGAAAAAAGTTTTTTTAAAAATAGGGTTAGAAAAACAAAGATGGTTAATAATAGATCAAAATTAAATCAATTTGCTTTCCATTTATCTAATCCTTTAACTATTTTTTTTAGAAATATTTTTTTGAAAAGATTAGTAAAAAATAAAAAGTTTTTAGAAAATTATTTAGGAAAAGTTTATAAAAATTAACTATTAGAGATTAATCTTTGTCTCAAATGATCAATAGGTACTACCGCACCATCTAAATTATAATGCCAATAAGTCCACCCATTGCAACTTTCAGCACCTAGAATTGTTGCTGCCACTTTATGAATTGAGCCTTCTGTTTGTGCATGTTTAATACTGCCATCTACCATAATTTTTGCTCTAACTTTCTTTTTATTATCAAAAATAGTGCTGCCAGGCTTTATTATTCCTAATTCAACCAAAGAACCAAAAGGTATTCTTGGTTTTGATCTATTGTTTTTTAATGTGTCTAAATAATCATCATCTATAGGTTTCGTATTTTTTAATCTTTCTTCTGCTGCTTTAAAATAATTTTTTTCTTTTTCAATTCCGTAATAATTTCTTCCCAGTTTTTTTGCAACTGCAGCTGTTGTTCCAGATCCAAGAAAAGGATCCAAAATCATATCCCCTTTATTTGAAGAGGCTAATAAAACTCTATGTAATAGGGATTCAGGTTTTTGTGTAGAATGAATTTTCTTACCATTCTTTTTTAATCTTTCAGCTCCATTACAAATTGGCAAATTCCAGTTTGACCTCATTTGAATATCATCATTTAAGCATTTTAATGATTGATAATTAAATGTGTATTTTGAATTTTTTTCTTTAGAGGCCCAAATTAATGTTTCATGAGCATTAGTAAATCTTGTTCCTCTAAAATTTGGCATTGGATTATTTTTGTTCCAAATTACATCATTAAGTATCCAAAATCCTAAGTCTTGTATTTTAGCACCAACTCTAAAAATATTGTGATAACTACCAATTACCCAAATGCTCCCATTTTTTTTTAATAGCCTTTTGCATTCCAAAAGCCAATCATTAGTAAATTCATCATAAGTTTTAAAACTTTCAAATTGATCCCATTTGTCATTTACTGCTTTTACTTTAGACCTATCAGGTCTGATTAATTTATTTCTTAGCTGCAAATTATATGGAGGATCAGCAAAAATTAGATCAAAACTTTCATTAGGGATTTTTTTTAATTCTTTAAGACTGTCCCCGTTAATAATTTTATTTTTTAAATTCGAGCTAATCATTTTTATAAAAAACAATTAGACTCCAGCTCAGACTCTCCGTCAACCTGCGATTGAATTAATTTGAGTCCAATTGTGATCTAATTTATTTTAGACTCAATATATTGTGTATTGGTTGAAATGTTTTTCTATGGTGCCTGGTTATCCCAAATTTTTTAATTGCTGATAAGTGGTCCTTAGTTCCATAACCTGCATTTTTATTCCAAAAATATCTAATATATTTTTTTGACATTTTTGTAATTAAACGATCTCTTGAAACTTTGGCAATTATTGAAGCAGCAGATATCTCAGGTATTTTTTGATCTCCTTTAACTACATATTTTAAATTATAATTTTTAATTTTAGGAATTTTATTTCCATCAATCAAAACTAGATTAGGTTTTTTTTGTAAATTTTTAATTGCTCTTTTCATTGCTAGCATACTTGCATTTAAAATATTAAATTTTTCAATTTCTTTAATAGAGGCTGAACCAATAGACCAATAAGAATTTTTTTTTATGTATTTTTCTAACTTTTCACGATTTTTTTTTGTTAATTTCTTTGAATCTTTAAGTATTTTTTTATCTAAATTATCTTTCAAAATAACTGCAGCTGCAAATACTGGTCCAACTAAGCTTCCTCTTCCGACTTCATCAACTCCAGCAATATGATTTTTCATTTTATATTTAAATCTAATTCATCTATTTTTTTTCTTATCTTCTTTAAATCTAACCAAGAGTATTTTTTTTGATCAGGTTGTCTTAGTAAATAAGCAGGATGAAAAGTAATCATTGTTATATAAGTTTTATTATTTACAATTACTTCCTTCCAGGCACCTCTCTCTTTAGAAATTTTAATTTTGGACCCGAATAAAGATTCCATTGCAGTGCTACCCATTAAAACTAATATTTTAGGATCTATAATCGATATATGCTCTCTTAAAAAAAATGAATATTTTGTTATTTCAGAAGATTCGGGCTTTCTATTGTTTGGTGGTCTATAATTTACAACATTCGTAATATAGATATTTTTTCTATTTATATTTATAGCTTTAAGCATTTTATTAAGAAGAAGTCCTGCATCTCCAACAAATGGTTTGCCCATTTCATCTTCTTTTTGCCCAGGCCCTTCACCAACGATCATTAAAGGACTGTTAAAATCTCCATCACTAAAAACTAATTTTGATGCATTTAATTTTAGATCACAATTTTCAATTTTAGATATTTTATCTTGTAAAAAGTTCAATAAATCAGTTTTATTCTCTACTTCTGGTTTAATTTTTAATCTTTTTATTGGTTTATTACTAAAAGAATATTCAATTTCATATGATTTAAATAATTCTGAGTTTAATATGTCATTTTGATTTTTATTATCTGAAAACATAAAATTGAAATATGAAATATATAATATTTAAATTTTTTTTAGTTATCTGCATCTTATATCATTCTGAAGCATATTCTAAAATATTTGATAATAAAAATTTCAACCATAGGTATCTATCGAATTATTTTTCTGCTCTTATATCATACGATAATTATAATAATAAAGAGGCTCTAAAATATTTTAATTCATCCAAACAATTGCTTAATAACCATGAAAAATTTTTAAAAGAATATGTTTTTTCATTAGTTGAAGATGGTCAAGTTTCAAAAGCAATTAGACAAATTAAATATGCTAAAAATAAAAAATATTCTAATTTTTTTGAAGCTAAATTGTTGATTACAATTGATAGTATTCAAAAAAAAAATTATGTGAAAGCTTCAAATAAAATATCTTTAATGGAAAGCTTCCAAGATAATGGAACATATGAATATATAATTTATGATACATTAGATAGCTATAACAGACTATTTTTAGGAGATGCTTTTAATAAAAAAAATGAAAAATTTGGAAAATTAAGTTTAATTACTAATGCTTTTCAAAATTGTTATTTAAATAACAATAAAGCAGATACTTATTTTGAAAATTTAATAAACGTACCTCAGGGTGAATATTCCAGGTATTTATTTTTTTATTTAGCAGATGTTGTTGAAAAAAAAAATTACGTTAAAGCAAAAAACATTATTTCTGAAGTAGATCCACTAAGTAGCAGTTTAATTGTTGCACAGGCAAAAAAATGGGTTGATCAATCTAGTTTTGAAAATTTTAATAAGTTTTTTTCTTGTAAATCAGAAAATGACATTTTGGCCGAATTCTTTTTTTTAATTGCCAATTTATACTCTTCACAAGATGATTTTTCAAAATCAAATTTTTATTTAAATGTGTCAAATTATTTAAATCCAAAATTCTATTTTAATTTATCATTATTAGCTGAAAATTATTTTTTGAGTAATAATTATGATTTAGCAAAAAAAGCTTTAAACAAATTTAATATGCAAAATCAAATTTATGGTTGGTATAAAATAAAAAGAATTGGACAGATTATTGAAGAAGAAAAGAATAAAGATGCTTCTTTAAAATATATAGAAAAACAATTTAATAAAATTGATAGCCCTAGTACAAAAATTATTTTTGATATGGCAACGATTTATAAAAATAATAAAAATTATAATAAATCGATACAACTTTACAATAAAGTTTTATCTCAAATAAATAAAGATTCAGACTCATTTGCTGACACGTTATATAGAAGAGGCGGTTGTTATGAAAGAATGGGAGACTATAAAATGTCAGATATTGATTTATTAAATTCTTTAAAAATAAATTCTGATGATCCTTATGTCTTAAATTATCTTGCATATAGTTGGTTGGAAAGGAATTATAAAATTGATGAAGCTATGGAGATGTTAAAGAAAGCATACAAACAAAAAAAAAATGATCCTTACATAATTGATTCTATCGGGTGGGGATATTATTTAATTGGGGATTATGATAAAGCAGAAAATTATTTGATTCAAGCTGTTCAATTAATGCCAGACGATCCTATAGTTAATGATCATTACGGAGACATTCTCTGGAAACTAGATAGAAAATTACAAGCAAAATATTTTTGGGAAAATGTTTTAAAATTAGATTCTACTGAAGAAGAAATGAAAAAAAATATTTTAGAGAAACTTATAAAAGGACCTAATAAAATTTAGAAATGTCATTAATAAAAATTAAATCAAATGCAAAAATTAATCTTTCTTTAAATGTTTTAGGTAAATTAAATTCTGGATTTCATAAAATAGAAAGTATTATTTCTTTTATTGATTTGCACGATGTAATACAAATTAAACAAATATCAAGCAAAACACATCAAGTTATATTTTATGGAAAATTTTCTAAAGTTATTCCAAAAAATAATACAGTTACAAATTTGCTAATGAAACTAGATGATGAAAATTTATTAAAAAACAAAAAATATTTAGTAAAAATTAATAAAAAAATCCCTTTAAAGTCTGGTATGGGTGGAGGTTCTATGAATGCTGCATCAATCTTAAAATATTTTATAGAAAAAAAAAAAATTAAAATTAAAAAATATAAAATTAATAAAATTATTAATCAAATTGGATCTGACGTAATTTTGGGCATGAAAAAAAAAAATTCAATACTGAAAGGTAATGGAGAATTATATAGGTCTAATGTA
Source organism: uncultured Pelagibacteraceae bacterium (assembly GCA_902532195.1). Lineage (GTDB taxonomy): Bacteria > Pseudomonadota > Alphaproteobacteria > Pelagibacterales > Pelagibacteraceae > Pelagibacter. Next base: position 49,026 of record CACAHE010000001.1, on the reverse strand, counting down.
AAATTAAATCTCCATTTATTAATAATAAAGCCTAATTTTGGTTGCTCAACAGCTAAAATATACAAAGGAATTAAGTCCTTTTCTAAAAAAAATAATTATAAAAATTACAACACAATATTAAGTCATAATAACTTAATAAATTTAAAAAACGATTTAGAAAAATCTGCATTCAAGATGCACCCTAAATTATTAGAAATAAAAAAAAAAATGTTGAAATTACCAAAGATTTTGTTTGTTAGAATGACCGGTTCTGGATCAAGTATGATAGGTTATTTTAAATCAAAAAAAGCCACTATTAATGCGGCTAAATTATTAAAAAAAAACTATAGACACTATTGGTGTACTGTATCTAAAACTGTATAAAGTTTTTTTTTTGTGTTATACGAAATTAATTTTGGGGCGTAGCCAAGTGGTAAGGCAGCGGTTTTTGGTACCGCCATTCCTAGGTTCGAATCCTAGCGCCCCAGCCAAATATGAAAAGTATTATTAATAAAATATTAAAAAACAATAGTAATTTAGTTCAAAAATTTAATTCATTTATTGATATTCAAAAAAATTTTGAAGTCAGGAAATTGTTTGAATCAGTTTTAGAATATTCTGAAAATAGTGAAATTAGATTTGTTGGAGGATGTCTTAGAAAAATTGTTACAAAAGAAATAATTGATGATATTGATTTAGCAACAAATTTAAATCCCGAAGAAGTAATAAAATGTTTAAAGAAAAATAAAATAGCTTTTTTAGAAACAGGCAAAGACCATGGAACTATAACAGCAATAATTAATAAACAAAAATTTGAGATTACTTCACTAAGAAAAGATTTATTTACAGATGGACGACATGCAAAAGTTCAATTTTCTGATAATTGGCTTGAAGATGCTTCAAGAAGAGATTTTACTATTAACTGTATTTATTCAGACATAGATGGAAATTTATACGATCCATTTAATGGGAAAACGGATTTGGTAAATGGAAAGATAGTATTTATAGGAGAAGCTGAAAAAAGAATTAAAGAAGATTATTTAAGAATACTTAGATATATAAGATTTTTTATAAATTACAGCAAAATAGATCACGAACCTAAAGTTAAAAGAATAATAAGACAAAATATTAATGGTGTAATTAATTTGTCAAAAGAAAGATTAATTAATGAATTAAAGAAAATAGTTCTTTCGAAGGGTTTTTTAAAATTAACTAAAGACGAATTTTGTTTAGAAATAATTTTATTAATTTTTCCACAATTAAAAAATATAAAAATATTTAGTTCTCTCAATTCATATGCGCTCGAAAATTATTTTTCTAAAGATTTTATTTTTTTACTGTCTTTAATGATAATTGATGAAACTGATAACGTAGATTATTTTCTTTATAAATTTAATTTGTCCAATCAAGAAAAGAAAAGAATAATTTTTTTGAAAAATATGTTTTCTAAAAAAACGATTGATAATACTTTTTCTGAAAAGAACCTTTTAAAAATATTGTATTATTATGGAAAAATTAACTTAGAAGATATGATTAATTTTCAAATTTATAAATCAAAAAAAATTGATTCAAAAATTATTAAATTAAAAGATATTTTTAATAAGAAAAACACACCAGTATTTCCTGTTAAGGCTAATCAACTTATTGAAAAATATAAACTTGAGGAAAATAAAATATTAGGTCAAAAATTAAAAGAAATAGAGGAAATTTGGGTAAATAATAGTTTTAAGATTACGGAAGATGAAATCGAAAAAGTAGTCAAAAATTAAATATATTTTACATCTTTGATTTCAAAATTTTTTTTTCCTGACGGAGTTAAAATTTCCACTAAATCATTCTTATTTTTTCCGATTAATCCCTTTCCAATAGGTGATCTAAAATAAATAAGCTTATCTTTTATACTCGCCTCATCTTTTCCAACTATTTTATAATTTATTTTTTCGTTAGTATCTAAATCTTCAAGAAAAACAGTTGATCCAAATATTACTTTTCCATCATTATTAAGTTTTGTCACATCTATAACATTAGCCCTTGCAATTATATCTTCTATCTCTTGAATCCTTCCTTCATTGTGTGACTGTTGTTCTTTGGCTGCGTGGTATTCTGCATTTTCTTTAAGATCGCCATGAGATCTTGCTTCAGAAATTGCCTCAACTATTTTTGGTCGTTTTTTTTCTTTCAGAAAAATCAACTCTTCTTTTAAACTTTCTAATCCTCTTACTGTTAAAGGTTCTTTTTCCATGTTCTATTTCCATTTTGCAGAAGGTGGTAACGACATTAAAATTGCATCACTATTTCCTCCTGTTTTTAATCCAAATTTAGTTCCTCTATCATAAAGTAAATTAAATTCTACATATCTACCTCTTTTTAAATATTGTATTTCTTTATCAGATTTTGACCATTTGATTTTATTTTTTTTCATTATTATTGAGTAAAAAATATTTTTAAATGTTAATCCTACATCCCTTACAAATGCAAAATCTTTTTCCCAACTATCTTTTTTATAATCAAAAAATATTCCTCCTATACCTCTTGGCTCATTTCTATGTGGTAAATAAAAATAGTTATCACACCATTTTTTATATTTTTTATAATATTTTTTATTATGTCTATCGCAGCATTTTTTTAATTCAGAATGAAACCAAAATTTGAGTTTGTTATCTACAAGACATGGAGTTACGTCAATACCACCACCAAACCAACTTTGTGAAGTTGATATAAATCGCGTATTAAAATGCATTGCAGGGACATTTGGATTCTTCATATGCATTACAACTGATATGCCTGATGCCCAAAAATTTGGATTTTTTTTTGCCCCCGGAACTTGATCTCTAAATTCTTTAGAAAATTTACCGTAGACCTCCGAAAAATTTACTCCCACTTTGTCAAAAACTTTTCCATTTTCTAAAATTCTATATTCCCCGCCTCCTTGGTCTTTTAGTTTATCTCTATTCCATATTTTATTTTTAAAACTTGTAGAATAATTTTCTATTTCTTCAATTTGATAACAGATTAGATCCTGTAGATCTTTAAACCAATTTTTTACTAATTTTTTTTTAATTTTATTATTCATTTAGATTAAATTATTTTGTCTTAATTGTTCACTTAATATTATTGCAACAGAGTTAGCAAGATTAAGTGATCTTTTATTAATTACCATTGGTATTTTTAATCTATAATTAACAATTTTATGTATTTTTTGTGGCACTCCTGCACTTTCTCTTCCAAACAATATAGTATCATTTGATTTAAATTTGAATTGTGTATAAGATTTTGATGCTTTTGTAGTAACAAGAATTACTCTTTTGTTTATTTTCATTTTAAAAAATTCTTCCGAGTTTTTGTAGAATTTGATTTTTTCGAAATCCATATAATCCATAACAACTCTTTTAAATCTTTTATCAGAAAATAAGAATCCACACGGTTCTATGATTTCTAAATTTGCACCTAAACATGAGCATGTTCTTATAATTGATGCAGTATTTTGTGGTATATCAGGCTCATATAGAGCAATTTTAGGGCCAATAATGCTATTTTTGTGTGTCATTCTTATCATAGAAAAAGAACTTTTTTACTAATATTAAATCATATATTTAGAGATAAAAAAAAGATTTATTTAATGTCAGAACAAAAAAAAGGCAAAAGAAGAGACTTTATTTTCACTGCATCTTATGCACTTGGCGCAGTCGGAGTAGGAGCGGCTATCTGGCCACTTATCGATCAAATGAATCCTGATGCTTCAGTAAAGGCATTAGCTAGCACCGAAGTAGATGTAAGCAGGATTGAACGAGGCCAATCAATAACAGTTTTATGGAGAGGAAAACCAGTTTTTATAAAAAGAAGAACAGAAGAAGAAATAGAGAAGGCCAGACAAGTTAATCTTGAGGAATTACCCGATCCAGAAAAAGACGAAGATAGAGCAAAGAATCCTGAATGGTTAGTGATGTTAGGTATGTGTACGCATTTAGGCTGTGTTCCATTAGGGGATAAAGGTGAATATGGTGGTTGGTTTTGCCCTTGCCATGGTTCGCACTATGATACTTCTGGAAGGATAAGAAAAGGTCCAGCTCCAACAAATTTAGAAATACCTAAATATGAATTTATTAACGATAATACAATCAAAATAGGTTAGCAAATAATTTATGAGTGATCATAGCTACACACCAGATTCAAAATTAGGCAAATGGTTTAATGACCGTTTACCATTGTTAACTTTAAGCAAACATTTACAAGATTACCCAACACCTAAAAATTTAAACTATTGGTGGACCTTTGGTGGAATTTTAACTTTTTGTTTAATAACACAGATAGTAACTGGTTTAATTTTAGCAATGCACTATGTTGCTCATGCAGACATGGCTTTTGAAAGCGTTGAACATATAATGAGAAATGTTAATTACGGTTGGTTGATAAGATATGTCCATGCAAATGGAGCTTCAATGTTTTTTTTAGCAGTTTATATTCATATTTTTAGGTCTTTATATTATGGTTCTTATAAATCTCCCAGAGAAGTTATATGGATTATTGGAATGATTATTTATATTTTGATGATGGCTGCTGCGTTTATGGGATATGTATTGCCTTGGGGTCAAATGAGTTTTTGGGGTGCAACTGTAATTACAAATTTATTTAGTGCAATTCCTCTAGTTGGAGATAGTATAACAACTTGGTTGTGGGGCGGATATGCTGTAGATAACCCTACACTAACCAGGTTTTTTAGTTTGCATTATTTAATTCCTTTTTTAATTTTAGGTTTAGTAATATTGCACATTTGGGCACTACATGTGCCAGGAAATAACAATCCTATAGGTATAGATTTAAAAAAACCTTCAAAAGATACAGTGCCGTTTCATCCATATATAGTAATTAAAGATTTATTCGCTTTACTAATTTTTTTAATTATTTTTGCTTTTTTTGTTTTTTATTCACCAAATATTTTAGGACATGCAGATAATTATATTGAAGCAAATCCAATGGTCACACCCGCTCATATAGTACCAGAATGGTATCTTTTACCTTTTTATGCAATTTTGAGATCTATCCCAGACAAATTATTAGGTGTTATTGCAATGTTTGCTGCAATTTTTGTGTTAGTTATTCTGCCTTGGCTAGATACTTCAAAAGTTAGATCCGCTGTATTTAGACCTTTATATAAACAATTTTATTGGTTTTTAGTTTTAGACGTTATTGTACTAGGTTACGTAGGGGCTATGCCAGCCGAAGGAATTTATCTATTAGTTGCTAGAGTTGCTACAGCATATTATTTTGCACATTTTTTAATTATTCTTCCTATTCTAGGGAAAAAAGAAAAAACATTAGAGGTTCCAATAAGTATTACCGATCCTGTTTTTGGTGGCTCATCAGATCCATCGTTAGCTAAAAATACAAATAAAGAAATATGAAAAAAATTTTAAAATTTACTGTATTTATATTTTTATGTTTTAACTCAAATTTAATTTCAGCAGAGCAAAGTGCGGATCTATTGAAACCAGGTTGGAGTTTCAAAGGTTTTTTTGGAAAATTTGATAGATCTTCTCTTCAAAGAGGATATCAGGTTTATAACGAGGTTTGTGCTGCTTGCCATTCTTTAAATTATTTATCTTATAGAAATTTGTCAGAAAAGGGTGGGCCAGAATTTTCTGAAGAGCAAGTAAAAATAATTGCATCACAATTTACTGTTATTGACGGCCCAAACAGTGAAGGAGAAATGTTTGAAAGACCCGCAAGACCTTCAGATAAATTTGTTAGTCCTTATGCTAATAAACAAGCCTCTATTGCTGCAAATGGAGGAGCATATCCACCAGACATGTCAGTTTTAGTAAAAGCTAGAAAAGGTGGTGCAGACTATATTTATTCCGTGCTAATGGGTTATCAAGATCCTCCAGCCAATTATGAATTAGACGATGGTGTTTATTATAATACTTATATGGTTGGCAATAAGATTAAAATGTCCAACCCATTGATGAATGACTTAGTTGAATATGCAGATGGTACACCTGCAACAGTAGAGCAAATGTCAAAAGATGTTGTTACATTTCTAGCATGGACAGCTGAACCTCATCTTGAGTCAAGACATAAAATGGGATTTAGAGCTATAGTTTACTTAATAATAATTACTATACTAGTTTACTTTAGCATGAAAAAAATATGGTCACGTATTGAAACGGAAGTTTAGAATATCTCCATCTTTCACTATATAATCTTTACCCTCTAATCTCATTTTGCCAGAGTTTTTTGAATTTAACCATCCATTATTACTAATGAAGTCTTCATAACTTACTGTTTCTGATCTTATAAAACCTTTTTCAAAATCTGAGTGAATTAAACCAGCAGCTTTTGGTGCTGTGCAATTTTTAGTAATAGTCCAAGCCCTGGTTTCTTCTGGTCCTGAGGTAAAAAATGTTTCTAATTTAAGTAATTCATATCCTTTTTTTATTAATATATTTAATCCTGTTTGTTCCAAACCTATCATTTTCATGTAATTTTTTTTTTCATTTCCATCCAAAAGATTAATTTGATTTTCAATATCTGCAGAAATAATTATAGTATTATTATTTCCATAAATTTTTATAAAAGAATTTGTATATTTATTACCTTTTCCAATACTTTTTTCATCTACATTGCAAACATAGAGTTTTGGTTTAATTGATAGCAACCCTGTCTGATTAAGCTCCGTTGTAGTGAAATTTTCTTTTAAAATCTCAAAATTATTATCTCTATTAATGCAATCATTTGCCATTTCTAATATTTTAATTTGTTTATCTTCAATTTTTTTTCTATTTTTTTTATCAAGTCTTTTGTCAATAGACTCTAAATCTGAAAGCTTCATTTCTGTCTCAATTATTTCTAAATCTCTTACAGGATCAACATTTAGATTAACATTTTGAATATCATCGGAGTCAAAACATCTTATCATATGAACAATTGCATCTACTTCCCGGATATGTGAAAGAAATTTATTTCCTAGACCTTCTCCTTTAGAGGCACCTTTTACTAATCCGGCAATATCTACAAAAGAAATTGTAGTATTAATTTTTTTCTTTGATTTAGATATTAAAGTAAGATTATCCAGTCTATGATCGGGTACTGCAACAATTCCCATATTTGGATCAATTGTACAAAAAGGAAAATTTTCTGCTTGAGCTTTATTAGAGTTAGTTAATGCGTTAAACAATGTTGATTTACCAACGTTAGGTAATCCAACTATACCACATTTGAAACCCATTTACTTGTTGTTTACAGCACTTGAAAACAAATCTAATTTTTTATCTATTAAAATAGATAATGATTCAATTATATTGTTAGTAATTTTTTCTAATTCTAACTTTTCTTCTTCACTAAAATTATTTAAAACATAATCTGAACTAGAAATTTTTAAGTCAGGCTTACCAATTCCGATTCTAACCCTAGAATAATCTTTACCCACAAACTTATCTATAGATGCTATTCCGTTATGACCTGCACTTGATCCTCCAAATTTTGCTTTAACTTTTCCAAAATCAATATCAAGATCATCATGAAAAACAATTATGTCTTCAACTCCAATTTTAAAATATTCGATCAGTTCCCTGATGCAAATTCCTGAATTGTTCATAAAAGTTAGCGGTTTTATAGCATAAACTTTTTTGTTTAATATATTTCCTGTAGTTAAAAGACCTTTAAATTTTGGTTTTTGTTTTGATAGAGAGAATTTTTGGTTAATAGCATCAATTATTTTAAAACCTATGTTGTGTCTATTATCTTTACTATCTGGAGTTGGATTGCCTAAGCCTACTAATAGGATCATAAAATATTTTTAAATATGAAAGCTTTCACTTAATAATTTACTTTTTTTGTGGGGGTGCTTTTTCAGTATCCTTTTTATCACCCTCTTTAGGTTTTTTTTCACCTTCTTTGTTTTTTGAGTCTTCGGCAGGTTTTTCAGAAGTTCCTTCAGCTGCTGCTTCAGCTCCCTCAGCTCCTTCTGCACCAGCTTCTACAGTTTCCTCAGCTGGTTTTTCTGGTTCTTTAATAATAGTAGGAGCAGCTACTGTAGCAATCACAAAGTCCCTTCCTTGAATTGTAGGTGTTACATTTTCAGGAAGTTTTATTGAAGAAATTTTAATACTTGCCCCAATGTCCAAATTGTCTAAATCAACTACAAGTTCTGTAGGAATATTTTCAGTTGGACATTTTAATTCTACTTGTCTCCTAACTATATTTAATACTCCTCCTCTTTTTAAACCTGGGGATTTTTCATTATTTATAAACTTTACAGGAATATTTAAAATTATTTTTGCTCCCTTAACTATTCTTATAAAATCTAAATGAATAGGATTATCACTTACTACGTCATAAGAAATATCTCTGGGCAGAACACTATAGTCATTTCCATCAATTTTTAATGTAATAACTTTGGATAAAAAGTTTTCTTTTTCGATTAAAATTTTGACATCTTTAATTGGGAGAAAAATATTTTGGTTTTTTTCTTTACCTCCATATATAACTGCTGGAACTTCTCCTTTTTTTCTAAAAGAATTGAGTTGTCCTTTAGTTACAGAGCTTCTTATTGTCGCTTGAATTGAATTCATAAAGAGTGGGGTTTTAACTTATGAATCAAAATTTTACAAGTACTATTTAAAAAGATCAGATACTGAAGTTGAATTTGAAATCCTTTTTATAGCTTCACCTAGCAAGTTAGATATTGATAATATCTCGATATTTTTAGTCTTTTTAACCTTATACGAATTATCAATTGTATCTGTCACAACCATATTTTTTATTTTTGATCTTTTAATTTTTTCAACTGCGCTTCCACTTAAAACTCCATGCGTAATATAAACATGAACTTCACTAGCACCCCTATCAACTAGAGCTTGAGCAGCATTCACAATTGTTCCACCTGAATCAATTATATCATCAACGATTATACAAGTTTTATTTTTTACATTTCCAATTACATTCATTACCTGAGACTTTCCTGGTGCAGGTCTTCTTTTGTCAATTATAGATATTCCAATATCCAGTTTTCTTGCGAGAGCCCTTGTTCTTTCGACTCCACCTACATCAGGAGCTACACAAATTAAATTGTTTTTTTTTAATTTTTTTTTAATATGCCTTGCAAATATTGGGGTAGCAAAGAGGTTGTCAACTGGTATATCAAAAAAACCTTGGATTTGACCTGCATGCAAATCTACTGTTACAACTCTATCTGCACCAGCTTTAGTAATTAAATTAGAAACTAGTTTTGCAGATATAGATGTTCTGGGCGCAACTTTTCTGTCTTGTCTAGCATACCCAAAATAAGGAATTACAGCAGTGATATTTTTTGCAGATGATCTTTTCAATGCATCAATACATAGCAGAAGTTCCATAAGATTATCATTTGCTGGAGAGCTAACAGACTGAATTAAAAAAATACTATTACCTCTGATGTTCTCATTTATTTCTATATAAATTTCACCATCTGCAAATTTTTTAATACTAGAATGAACTAATTTTGTTTTTAAATATTTAGATATTTTTTGACTAAGATTTTTATTGCTATTTCCTGTGAGAACTTTCATTTTTTATGAAAAACCTATTTAATCATAATTACTGATATATTTCTACCATAATCAATAAATTTTTTTTTTAAAGATCTTCTTGCACTAAAAAAATTGTTTTTTGGGTTATATGTATTCTTATTAATGATTTCTATATTTTTATGACCTAAATTAACTAATTCGGCTTTTAAGAAACCATTTAAACTAAAATAAATTTTATTTTTTTTGGTAAAAAAATGAATTTTATTATATTTATTTAATCTCAAAAACTTTTTTTTAAAATCATTTTTTACTTCATAATTACTTTTTGAAATACAAGGTCCAATTATTACTTTTATATCATTTATTTTAGATCCTCTTTTAATAAAATAATTTGTCATTTTTTTGGCAATGTTTTTATATGCTCCTTTCCATCCAGCATGTGCCGCACCTATTAAAACCTTTTTAGGATCATAAAATAGAATTGGAGCACAGTCTGCAGTTAGTATGCCCAAGGCCAACCCTCTTTGAGAAGTAATCATTCCATCGCCCACTATTTTTCTTTTAGTATTTTTTTTTACAAAATGGATCTTATTGCTATGAATTTGTTTTATTAATACTAGTCTACTTTTTTTACAACCAATTTTATTTGATACGATTCCTAAATTTTTTTTTACATGATTTTTGTTATCTGAAGAGCCAGTACCACAGTTTAAACTTTGATACATTCCTACAGATTTTCCTCCTACTTTGTTAAAAAAACCATGATTAATATTTTTATATTTTTTTAATAATTTTGATTTGATCAATTTAGAATCCTATTTGAAATTTAGTCTTCTTATTTGTTATAAGCATTACTTTAAATAGTTCACCCATATCATTTATATCTATTAATCTTTTTAAGCGGAAATAAATGTCGGTTTTTTTTGAGAAGGGTAAATTTTTTGATATTATTTCAGCTCTTTTCATTATTCCAAGTTTAATCAGAAAATTTCTTTGAGTAGTGATTCCCTGTTTTTGTAATCTTAAACTATGAATTAATTTTTCAATAAGTTTAAAATTAAGATTATAAGTTATATCGGAGTTTCCAAAATTACTTAAAACATTTGATTTTTTGTGGTTTTTAACTGACTGAAGTGTATTAATCATTTTATCATTCAAATAACCATAATCTATAATTAACAAACCACCTTTTTCATTTAATATTTGTTTTGAAATTTTTTTTAGATATTTAAAACATAATGGTGAGTATTCAATAAATTTTTGATTTTTTGATATCTTCACTCCAATTTTTTTTTCTAATTTTTCAATATTTGATTTAATTTCTTTAAATTTAAATTTATCTTTTGTTGATATATCAACATAACGTTCAAACCATATATCATTTTTTTTTAAGAATTGTTTTATTGGTAACGAGTCAAAAAATTCATTAGCCAAAAAAATTTTTGGTCCTTTTAATTTATAATCTAAATTATTTATCCATTTAATATTAAATTCTTTTAGTCTTTTCATCTGTATTTTTTTTAATAATGGACTTTTTTCATAGATAAATAAATTACATGCTTTTCTAAATGAAGGAAAATTTTTAAATGATAAACCCATCCTATAAATCATTTCACCATTGCCTCCTCCTAATTCAATAATATTTATATTTTTTGGATAATTTAATTTTTCCCAAAAAGAAACTATCCAAATAGCTATCATTTCTGAAAATAAAATGGAAATATTTGGAGCAGTAATAAAGTCACCATTTTTGCCAATAGGATTTTTTTTCATATAAAATCCAAATTTACTTTTATATAGAGCTTCATTAATGAAATTATCTAATGGTATATATTTTTTATTTTTGTATTTCATTTTTTTTGTAAAATAAGACAAGACCAAAAATTAAAAAAACTATACTTATTAGTTGTCCCATAGTTAAGAAATCAAAAAAGTACCCTAATTGTGTGTCAGGTTCTCTTGTGAATTCAATTAAAAACCTGAATAAAGAGTAAATGATTAAAAATAAAGATGAAGTGAAACCATTTAGTCGATTTTTATATTTTTTCGAAAAATAATTAAGAAATATAAATAATAAAATTCCTTCAAGGAAGGCTTCATATAATTGGGAAGGATGTCTAATTAGATTGTCAATTTTTTCAAATTTAACTCCCCAAAATAGATCTGTTGTTCTTCCGTAAAGTTCAGAGTTTATAAAATTGCTTAATCTTCCTAAAAAAATTCCTATTGGTGCCGACAAAGCAATTAAATCAAGAAAAACAAAAGTATTAATTTTATTTTTTTTACTAAAGTAATAAGTTGCAAGAATTACACCCAAAACTCCCCCATGAAAAGACATGCCTCCTTTCCATATCATAAAAATGTCAATTATATTTTCAAAATAATAACTTGGATTATAAAAAATAACATATCCCAACCTACCTCCAATTATTACCCCAATAATTATGTATGAGATTAAATCATCGAATAATAATGATAAGTTCTTATCTTTTATTAATATTTTTTTACAATATATCCACCCTAAAAGAATTCCAAATATATATGCTAGAGAATACCATCTTATTTCCAGTGAAAACAAATTAATTGCTATTGGGTCAAAATTGTTGGTAAACATTTTAAAATAATTAATATATTAATAAAATATATTATTTTAAAAATTAAATATATGTCAAAATCAAAGTTTATAATTGATAAATTTGCCAAGATATTTGAGCAAGGGTTAGTGTCTTATAATGATTTAAGCAATGAAATTTTGAGTATTTTGCGTTCCAAGAGGGATGAAATTATATTTAAGATGAAAATTACAAGTAAAGAAGAAACAAGTATTTTAGCAAAAAGAATTGAAGCTTTGGAAAAAAAAATAAAGAAATTGGAAAGAAATAAAAATAAAAAAAAAACTAAAGTGGCAAAGAAATCTTAACTTTCAAACCTCCTAAACCAGATTTTCCGAGCTCTATATTTCCACCATGTGATTTAATAATGTCTGAAGAGATAGATAGGCCTAAACCCACACTTGATTTTGACTCACTTCTGCTTTTATCTATTTTATAAAATGGTTTGAAAACGTTTTCGTACTCATTTTCTGGTATTCCTGGACCATTATCTTCAATAGTTATAAAAATGTTATTTTTCAGTTTTTCTTGTTTTATATTGACTATACTGCCAAATTTTAAAGCATTTCCAATTAAATTATCAAAACATCTTTGCAACAAATTTTTTCTACCATTAAAAAAAACTTTTTTATCTTGAGAAAGATTAATATTGTTATTTTCATAATTTGATACAATTCTAGAAATTAACTCTGATATATTAAATGATTCATTTTTATCTGTTGAAGTCGAACTAGAAAATTGTAAATATTCATTTAACATCTTTTCCATTTCGTCAATATCTTCAGATAGTTTTTTAGATATTTCTTTATCTTTGATTAGAGCTAATTGTAGCTTAATTCTGGTTAATGGAGTTCTTAAATCGTGACTTATTCCTGAAAGCATTTCTGATCTTTGATTTAAGTGTCTAATTATTCTTTTTCTCATTCTATCAAACTCATATCCTGCTTTTCTAATTTCAAGAGCTCCAGAAGGAACAAATTCTCCTATATCTTCACCTCTTCCAAATTTTTCTGAAGCCTTTGCCAGTTTGATAATAGGCCTTGTTTGGTTTTTTAAAAAAACAAGTGCAATAGCAACCATTAAAAAAGCTGGCAATGTAATCCAAAGCGCAAATACTCTTGCTGATGCACTTGTGAGTCTATCTTTCGGAATAAAAAATTGGAAATATCCATTTCGATATTTGATTTTAAGATCAACTAAATATTTATATGATGTTGTATCATACCAATATTCTAAGTTTTTTGATTTTAATTCTCTTCTTAAAGATCTATCTATAGGGCTATACCATCTTTCCTCTAATTTTTTTGGAAATGATTTATTTTCAACATATTTAATATTGAAACGTAAATGTTCTTTAAAAAGAATAATTACAAATTCTTTATTTGTTTCATCATTTTCATATGCATCTATAAATGTTTTTATTTCTGCCGCTAACGCTCTAGTCATTCCTTTGGTTGTTTTGATCCATAAACTATCTAAAAAAACAATTGATATAGTAATCTGTAAAATAATAATCGGTGTAGCAACAATTAATAATCCTCGATAAAATAATTGTTTAGGTAATAGATTTTTTATAATTTTATTCAATCCAGAGAACATAACCTTCTCCTCTTATAGTTTGAAGATATTTAGGATTTTTTGGATCCAGTTCTATCTTTTTTCTTAACCTAGTAATAATTACATCAATTGATCTTTCCTTATCTAAATTTATAATTTTTCCAATCTCATCTCGTGAAAATGTTTTTCCTGGAGAACTAATCATTTTTTCTAATATCACTTTTTCAGTGTTATTTATTTTATATTCTTCATTTTTGTTTAAAATTAGATTTTTATTTAAGTCTATTGTTATATTATCAAATTTAATAATTCTTTTAATTTTATTGCTTTTAGTTTTATTTAAAATATTTTTTATTCTTAAAACCAATTCTTTTGGCTCAAAAGGTTTTGGTAAATAGTCGTCAGCACCAGTTTCTAATCCAGTTACTCTTTCAGATGATTCACCTTTTGCCGTAAGTAAAATTATAGGTGTATTTATTTTACTTTTATTCTCTTCAGTAAATTCTAGACCACTTTTACCTGGCATCATTATATCCAATACAATTAAATCAAATTTAATTATTTCAACTTTGGAACTTGCATCTTCCGCACTATTCGCAGTAGAAACTAAAAAATTATTTTCTGTTAAATATTGTTTAACTAGGTTTCTTATTCCTTCATCATCATCTACAACTAAAATATGTCCATCAAAATTATTCATCGATTAGTTTATTTAATATATTGTTAAAATATAATACTTCTTTTGAATTAGAATTTATAAGTGCTTTATATATTCTTCTTTTTTGTTTAGAAAAAATTTCATTAAAAAGTTTTAACCCTTTTTCACTCAGATAAACGTGTTTTATTCTTGAATCTTTTTTATCTTTTTTAAAAATTATTGTCTCTAGTTCAATAAGATCTTTCAAAACTCTATTTAAGCTTTGTTTGGTTACCTTAAGTTTTTTTAGCAATTTTGAAATAGTAATACCCTCATATAACGATACTAGGTGTAAAACTTTATGATGTGCTATACCTAAAGAATATTTATCGAGTATATTTTTAGCATCCGAAAAGGTTTCACGATATGTTGTAAAAATTTTTTCAACGAATTCTTTTAATTGCTGATCTCTTAAATATTGATGATCTTTCATAATTGGTAAGTTATATTGACATATTATATATACAAAGATATTTTTTCATAAAAAAAAAATATGGTTCCTTTTGATAAAAGATCAGGCAAAATTTGGTATAACAATGAATTTGTAGATTGGGAAAATGTTAAATTTCACGTTCTAAGTCATGGTTTACATTATGCAAGTTGTGTTTTTGAAGGCTTGAGGGTTTATGATGGAGAAATATTCAAATTAGAAGAACACACTGATAGGTTATATTATTCTGCTGAAAGAATGGATATTAAAATTCCTTACTCAAAAGAGGAAATTAATAATGCTACAAAAAAAATTGTTTCAGTTCAAAATGTTCAAAATGGATACATAAGACCTTTCGTTTGGAGAGGAAGTGAAATGATGGCCGTCTCAGCACAAAAAACTAAAATTCATGTAGCAATATCAACTTGGGAGTGGGGCACATATTTTGATCCAAAACTAAAAACAGAAGGTATTAAATTAAATATTTCAAAATGGAAAAGACCAGCGCCCGACACTATTCCTTGGGACACAAAAGCTTCTGGCTTGTATATGATATGCACTTTGTCTAAACATGAAGCTGAAAAGCAAGGGTATACAGATTCTTTAATGTTAGATCACCAAGATAACATTGCAGAAGCCACAGGAGCAAATATTTTTTTTAAAGATAAAAATGGAGAGCTTCACACTCCTATTCCAGATTCTTTTTTAGATGGAATTACAAGAAGAGCAGTAATAGAAATTGCTAAATCAAAAAATATTAAAATACATGAAAGAAAAATATCACCAACAGAGTTGTCAAATTTTGAGGGATGCTTTTTAACTGGAACAGCCGCAGAAATTACGCCAGTATCAAAGATAGATAAATATAATTATAAAGTGTGTGACTTAATTTTAGATTTATCTAACAGCTATGACAAATTGGTAAGAAAAAAGAAAGCTGCCTAATCTTTTTGATCCTCTGATATTGCATGGTCTATCCCTTTTCTTAAATAGTCGTATCCGGTATATAAAGTAATAAAAGCTGAAAGCCATAACAAAATAATTCCTATAGTTTGAGCGTTATAATCTTGAAAATTAATAATTTTGTTTCCAGTTTCTCCAGTTAATAAAATTGAGATTGAAAACATTTGTAAAAAAGTTTTTGCTTTAGCTAAATTTGAAACTGGTAATTTTATTTTCCCCTCTGCAAGAAACTCTCTTAATCCTGAAATTAATATTTCTCTAGTTAAAATAATAATTGCAGCAATTACTTCATAGTTTTTAATTGTTCCATCCATGACAAGAAGAATTAGTGCAGTGGCTACAATAATTTTATCTGCTATTGGATCTAAAAGTTCTCCAAGTTTAGACTCTTCTTTGAACATTCTAGCCAATAGACCGTCTAAAAAATCTGTAAAAGAAGCTATTAGAAATAATGCAAATGGAATGACATCTCCGTAAAATCCAGGTAGATAAAAAGTAACTACAAATATAGGAACAATTATTATCCTACCAATTGTCAAATAATTTGGAATTTTAATTTTCATTCGTGGAAAAAATTATATATTTTTTTTGCTACTTTTTCCTCAACTCCATTAACTGATTTTATTTCATCAAGGCTTGCAGATTCAACTGCTCTTGCAGAACCAAAATGGTTTAAAAGAGCTCTTTTTCTCATAGATCCTATTCCTTGTATTTGATCCAAAAGAGATTTGCTAATAGCTTTTTTCCTTTTTGCTCTATGGGCGCTTATAGCAAATCTGTGTGCCTCATCCCTGATTCTCTGAAGAAAAAATAAAGTAGGGTCATTTTTTTCAAATTTAAATTCTTTACCTTTATAAAAAAAGGTTTCATTTCCACTATTTCTAAATTTGCCCTTTGCCATGGCTATTACCGGAACATCATGTAAACCAAGTTCATTCATTGTTTCTCTAGCTACAGAATATTGCCCTTTTCCACCATCTATTAATACTAAATCGGGAAAGGTTAGGTAGTTATCTTTTTCCTGTAATGCTCTTTTAAACCTTCTATTTAATACTTCTTTTATCATTCCATAATCATCTTGTTCATTTTTTTGAATTTTAATATTAAATTTTCGATATCTTTTTTTAACAAATCCTTCTTCACCAAATGTAATTAAAGCGCCCACACTATTTGATCCTTGAATATGACTGTTGTCATACACCTCTATTAAATTAACATTAGTTTCCAAATTAAATTTTTTTGATAATTCTTCAAAAAGACCTTTATTATTTTGACTTTCATAAAGTTTTCTATTTAGACTGTCTTTAGCATTTTTAATTGCTAAATTTATTACTTTAAGTTTTGAACCTTTTTTTGCTACAGAAATATTTATTTCTTTTTTTTCTTTTTGGGAAAGTGTTTTTTCAAGCAAAGATCTTTCTGTAATTTCTTCACTCAAAATTATATTTTTTGGTACACTTTTATTTTCATAAAATTGAGCTACAAAAGAGTTAATAATATTATTCAAATTTTCGTCAGGATCATGTTTTGGAAAAAATGCTTGATTCCCCCAATTTTGTTTAGATCTATAAAAGAATACCTGAACACATGTTTTACCAGATTCTTTATAAGCAGCTATTACATCAGCCTCTACCAAGTTTGCTTCATTTATTCTTTGTGAAGACTGAATGATATTTAAAGATTTAATCTTATCTCGTAATATTGAAGCTTTTTCAAAATCTAAATCCTCGCTAGCTTTTTCCATTTGGATTGAAAGATTTTTTTGTATTTTTCTAGATTTACCCGAAACAAACTCTATTGCATCACTAACAGTTTTTTTGTATTCATTTTCTTTGATGTTTCCAACACAAGGTCCCGAGCATCTTTTGATTTGAAATAATATACAAGGTCTATTGCGATTTTTAAAAACAGTATCATCACACACTCTAAGTTGAAAAATTTTTTGAATCATTTTTATAGTCCAGTTAGCTGAACCTGCGGATGCAAAAGGACCAAAGAAAAAACCTTCTTTATTTTTTTTTCCTCTATGTTTTTTTATTTGTGGCCATTGATCTTTGTTGCCAATAAAAATAAATGGAAAAGATTTATCATCCCTTAAAAGAATATTAAATTTAGGTCTATATTTTTTTATTAGATTTGCTTCTAATAGCAAAGCTTCACTTTCATTAGAGGTAGTAGTTATCTCAATTTTTTGTGTCTGAGATAACATTCTTTCAGTTCTTATAATGTGGTTTTTTTCAGAAACATAACTTTTTAATCTATTTGGAAGATTTTTTGCTTTTCCAATATACAAAATTTCATTTTTAGAATTAAGCATTCTATAAACGCCAGGAAGTTTTGGTATTAAAGGGAGTTCTTTTTTAATTATTTCTTTTCCAATATCAGAGCTTATCATGACTTCTTTTTTTAGAAATTTGTATTCCAACTGACGAACAGTCTCTCATAATCTCTAATTTCTCAATTTGAAGAGTTATTTTGTCAATTCTTTTATCCTTAAATAGCTCATCAAAAACATCTTCAGCCAATGTTTCTAGAAAGTTATAATGTTTATTTTTAACTAATTTTTTTACTAGTTTTACAATTTTTGCGTAATTAACAATTGATTTTATATCTTTATCATTTGATGGCTTTTTATCTTCATAGTTCACTTCAAGTGTAAATTTTACTTTCTGAGATTTTTCTTTTTCAAATTCATAGTATCCTAGTTTTAATTTTAATATTAAATCTTTAATTAAAACTTTTTTCTCATAATTAAATAAACTTTTTTTTCTATCTAATTTAACTATTTTAAGATTATTTTTTTTCATTCTTTGCCACCCATTATATCTGGTGTTTGCCAGTTTAAACTTTGACCACTATCAACGGATATCACTTGTCCTGTAATAGACCTATTTTTAATAAAGAAGTCAACCGCGTTGCAGATTTGTTCAACATCCACTTGTCTTTTAAGAGGGGTTGCCATGTATTGCTTTTTAAAATGTTTTGCAGATTGTCTTGTATTTTTTAAAGTAGGTCCTGGAGCTATACCATTTACTCTTATATTTGGAGCAAGGCTCATAGCGCTTGTTTTAGTAAGAGTATAAAGTCCAGTTTTGCTTATTGTGTATGAAAAAAAATATGGAGTTAATTTAAAAACCCTTTGATCAATAATGTTAATTATATTGTTATTTTTGCCTTTAATATTTTTGGCAAATTCTTTAGATAAAAGAGCAGGGGTTCTTAAATTAGTTCTTAAATGACGTCCCCAGCTGTCAGTTGTAAAATTTTCAAGTTTATCATTTTCAAAAAGAGAAGCATTATTAATTAAACAATCAAAATATTTTAATTTAGATTTAGCAAATTTTACTATTTTATTTACATCTGTTTCTTTGCTTAGGTCGCCTTTAACTAAATAAACTTTAGTTTTATTTTTTGATAGTTCTTTCTTTAATTTTTCTGCCTTAGATTTAGATTTATTATAGTGAATTACCATTTCTATTTTTGGACCGGAGAGTTTTTTTGCTATTGCTGCTCCAATACGAGTAGCACCTCCAGTAATTATTATTTTATTTGCTTCCACTTTTTCTTTCCTTTTTGTGCTCTAGTCCCAGGCATACCCATGGTCGATCTTCCCTTGGGATAGAGTTTATTTTTAACATCGTACTGTCTTATTTTTGGATTTAAAGTAATTTCTAGCTCGGTACTTTCTAGTTTCCTTATCTCATCTCTTATTTTTGCAGCCTCTTCAAATTCTAAATTAGATGCAGAATCTTTCATCTTTTTGTTTAATACTTTTAAGTGTTTTTTAAGGTTTCCACCTATATTTGAGCCTTCACTAACTTTTACATAATCTTTTTCATAAACACTTTCTAAAATATCGCTAATTTCTTTCTTTACTGATTTTGCATCAATTTTATTTTTTTTATTATAACTAAGTTGTATTTTTCTTCTTCTATTTGTTTCTTGAATTGCTTTTTTTATACTTTTAGTTTCTTTATCAGCATAAAGAATAACTTTTCCTTCAATATTTCGTGCGGCCCTACCAATAGTTTGAATAAGTGAAGTTTCGGATCTTAAGAAACCTTCTTTATCAGCATCTAAAATTCCAACCAGTGCACATTCTGGTATATCTAATCCTTCTCTTAGTAAGTTTATTCCAACTAGAACATCAAATACTCCCATTCTCAGATCTCTCATGATCTCAATTCTTTCAAGAGTATCAATGTCTGAGTGTAAGTATCTTACCTTTACTCCATTTTCATGAAGATACTCAGTCAAATCTTCTGCCATTTTTTTTGTTAATGTTGTAACTAAAACTCTGTAGTTTTTTTCAACAACTTTTTTACATTCATACATTAAATCATCGACTTGATTTTTTGCAGGTCTAATTTCTACATTCGGATCAATAAGGCCGGTGGGTCTTATTACTTGATCAATAAATTTCCCCTTTGTTTGTTCTAACTCCCAAGGTCCAGGAGTGGCAGAAACAAAAACTGTTTGTGTTCTCATCATATCCCATTCTTCAAATTTTAGAGGTCTATTATCCATGCATGATGGAAGCCTAAACCCATATTCAGCAAGTGTACTTTTTCTTGATCTATCTCCTTTAAACATTCCATTTAATTGAGGAACAGTAACGTGAGACTCATCTACAAAAATTAAGGTATTATCTGGAAAATATTCAAATAGAGTAGGGGGTGGTTCACCCGGTTTTCTGCCAGACAAAAATCTTGAGTAATTTTCAATACCAGCACATGAGCCAGTTGCTTCTATCATTTCTAAATCAAATTTTGTTCTTTCCTCTAATCTTTGTGCTTCTAATAATTTATTTTCTGCTTTATGTTTTTTTAAAGTGATTTCTAATTCTTTTTTTATATTTATTACTGCCTGTTCTACCGTTGGCTTTGGAGTTATATAGTGGCTATTTGCATATATTTTAATTAAGCTTAATTCTCTTACTTCATTACCAGTTAATGGATCGAATTCTTCAATTTTTTCAAGTTTTTCACCATATAAACTTAATCTCCATGCTCTATCTTCCAAATGAGATGGAAAGATTTCAAGATACTCTCCTCTAGCTCTAAAAGTTCCTCTATAAAAATTTTGATCATTTCTTTTGTATTGAAGAGCAACAAGAGATTTAATTATTTGTTCTCTATTGTAATTATAATTTTTTTGAAGTGTTAAAGTCATCTTGCTGTAAGCTTCAACTGAACCCAGACCATAAATGCATGATACGCTCGCTACAATTAAAACATCATCCCTTTCAAGAAGAGATCTTGTTGCAGAATGTCTCATTCTATCTATCTGTTCATTAATGGATGCTTCTTTTTCAATGTAAGTATCAGATCTTGGTACGTAGGCTTCTGGAGTATAATAATCATAATATGAAACAAAATATTCAACAGCATTATTAGGAAAAAATCCTTTCATCTCTCCATATAGTTGAGCAGCCAAAGTTTTATTTGGAGCTAAAATTAATGCTGGTCTATTAGTTTCCTCAATTACTTTTGCCATTGTGAAAGTTTTTCCAGATCCAGTAACTCCCAAAAGAACCTGATTAAATTCTCCTTTTTTTGCACTTTTTACTAATTTTTTTATAGCCTCTGGCTGATCCCCAGCTGGTTTAAAATCAGATTTAATTTTAAATTTTTTTCCACCTTCAAGTTTTCCCGTAATTTCAGGATTTTTACTCTGTATATCCGTAATTAAATCTTGATAAGTATTTTGCATATATTAAACAAAGTAATAAAATAAAAACATATTTCAATGAGCATAATATCTAATAGTTTAAAGAGAATAAAACCTTCTCCTACCATTGCAGTTACCCAAAAAGCCAGAGAATTAAGAGCTGCTGGCAAAGATGTTATTGGATTAGGGGCGGGTGAACCTGATTTTGATACACCTGAAAATATAAAGGATGCCGCTATTAAGGCTATAAAAGATGGCGAAACAAAATATACTGCTGTAGACGGGACACCAGCTCTAAAAAAAGCAATAGTAGAAAAATTCAAAAGAGAAAATAATTTGGAATATTCTACAGATCAAATCACAGTAGGAACTGGTGGAAAACAAGTTCTTTATAATACATTTATGGCAACTCTAAACAAGGGTGATGAGGTTATAATTCCAGCTCCATTTTGGGTTTCATACCCAGACATGGTTTTGCTTGCAGGTGGAAAACCAAAAAAAATCAGATGTGATGAAAAAGATGGATTTAAATTGACACCTAAAAAACTTAAAAGCGCAATATCAAAAAAAACCAAATGGTTAATCTTAAATTCGCCCTCTAATCCTACTGGAGCAGGTTATTCAAAAGAAGAGATAGAAAATTTGGCAACAGTTTTAATAAAAAATAAAAAAATACATATATTGAGTGATGATATTTATGAGCATATAAAATATGATAACTTTAACTTCTTTACTATAGCCCAGGTTTCTAAACTTAAAGATAGAACACTGACAATGAATGGAGTCAGTAAGTCTTATGCAATGACAGGATGGAGAATAGGGTATGCAGCTGGTCCAAAAGATATAATTAAAGCAATCGGAAAAATTCAATCGCAATCAACTTCTAATCCTTCCTCGGTTAGCCAAGCTGCCGCTGTAGAAGCTTTAAATGGCAAACAAGACTTTATTCAACAAAGATCAGATGCTTTTAAAGAAAGAAGAGATTTTGTAGTTAAAAGTTTAAATAGTATTAAAGGAATTAGCTGTTTAAAACCAAACGGAGCTTTCTATGTTTTTCCAAGCTGTAAAAAATTATTAGGTAAAAAGACTAAATTAAAAACAGATTCTGATTTTGTAGAAAAATTACTTGAAAAAGCAAATGTTGCAGTTGTTCAAGGATCTGCTTTTGGTTTAGATGGATATTTTAGAATCTCCTACGCAACTTCAATGGAAAAGTTAAAAGTTGCTATGGAAAGAATAAAATCTTTTTGTGAAAGTTTATAATAAACTAAAATAGTTTTTTACTTTACTTTGAAAGATGCTTTTCAGCTTCAAGAGCTGCCATACATCCCATTCCAGCTGCTGTTACTGCTTGTCTAAATATTTTATCTTTAACATCTCCAGCAGCAAATATGCCAGGTATATTAGTTTGAGTTGAATCAGGTTTTGTAATTAAATAACCCTCTTTATCCATTTCTAATTGTTCTTTGAATAGTTGTGTTGCTGGATCGTGACCAATAGCAATAAATAAACCATCTACTTTTAATTCTTCAATTTTATTTGATTTCACATTTTTAATTTTTAATCCTTTTACATTTTTAGGCTCATTATCCCCAATGACTTCCTCAACAACACTATCCCAAATAATTTCAATTTTTTTGTTAGCCATTAATTTACTTTGAAGTAATTTTTCTGCTCTTAAAGCATTTCTTCTATGAATTAATTTTACTTTAGATGCAAATTTAGTTAAGAACATAGCCTCTTCCACTGCAGCATTTCCCCCACCAACTACTGCAACAGTTTTATCTTTAAAGAAAAATCCATCACATGTTGCACAAGCAGATACACCAAATCCTCGAAATTTTTGTTCAGACTCAATATTTAACCATCTTGCTTGGGCTCCTGTAGAAATAATAATTGAGTCAGCAGTATATTTTTGACCCCCATCTCCAATAGCTTCAAATGGTTTTGATTTTAAATTTACTGATGAAATATGATCCTCAATGATTTCGGTACCAACAGCTTTTGCCTGGTTTCGCATTTCTTCCATAAGCCAAGGTCCCTGAATTACCTTTGCAAATCCTGGATAATTTTCTACGTCAGTTGTTGTTGTTAATTGTCCACCTGGTTCCATTCCAGAAACCATAATAGGTTTAAGCATTGCTCTTGCAGCGTAGACTGCAGCAGTGTATCCAGCAGGTCCAGAACCAATTATTAACACTTTTGTGTGTTTAGTTGGATTTTGATTCATATCAAAGCTATATAGTAATTAATGAGCAAATTAAAAGGGTTATTATTAACAGAAGGGCTACACGGAATGATAAGCCAAGTTGAAGGATTGGCCAAAGCTTTGGAATTAGATTATTTTCACGAAAAAGTTGAATTAAATAGTTTTTGGAATTTTATACCTCCTAACTTGACTCCACTTAATAAATTTATTTTCAAAAATAAGATTGATAAAGAATTTGATATAATAATTTCTTGTGGAAGGAAAAGTGTTGTTCCTTCAATTTACCTCAAAAAAAATTCAAATAAAAAAATAATAAATATTCATATTCAAAACCCAAAAGTATCTTTAAAAAACTTTGATTATATTATTTCACCAGAACATGACAATCTCAAAGGCACAAATGTAATTAGTTCAAAAGGTGCAATACACTATCTTACTTTAAAAGAAATAGATGAATCAAAAAATTATTTAGAAGAAAGAATAGATATAAAAAAAGATATTATAGCTTTAATTTTAGGTGGGCCAACTAAATATTATGATTATACTAATACAAATATCATAAATATTTTTTCAAAAATAAATCAATATTTAATTGATAAAAATTTACAATTAATAGTAATACCTTCAAACAGAACTCCAAAAGAGACAATTACTTTCGCTAAAGAATATTTTAATAAAAATCGTTTAATTATTGAAAATGTTGATAAAAAGGCCTATTTATCATCTTTAGCTTTATCTAAATATATAGTTGTAACTTGTGATTCTATCTCAATGATTTCAGAGGCAGCTATCACTGGAAAACCCATTTATGTAGCAATGATACCTCCTAAAAGAAATGATAAAAGATTTAAAAAATTTAGAAGTTTGTTTGAAAATCTAAATATTGTAAAAGAACTAGGTAATGAATTAACTACATGGAGCTATGAAAGTTTGAATGAAACAAATAGAATAGCTTTAGAGATTAAGGAAAAAATAAAATAAATGTCTTTTTTAAATTCAATATTAAAAAATTCAGAAAAATATGATGACCCATTTACTCACTGGGAATTGAATAAGCCTTTAACAGATGAACAAATTGGTGAAATAATAAATGCAGACATTGCAAACCCACTCGAGCACAACTTGAACTATGATGGAACTAGAGCAATAGATGGAGGAGAAGGAGTTTACAGAAAAGGTATTTCTGGCGGAGGCAAAGCTTTAAAATTTAGATGCTTTATTACAAAAGAAAATTCAAATAAATTTCCTAATTTAACTAAGTTTATAAAAGAACTTCAAAATAAAAAAACTTACGAAAAAATATCTAGTTTAGTAGGCAAAGATCTTTCAAATTCGTTTGTTAGAGTTGAAGTGATTTGTGATAGAAAAGGATTTTGGCTAAAACCGCACTGCGATATAAAAGAAAAACTTATATCATGTTTGCTTTTTGTAAATAAACATAATGAAAGTGAAGGATTGGGTACAGATTTTTATAATTCTGATTTAAAAAAAGTTAAAACTCTTCCTTATAGAGATAATTATGGATATTTTTTTTCGAGCGGTCCAAATACTTGGCACGGAATGGAAAAAAAGGAAATTGTTAAAGAAAGACGTTGTCTTCAAGTAAATTATGTTACATTTGAAACTGATTGGAAAGTTGAAGATTAAATTTCTTGTAAAGATTTGACTTCTATTTTTTTTGTTTTCAATGATTTTATAGCCTCTAGAAAAGCATACGCTGTTGACATATTTGTACAATAAGGAACTTTATTTATCAAAGTTGATCTTCTTAATGATGTAGAATCTTGAATACGGTATGCACGTTTTCCACCCCCGGTATTAATTACTAATGCAATTTTTTTTGAATTTAATACATCAATTATGTGTGGAGAACCTCCACTAACCTTATTTATTTTTTTACACTTAATGCCATTTTTGATAATTCTATTTGCAGTTCCTTCCGTCCCACACAATGTAAAACCTAATTTTACTAATTGTTTCGCTAAATCTACTCCTTCATTTTTGTGCCTATCTTTTAAAGAAATAAATGCCAGTCCTTTGGTTGGTAGAGAATTTTGTGAAGCGATTTGACTTTTAGCGTATGCTAAACCAAAATCTTTATCTATTCCCATTACTTCTCCCGTTGATTTCATTTCTGGACCCAACAAAACATCAACGTTTGGAAATTTATTGAATGGGAAAACAGCTTCTTTAACGGCAAAAATGTTTTTATTTTTATCTTTTAAATTAAATTTTTTTAATTTTTCTCCTGCCATTATTCTCGAAGCAATTTTGGCTAAAGGAATTCCTTTAGCTTTAGAAACAAAAGGTACAGTTCTACTGGCTCTTGGATTAACTTCAATAATGTAAATTTCATCATTTTTAATTGCGAATTGAACGTTCATAAAACCTTTAACTTTTAATGCTAATGCTAATTTTTTAGTTTGTTTATTAATTTCATCAATTAATTCTTTTTTAATAGCTACTGGAGGTATACAACATGCTGAATCTCCTGAATGAATTCCGGCTTCTTCGATATGCTGCATAACTCCAGCAACAAAAACATCCTTACCATCAGATATTGCATCAACATCTACTTCCATTGCGTTATTAATAAACCTATCAATCAAAATTGGATTATTTTCTGCAACCTTAAATGCTTCTTGAACAAATTTTTTTAATTGGTTTTTTTCATGAACTATTTCCATGGCTCTACCTCCCAATACATAAGAAGGCCGCACAACAAGCGGTAAGCCAATTTCAGATGCTATTTTTATGGCTTCATCGTATGTTTTAGCTATTCCACTATCTGCTTGTTTTAATTTTAATTTAATTAAAAGTTTTCTAAATCTGTTTCTGTCCTCAGCTAAATCAATTGATGAATATTGAGTACCTATAATTGGTAAAGAGTTATCATGAAGAAATTTTGCTAATTTAATAGGAGTTTGACCGCCAAATTGTGCAATTATCCCTATCAAATTTCCTTTTGATTTTTCTTTTAAAATTATGTTGTGAACGTATTCTTCAATCAAAGGTTCAAAATATAATCTATCACTTGTATCGTAATCAGTTGAAACAGTTTCTGGATTACAGTTAATCATTATTGTTTCAAATCCAGCTTCTTTTAAAGAGTAACTTGCTTGGCAACAACAGTAATCAAACTCAATTCCTTGGCCTATTCTATTTGGTCCACCACCTAGAATAATAATTTTATTTTTTTTAGAAGGATCAGACTCACATTCTGTATTTAATGAAAAATTTCTTTGATATGTTGAGTACATGTAAGGAGTGAAAGATTTAAATTCAGCAGCACACGTATCTACTTTTTTAAACACAGGTAAAACTTTTAAAGCAATTCTTTTTCTTCTAACAATTTTCTCTTTTAAATTAGTTAGTTGAGATAATTTCTTATCAGAGAATCCAATTGATTTAATTCTATTAAATTCGTTAAAGTTTTTAGGTAGGCCTTTTTTAGAGATTTTATTTTCTTCATCTACTATCTCTTTAATTTGCTCTAAGAACCAAGGATCTACTTTAGATAATTTGTATATTTTTTTTAAATTAATTTTTTTACGTATTGCTTCTGCAATTAATAAAATTTTATTTGGGATATTGATCTTTAGTTTCTTTTCAATATCACTCTTATTTAAGTCAAAAATTCTATCTAAACCTGAAAAACCAATCTCCAAAGATATTAATGCTTTTTGAAGAGATTCCTTAAAGTTTCTTCCAATTGCCATAGCCTCACCAACTGATTTCATTGAAGTCCCTAATACTGCAGGTGAATTAGAGAATTTTTCAAAAGTAAATCTAGGAATTTTTGTAACCACATAATCTATAGTTGGTTCAAAAGATGCGGGAGTAACTTTAGTAATCTCATTTTTTAATTCATCAAGGGTGTAGCCAATGGCTAGTTTTGCTGCCACTTTTGCTATCGGAAAACCAGTTGCTTTTGATGCAAGTGCTGAAGATCTGGAAACTCTAGGATTCATTTCTATAATTACCATTCGTCCATTTTTTGGATTAATGGCAAACTGAACGTTTGAACCTCCAGTTTCTACTCCAATTTTTCTTAAGCATGCTATGGAAGCATTTCGCATGACCTGATATTCTTTGTCCGTAAGAGTTAAAGCAGGCGCTATTGTAATAGAATCTCCTGTGTGAATTCCCATTGGGTCTAAATTTTCTATAGAGCATATTATAATGCAGTTATCTTTTCTGTCTCTAACAACTTCCATTTCAAATTCTTTCCAACCTTCCAAGCACTCTTCTACTAAAACTTGATTTACTGGAGATGCATCAAGGCCTTCCTTAACACGTTTAAAAAAATCTTTTTTAGTTTTGGCTATACCACTTCCAAGCCCACCAAGAGTAAATGCAGGTCTGATTATTGCTGGCAATCCAACTTTACTTAATGATTTCTTAATTTGATTAATATTGTTAACGATTTCTGATTTTGGAAGATTTAATCCAATATCACTCATATTTTTTCTAAATTTTTTTCTATCCTCTGCATTAGAAATAGCTTTTGAATTTGCTCCGATTAGTTCAATTTTATATTTTTTGAGTAATCCAATTTTTTCTGCTTTAATTGCTAAATTCAGTGCTGTTTGTCCCCCCATTGTTGGCAAAATTGCATCAGGTTTTTCTTTTACTAAAATTTTTTCTAAAATATCTACTGTTATTGGCTCAACGTAAGTTTTATCTGCAACTCCAGGGTCAGTCATAATTGTTGCAGGATTTGAGTTTATTAATATTACTTTATAACCCTCATCTCTTAATGCTTTGCAAGCTTGCGTGCCAGAGTAATCAAATTCACAGGCTTGACCAATAATTATCGGACCAGCTCCTACTACTAAAATTTTTTTAATGTCTTTTCTTTTTGGCATTTTTTCTTACTTCGTTAATAAATTGATTAAATAAATAATGACTATCCTGTGGGCCAGGATTTGATTCTGGATGATATTGAACAGAAAAAACAGGTTTATTTTTTAATTTGATTCCTTCTACAGAATTATCAAATAAAGATTTATGAGTCATTTCAACATTTTTTGGTAAACTTTCTTTAACTACTTCAAATCCATGATTTTGACTTGTTATTTCAACTTTACTATTAATTAAATTTTTTACTGGGTGATTTGCACCTCTATGACCCAATTTCATTTTTTTTGTTTTTGCTTTAAGTGCTAAAGCTAACAATTGGTGTCCAAGACATATTCCAAATATTGGAATATTTGTTTTAATTAGTTTTTGAATTATATCGATTGCATATTTTCCTGTTGCAGCGGGATCTCCAGGGCCATTTGATAAAAAAATACCATTAGGTTTTAATTTAATAATATCTTCAGCTTCAAGGCTACAAGGAACTACAATTACTTCACAATTAAAATTAGAAAAATATCTTAAAATATTTTTTTTAATTCCATAGTCGATTGCTATAATTTTATATTTCTTCTTTTTGTTTTTTTCAAAACCCTTCTCTTTTTTCCATGTTTTGAAACCTTTCCATAAATATTTTTTTTTAGTTGTAACTATTTTTGCTAAATCAAGGCCGTTTAATCCTGGCCATTTAATAGAGCTATTGGTTAATTTTTTTAGATTAAAAATACCTTTATTATTATAAGAAATGGTGCCTTTAGGCGCTCCTTTGTCTCTTATAAAATTAGTTAAGCTTCTAGTATCTAATCCAGTTATCCCTACTATCTTATTTTTTTTCAACCAACTATCCAATTTTTTTAAAGATCTGTAGTTTGATGGATTAGTTATTTCCGCATTAAAAATAACTCCCTTAGCCCAAATCTTGTCTGACTCATGATCTTCATTATTTGTTCCGACATTTCCAATATGTGGAAAAGTAAAATTAATAATTTGTCCAGCATAAGAGGGGTCTGATATAATTTCTTGGTAGCCTGTTAAAGAAGTATTAAAACAAACTTCACCAGTAGCTATTCCCTGATATCCGATACCAATCCCCTTAAATACAGTTTTATTTTCAAGAACTAAAACGCCTGATGAGAAATGTGAGTAATTTTTTGAGTTTTCTTTTTGCTTTTTGTTCAATTACAACTCATGAGTTAAAGGTTAATACAATAAAACCTAAAATTCCGCAACAGATCTAATGTATATTTTTAAAAAAAATTTTTTTTTTTGAAGAAAATTGTCTATAGAGTTAAGTTAAAAAAATGTCTTTAAGAGATAAAATTGAAGAAGATTATAAAAACTCTTTAAAATCGAAAGATAAACACAAAATATCAACTTCTAGGTTAATTTTATCTGCAATAAAGGACTTAGATATAATTAATAGATCTGGCCCTAATAAAAAAGATACAAATGATGAAGACATAAAGAAACTTTTAAAAAAAATGATAAAACAAAGAACCGAATCAATCGAATTATATAAAAAAAGCAATAGATCTGATTTGTTGGAGACGGAACAAAACGAAGCAAATATTCTATCTTCTTATTTGCCAAAACAAATGTCAGATGAAGAAACAAAAGCTGTATGTCAGAAAATTATAGAGCAAACCGGCGCTTCAAGCTTAAAGGACATGGGAAAAGTAATGAGTGAATTAAAAAAAAATTATTCTGACACAATAGATTTTTCAAGAGCAGGAACAATAATAAAAGAATTTTTAAATAAAAAATGAAATATCCAAAAGAATATATTGACGAAATAAAAAATAGATTAAAAGTTTCTACGGTAGTTTCAAAAAATATAAATTTAAAAAAAAGAGGTAAAGAATTTGTAGGTCTATCTCCTTTTAAAACAGAAAAAACTCCATCTTTTACAGTTAATGACGAGAAAGGTTTTTTCCATTGTTTTAGTAGTGGGGAACATGGAAATATATTTGATTTTTTAATGAAGACTCAAAATTTAAAATTTGGAGAAACAGTAAAAATTTTAGCAAGCATGGCAGGAATGCAACCGTATACTTTTTCTAAGTCCGATGAAATTAGAGAAAAAAAATTTCAAATATATATTGAGATATATTTAAAATATATAGATTACTACCACAGACAACTATTGGAAAATGATTCAAATAAAAACATTCGAGAATATATAAAAAAAAGAAATTTAACTATTAATGAAATTAAAAAATTTAAAATTGGATATGTTGAAAAAAATCCAAGTTTTTATGAAAAGCTTAAAAAAAATTATAACGATTTAGATATTAAAGAATCTGGATTATTTTATTTTGATGAAAAAAAAGAAAAAAATATTGAAAGATTTAAAGATAGAATTATTTTTCCAATAAATAATATTTCAGGTAAGCATATTGCTATTGGAGGAAGAACTTTAAATCAAACAAGTTATATAGCGAAGTATATTAATTCTCCCGAAACAATTTTTTATAAAAAGGGATCTAATTTATATAATTTAGATTTAGCAAGAAAATTCTCAAATTCTTCAGAAAATATTTATGTAGTTGAAGGATACATGGATGCAATAGCATTGAATAAACATAATATAGAAAACGTAGTAGCAAATTTAGGAACAGCTTTAACTAATAAACAAATTCAAACTTTATGCCAATTTTTTAATCACATAATTATATGTTTTGATGGGGATAAAAGTGGCTATTCAGCCGCCTTAAGAGCAGCAGAAAATTTAATTCAAGAATTGAAACCAGATAAAAATATATCTTTTTTATTTTTGCCAGAAAAAGAAGACCCAGATACTTTTGTAAATAAAAATGGAAAAGATAAATTTATAAAATTCACTGAAGATAATTTAAATTCTATTTATACTTTTCTTTTTCAACATTATAAGGGTGAAACTGATGGCACCCCATCTTCATACGCAAAATTTGAAAAAAAACTTAGATATATTGCCAGTTCAATTAAAGATGAATTTATCAAAAAATATACTTTAGAATTTTTTCTTGAAAAAATTAATGAACTTACTCCAAATTTAAGAAATTTTTCTAAAAATAAATTCCAAAAAATAAATAAGACACTAACTTCAACAAAAAAACATTTTGATGAAACGAAATCTTTAACTCAAGTAGAGCTTAAAGAATTTTCATTTATTTACTTATTACTAAATAATATCGAATTAACAAAAATTAACATAGAAATTATAAATAAAGTAAAATTATTTACCAAAGAAAATAAAATGGTTTTTGATCAAATTCTTAAAGATTTAAATTCTCAACAAGGTATTAATGATTTATCTTTGAATATAGATCAGGAACTAATTAATAGAATAAATAAATTTGCATCAATTAAGTATATTTTGAAAGGTTTAAAAAATGACCAAAATAAAATCATGGATTTACTTATCGAGATAATCAAGGATTTAAAAAACTATGAACTAGAAAGAAGAATTGAGGAACTAGAATCGAAATTTTCGAAAGATTTGAGTGAAAGTACTTTTAATGAAATAAAGGAATTAAAAAAATTACAAAAAGTCAATTAATTGGTCTATTTTTTAAATGGATTTTTTTAAAATTGTCATTATATAAGTCTTCCTAACTTTTAAATTGTGGAACGAATAATTACTAAATCATTTGCCAGGTTAATGGGCCGAGGACTTCATAGGGGTTTTATAACCCATGAAGAACTTAATAAATCATTAGGAAAAAGAAATTTATCACCAATAAATTTAGAACAAGCGTTTATCCATATTTTAGATGGAAAAATTACTTTAGTAGAAAAAAAATCTGATTTTAAAGTTCTAAGAAAAAAAGAATCTTCATCTAAAGATGAAGGTAAATCTGTAGAAAAAAGTGACGACCCAATAAGGATGTACCTAAGAGAAATGGGTGGAGTTGAGCTTCTTTCTAGAGAAGGTGAAATTGCAATTGCTAAAAGAATAGAAGCGGGTAAAGACGTAATGTTAAATGCACTTTCCCAAAGCCCAATAACAGCTCTACAATTTTTTGACTGGAACAAAAAATTACAAAACGACGAAATACTTGTTAGAGAAATTATCGATATAGATACTAACTATATGGAAGATGAAGATGCATCAGGCAACTCTAAGCAAAAAAAATCTGAATCAGATACTAATCAACAAGAAGCAACTACCACAGAAGATAACTCGGATGATGAATTTAACCCAACTCTAGCAGCAATGGAAAGTGAAATAAAACCAAAAGTTTTACTCACTGTTAACAAACTCACAAGAGAATATAATAAACTATTAAAATATCAAAAAGAGAAATTAGATTGCATACTAAATTCTAAAATATTTTCTAGCTCAAAAGAAAAAAATTACAAAAAAATAGTTGAAATAATACTTGAAAATATAAAATCTTTACAATTATCACCATCAGTTCTTGAAGTACTAGTTCAAAGACATTACGTTGAAAATAAAAAAATTATTTCATTAGAGGGCAATCTATTAAGACTTGCATTAAATAATCAGATTGGAAGAGATGAATTTATTAAATTTTATGTTGGAAATGAAATAAATCCAAATTTAAAATCTTTTTTAGATACAAATGAAATTTGGAAAAAGTTTTTCCAAAAAAATAAAGAAGAATTTAAAAATATTAGGGAAAGATTAGTAGAAATAAGTCATAAACTTGGAATATCAGTTACAGATTTTAAAAAATTAGTAAGCAGGATACAAAAAGGAGAAAAAGAGTCTAGGATTGCAAAAAAAGAAATGGTTGAAGCAAATTTGAGACTTGTGATTTCAATTGCAAAAAAATATACAAATAGAGGTCTACAATTTTTAGATTTAATCCAAGAAGGAAATATAGGTCTTATGAAGGCCGTTGATAAGTTTGAATATAGACGTGGGTATAAATTTTCTACATATGCAACTTGGTGGATTAGACAAGCAATTACTAGATCAATTGCAGATCAAGCAAGAACAATAAGAATACCTGTTCATATGATAGAAACAATTAATAAAATAGTCAGAACTCAAAGATTAATTCTTAGCGAATTCGGAAGAGAAGCTACACCAGAGGAACTTGCTAAAAAATTAAGAATGCCTTTGGAAAAAGTAAGAAAAGTATTAAAAATTTCAAAAGAACCTGTTTCTTTAGAGAAGCCTGTAGGTGATGAAGAAGATAGCAGTCTAGGAGATTTTATTGAAGATACAAAAGCTTTAGCACCTCTTGAGCAAGCAATTAAATCAAATTTAAGCGAAGCTACAACTAAAATTTTATCTACTTTAACACCGAGAGAAGAAAGAGTATTAAGAATGAGATTTGGGGTAGGCATGAATACCGATCATACTTTAGAAGAAGTGGGTTTGCAATTTTCTGTAACTAGAGAAAGAATTAGACAGATTGAAGCTAAAGCACTTAGAAAATTAAAACATCCAAGTAGGTCAAAACAACTAAAAAGTTTCTTAGAAAGTTAATTGGGCCGTTAGCTCAATAGTAGAGTACTGCATTGACATTGCAGGGGTAGTTGGAGCGTAACCAACACGGCCCACCATTATACAATTATCTTTAATTGTTAATCATTTACAATAAATATTAATGTTGTAAGGTTTCTTATGGTTAAAAAAACAAAATCACAAAAAGAAAATTTTTTTGTACGTTTCTGGAACGGAAAGCTTTCTCTTCCGATGTCTTATTGGGGAGTGGGAGTTGGTTTAGGCATAGTATTTGGATTTATCATTGGAATTTTTATAGGCATTTTGGGAATGAGCGAAGATGCAATGTGGGGCTTTTTAATTCCATTTCAAATTTATACTGTTGTTGGAGTTTGGAGATCTTCAAATAACTATAAAGGACCAAAATTTTGGGCAATACTTGCAAAAGTTATGATTGTGATTGGAATAATATCAAATTTTGGCCAGATGATAACAGGTGTATAAAATTTAAAATTATACACTTTTGATTACTGACAAAATAACAACAATTGAAAAAATTTAATGAATTTACTTTTTGTAACAATTTTTCCATCTTTATTAATTGTTTTCTTTTTTGTTTCTTCAGACAAATTTAAAGAACCAAATAAAGAAATAATAAAAGTATTTTTTTATGGAATTTTAATAACAATACCAGCTTACTTTTTAAATACATATATAGGTGAAATATGGTACGCCACTAATGCAAGTGAAGGTCTTATTTCATCATTTCTAACAGCCGCACCAGTTGAAGAAAGTTTAAAATTAGCTGTCTTGTATTTCTTTGTTTATAAGATGAAAGATTTTAATGAACCGATTGATGGAATCGTTTATGGAGTTACTGTTTCTTTGGGTTTTGCTACATTAGAAAATATTTATTACGTTTATTTACTTGCAGATTATTTTGACACAACTTCAATGGCTTTAGCAATAGTTAGATCTTTTTCCGCAGTTCCAGCCCACGCAGTTTTTGGAGTGTTTATGGGATATTTTTTTATGAAATATTCTTTTATAAAAAAGGGAGATAATTTATTTTTTGCATTCATTGTGCCTTTTGTTTTGCACGGATGTTATAATTTATTTGTAAGTTCAAACTTTTATGTTGCATTTCTATTAATTGTAATTTCATGGATAGTAGCTTTAAGAATGTTTTCAAGACTTAAAAAAACTCAAGGAAAAAAAAGAAGAGAGTATGAGAAAAAAATTTAGTATTTGTAGTTTTGTAATAATATTTTTAAATATTTTATTATTTTCTTCTAACGTTTTTTCTAAAGATAAATGTCGTTTATATCTGGACGAATTAAAAAGTGATTATGAAAAATACACACCAGAAAAAAATCCTACTTACAATTTAAATGATTTTGGAATTAGGCTAGAAGAAACATGGAATTACTTGAAAAATGAAACTGAATATAAAAGAGATGAAAACGGCTATTATTCTATTGGATTAATAACCGATCCATCAATAGCAGAAAAAGTCACAATTGAGGATCTTATAATTTCAGTAAATGGAAAAGACTTAAGAACACTAGATATTGATTATCAAGACGATAAAACACTAGCTAATTTATTTTCAGAAAATGAAGAAGTAGAATTTAAGTTCAAAAATAGTAATTCCAATACTTACAATCTAAAATTGTCAAAAAAAGTAAAAAGTTTATTTTGGCCCTACACAGATCTTTATATTTACTCAATCTATATTAATGAAAAAACAAAAAAATTAACAGCTAGACTAGGTTTTGAGGCCTCACACTCATTTGGAGAAGATGATCCAATGTATGAACTATCAAAAAAATATTTATGGTTTAACGAGGAAGATGATTACAAAGAAACGGTTAGTTGTTATTTTGATGTTTACGAATGGGAAACAGAGCTTAATTTTGGTCACCCAGCAAAAGTTGAATATGCAGATTTGCATTCTACTAACTTTGATTTATTTACAGAAAGCCTTACCCTCAAACCTTATACTGACGAGATTGAATGGCATAAAGAAAACAACTGGGATAACGAATTATATGTGGAATATACAAATGAAGGAGTTCATGTTTTTAATACAAATTTTAACTATATAAATTTTCCATTTGATCGTCAAAAAATTAAATTTGAAATGCAAAATTTTTATGATTTATCTGATGGAATTATAGAATTTTCGAATCGTACACAAAAATATTTAAATAAATTTCAAGAAAAAAATAATATCGCAGGATGGGATATAGTTAATAATAAATTAACCTATGACGTAAATAAAAACCCAGCAGATATTTATCATGGCTTATCCGCAATAGTTGAAATAGAAATCGAAAGAAAACATGGATATTATATTTGGAAAGTAATTTTGCCAATTATTATAATTTTAATCGTTTGTTGGTCCTCAATTTGGGTTAAAGCAAGAGAATTAGAGTCAAAGTTAACTATAACTATTGTTTGCCTGTTATCTTTAATAGCTTACAATTTTATTATAGATGGGGAGATTCCAAAGTTAGAGTATTTAACAATCATTGATTGGATTATTTTAGCATCATATTTTTATGCCGCACTGCCAAATATTTTAGCAGTTCACTTTTTCAACTTGTATAGCAATAAAAGAACTAAGAAATTAAATACTTTAGAAAATTTAACAAAAAGATATGGGTTGGTTTCTTATCTAGCCATAGTATTTTCTATAATATTAATAAATGTTAACATTAATCCTGAGGGTGCTTCCGGACTGTTTTCTTGGTTAGCTGGTAAATAAATAATATATTTTTGTCCAATGCAGAACATAAACATCTATTCTTGCCTATATAATTAATCTGTTGTAGAACACTACTAATTGAGTAGGGCGATTAGCTCAGTTGGTTAGAGCAGTACACTCATAATGTATTGGTCCCAGGTTCGAGTCCTGGATCGCCCACCAAAATTATTCTGTAAATTTTTTCAAACTTTCAAAAAGAACTTCTACATTACCATCACCACTATTAATTATTGAACTAAACTCCTCTTTTTGAGTTCTGGCCAAACTTAAGCCTTCAATAATTAAATCTCTTATTAGAGGTTTCTCTGGATTTTTTGTATATACTCTCCAATCAATTTTAACCTCAGGTCTATTTTCTGTAGCTACTAAAACTGAAGATACAATTGTATATTTTTCGGATAATACCTCTTGAGATTCAACGTTTATCTTGGGATCCGAATATTCTGACAATCTACTTGAGAAACTTTTAAGAAAATACTCTTTAAATAAATTTTCATATTCTTCCAATTGAGAGTTGGTTAGAGTTTTTCTAATTTTACCTAACGAGTAATAACCTACACCCTTTATATCTACATTTTTTTCAGCAAGTTCCCTTAATTTTTTAATTTTTGTATCTTTTTCTTTGCTTTTTATTAAAATTGATGAAGCTTCAGATGTAATATCTTTTATAAAGTTAATTGGTTCTCTAGAATGCGACGTATTTACAAATAAAAAAAATATTAAAATATAAAATAAATAATGAATTTTAAATTTATAAGTAATATTCATTTGATAACGATTTTATTTAGCTTCGATTTCTTCCCAATCGCTATCATCAAAAGTATCAGTTATATCATCAGAATTTAAGATTTTTTTCTTTCTATCTTGTAAATACAAACTTTTGACTGAAGCATAAAAATCCATTGAATTTTCTTCAAGATTATTAAATGACTCCAAGTTCTTAGCTCTAAAGTCTACCCCAGATGTTCCTACAGAGGTATAATAATCAAATTCAGATACATATTGTGTGTCATTTCTTACAGTAATGTTATACCAAGGGTCTCCCCCAAAATAATTTACTAATTTTCCCGTTGTATCCCTTAATGTTGAAGGTCCTAATATTGGTAAAACAATATAACATCCTTCATCAACTCCCCATTTTGCTAAAGTTTGTCCATAATCTTCTCTTTCATAATTATTTAATCCAAAACTTGTTGCGGGATCAAACAGTCCAAGTATACCAACGGTGCTATTAATTAATAATCTTGAAGTATTTTTACCAGCAAGTCCCAAATCCCCTTGCAAAACATTGTTTGGAATTGTTGATAGCAAAGAAAGATTGCTTAAAAAATTACTAGTGCCCGTTCTAATTGGAGAAGGCAACTTTCTATATCCGGTTGCGAGTGGTTCAACAATAACATTATCTAATGCTTTATTAAAAGCAAATATTCCCCTGTTTACTCCTTCAAAGCAGTCTTTAACATCACCATCTTTTGAACTATCTGCCGCTAAAGAGTTCACAGAAATTAAAAAACTTAAAATTATTAAGTAAATAATTTTTTTCATAATGCTCCTATATTTGTATATTTTACCAATGTAAATAGTATTTTACTATGATAAAATTGTTAAAATGACGTTAAAAATCGCAGTAAATTACTCACCTAATTTTTCTACTAAAAGGAGAATTAGAAAAAATATTAAGTTTTTATTAATTCATTACACTGGAATGTATAATGAAAAAAGGGCTATAGATAAATTAACAAGCATTAAATCAAAAGTAAGTTGCCACTATTTTGTAAAAAAAAATGGACAGGTAATTTTAATGGTTCCCGACTTTTATATTGCTTGGCATGCGGGCATATCAAATTGGAAAAATTTAAAATCATTAAATAGATTTTCAATTGGTATTGAAATCCAAAATAAAGGGCACGAACATGGATATCATAAATTTAGTAAGGAACAAATAAAAAGTACGATTCTTCTTTGTAGAAAAATATTAAAAAAATATAAAATTAAAAATAATAATGTTTTGGCTCATTCAGATGTTTCTTATAATAGAAAAATTGATCCAGGTGAAAAATTTCCTTGGAAAATATTAGCTAAAAATAAAATAGGTAATTGGCATAACTTAGACCAAAAACTATTAAAAAAACTAAGAAAAGTTAAAATTTCAACAATTGAAAAGAAAGAAATGATTAAATATTTAAAGAAAATTGGATATTTTGTTGAAAAAAGAAATTTGAAATTTTTAAAATTAATTAAAAATTTTCAGAGAAGGTATAGACCTGAGTTAATAGATGGAAAAATTGATAAAGAAAGCTTAATTATTGCCAAAAAGATAAGCCAATTATGAGATTATTTATCTTGTAAATTTCAAAAAAATAAATATTTTAACAACGCCAGATAATTGACTTATCGCTTCATATAAATATTGAAGAGGAAAGTCCGGGCTCTACAAAGACACGGTGCCAGCTAACTGCTGGCGGGGGCGACCCTAGGGATAGTGCCACAGAAAATAAACCGCCTTATCAAGGCAAGGGTGAAAAGGTGTGGTAAGAGCACACCGGCTGATTTGGTAACAAACAGCGCATGGAAAACCCCACCGAGAGCAAGACTGAGTAGAGATGACATTGTTAGAAATAACTAAAAGCAGTCTTTGGCTAGTCATCAGGGTTAGTTGCTTGAGCCTTAAAGTAATTTAAGGCCTAGATAAATGATAAGTTTAAAAGACAGAACCCGGCTTACATAATTATCTGGCACTTTTAATTTAAAAAATTCATCTAAACTGTTTCTTATTTGTTCTTAGAAATAACACTTTTCTATTAAAATATAACTATTGACGGTTGTATATAAAACCCATAATATCCCATAAAAACCCAAATTGGGTTATATTTATGAACTATGTTTTTATCTACTTACGAAAACAAACTGGACAAAAAGGGAAGGGTTTCTGTGCCGGCTTCTTTTAGATCTTACTTGTCAAATTTAGGTTACAATGGAGTAATTTGTTATCCATCTTTTAACAATCAATGCATAGAAGCATGGCCACAAGATAGAATTGAAAAAATTTCAAACACAATAGATTCATTAAATCCATTTGAAGAAAAAAAAGATTATTTTGCAACATCAATATTATCAGAAAGTGTAAACCTTCAATTTGATAGTGAAGGAAGAATTTTATTAATATCAAAATTATTAAAACATGCAAAAATCAAAAATAGTATGTTGTTTGTTGGTCAAGGTAAAACCTTCCAAATTTGGGAACCAACAACATTTGAAAAATTTAAGGCAATAGCAAAGAAAAAATCAAATATTTTAAGAGCAAGTCTTAAATGGGAGCAAAAACTAAATAACTAATAGAGGGGGAAAAAATGACAATTAACTTTAGAGCACCAGACATTAAAGAATTAAAACCAAGAATTTTAGTTTTGGGAGTAGGAGGCGCAGGTGGAAATGCAATTAACGAAATGATTGATGCAGGCGTGGAAGGAGTAGAATTTGTTGCAGTAAATACAGATGCGCAAGATTTAAAATCTAGTAAAGCTAAAGCAAGAGTTCAAATTGGTGTAAATCTTACCAAAGGCTTAGGAGCTGGAGCAAAACATGAAATTGGAAGAGCAGCAGCAGATGAATCTCTTAATGACATAGTTGATTTACTAAAGGGTGCAAACATGGTGTTTATCACCGCAGGCATGGGAGGAGGAACAGGAACTGGAGCAGCACATGTGATTGCTAGAGCCGCTAAGGAACTCAATATTCTTACAGTTGGAGTTGTTACACTTCCTTTCTTATACGAAGCACCTTCAAGAATGAGAAGAGGTCAAGAAGGATTGGAAGAATTAAGAAAACATGTTGATACTATAATTGTAATTCCAAACCAAAATTTATTTAAGATAGCAAATGAAAAAACAACTTATAAAGAATCATTTCAACTATCTAATAGTGTACTAAGACACGGCGTTCAAAGTATTACAGATTTAATGGTTAAAGATGGTCTTGTTAATCTAGATTTTGCTGATGTAGAAACAGTAATGAGCTCCATGGGTAAAGCAATGATGGGAACTGGAGAAGCCGAAGGAGAAGGAAGAGCAGCAAAAGCTACTGAACTTGCTTTAAATAATCCATTAATTGACGATTATTCTCTTAAAGGAGCAAAAGGATTATTAATAAATATAACCGGAGGAGAAGATCTGACTCTTTTTGAAGTAGATGAAATTGTTAATAAAATAAGATCTGAAGTTGATTCAGAAGCCGAAATAATCAATGGCTCAATAATTGATCATGCTCTAGAAGGGAAAATAAGAGTTTCGATTGTTGCAACAGCTCTTGACGGACAACTACCAGATTCTAAATCAGTTATTAACATGGTTCATAGAATACAAAATAGAAATCCTGGTTATTCAGATTTTCAAAATGGTGGAGCTGCACAAAATAATAACTTTTCTAATATTTTTTCATCACCTGTTTCTGATGGAGCCACAGCATTAAAGTTAGAAAATGAGGTAGAACAACAATCAGTTTTGGAGCAAAATAATGATCTAGTATCAGAGGAAATTCAAAATGAAAATGCAGAACTTCAAAATGAAACCATAACTGAAAGTTTAGAGAACACACCTGAAGAAACAACTACTGGAACTGAAACACAAGAAGATAAAATTTCAAATGGTTTAGAAAACTTTGAGATAGACTCAAACGGCCCAGAATTATTCAATTCAGAGAATGAAAGTAACACAGAAGAGGATTTTACTTCATTTGAAACAGATGAAAGCTCAGAAGAGGATGAGCTCGAAATACCAGCATTTTTGCGAAGACAAAAAAATTAATGGTCTTCAAAAAAATAAATGAATGCCACCATAAAACTGGAAAAAAAACATTTTCCAGTATTGCTTGATGAATTAATAAGCATTATTTCCCCTCATTATGGTGGCACATTTATTGATTGTACGTTTGGACAGGGCGGTTACTCAAAAAAAATTTTAGAAAATAAATCAAATAAAATTATAGCTTTAGATCGTGATATCGAAACACAAAAGATAGCAAATCAAATCAAATTAAAATTTGGAGATAGATTTAATTTTGAAAACAAAAAATTTAGTGAAATAAGTCAGTTAAATTGTTCTAAGCACAAAATAAAAGGCGTTCTTTTTGATCTAGGTTATTCATCTATTCAAATTAATGATCCAAAAAAAGGTCTCTCATTTAATCACAATGGAAAACTTAACATGTGCATGGGAATCAATAAATTTTCTGCTAAAGAAACCATCAATCATTTGGATGAAAAAAGTCTTCAAAAAATTTTTAAACATTTTGGAGAAGAATTTAAATCAAAAACAATAGCTAAAAAAATATGCGAGTTTAGAAAAAGAAAAGAAATAAGCACTCAAGATTTAGTTAGAATTATAAACTATGTAAAAAAAAATAATAAAAAAAAAATACACAACTCAACTAAAGTTTTTCAAGCATTAAGAATATTTGTAAATCAAGAAATTAGCGAACTCATTAATGGTTTAATAAATTCATTCAAAATAATCCCAATTGGTGGAATAATAGTTGTGGTTACCTTTCACTCAATAGAAGATAAAATAGTTAAATTTTTTTTTAAGAATTATTCTGAAAAATCTAGCTCTTCAAGATATCTTCCAATAATATCTAATGAAAATCGATTATTTAAATTAAATAAAAGAAAACCTATCATACCATCAAATACTGAACTAAATATTAATCCAAGCTCCAGGTCGGCAAAATTGAGATATGGTATAAAAATTTCTAACAAAAGTGATTTTTCTGAACTTATAAAAAAATTTAGTTACTTAATAAACATTGAAAACATGGGGAATAGCCTATGAAAAAAATCTCAATTATTTTTATAATTTTTATTTTGGTGGTATCAACTGTGATAACTAAAAATTCATCAAAAAAAATTGATAGTCAAATATTTAACTTAAAAGAGGATCTAAGAATTTTAAATGATAAATATGAATTGGTTTTGCTTGATTATAATTTTTTAAGTTCACCAAAAAAATTACTTGAGTACCAAAAAAATTTTTTTGAGAATGATTTAATACCATCTGATATTGAAAATTTTAAAAAAATTTATTTTGATAAAAAGAAAATTATAATCGATGAAATAGTAGAAGTAGAAAGAAGTAATGAAAATAATTAAAAAGAAAGGTCTAATTCTTGAGGATTATGAAGATGAATTTTCTTATAAACAGTCAAAATCAGGTTTAAGTATTTCATTTAATCGGATTGCATTTATTTTTTTTGTTTTTCTTATTATTTCCATAATTTTTTCATCAAAAGCTATTTATCTTGGATCTTTAGAATTAGAGTCTAAAAAAATAAATCTAGATAAAACAGACTACAGAGCGAGTATTGTAGATAGATCTGGAAACATTTTAGCCAAAACAATTATGATGACAAATGTTGGAATAAACCCAAACTTAGTTATTAATAAAAAAAATTTAATTCTTAACTTAAAGTTAATATTTCCTAATAAAAATTTTGATGAAGTTATAAAAAAATTAAATGGAGATAAATTTTTTTATTTACAAAAAAAAATCACCCAAGATAAACTTGATAAAATAATTCTTCTTGGAGATAAGTCCTTAATCTACGAGGAAAAAATTTCTAGGATATATCCTCATAAAAATTTATTTAGTCATGTAATCGGGCAAATTGATGATAATAATAATGGTATTTCTGGAATTGAAAAAAAATATGACTATGAGCTAAGAAAAAAAAGTCAACCTTTACAGTTGTCAATGGATATATATTTGCAACATTTAATAAGAGAGGAGCTTATAAAAGCTAAAAATTTTTTTAATTATTTAGGAAGTGCATCAATTTTAATGGATATTAATACTGGAGAAGTTCTTTCAATGATTTCTTTACCTGATTTTGATCTTAATAAAAGAGAAAGTATAAAAGATGTTAACTATATTAATAGAGCAACCAAAGGTGTTTATGAGTTGGGGTCTGTATTTAAAACTTTTACATTTGCGGCTGGTATTAATGAAAATATCATCGAACCTGAAACTCAATTTTTAGATTTAAAAAAACAACTAACATGTGGAAAATTTTTAATTAGAGAATATGATGAAGAAATTCCATCAAATTTAACAGCTGAGGAAATTCTGATCAGATCTGGAAATATTGGATCAGTTAGAATTGGTCAAAAAATTGGAATAGAAAAATTTAGTGAATTTTTGAAAAAGATTGGAGTATTAAAAAAAATTGAATTCGATATAGAAGAAGTTGGAGAGCCAATTCCATTTAGATGGGGAAAGTGTAAATTAGCTACAGCAGCATTTG
Organism: uncultured Pelagibacteraceae bacterium; assembly: GCA_902532195.1. Taxonomy (GTDB): domain Bacteria; phylum Pseudomonadota; class Alphaproteobacteria; order Pelagibacterales; family Pelagibacteraceae; genus Pelagibacter. Next base: position 5,082 of record CACAHE010000001.1, on the reverse strand, counting down.
GACATGGTATAACAACTACGCCATTGCAACTTGCAAAAGGATATTCAATTATTTCAAATGGAGGATTTGATATAAATCCAACACTAATTAAAAAACAAAATTTTAATAAAATGAACAAAACGCAGATACTAAATAAAGGAGTATCAGACAAAGTTAATGCAGCTCTTAGAAAAATAGTTACAAACAAAGAAGGTACTGCTGGATTTGCTAATGTTCCAGGATATGAGGTTGCTGGAAAAACAGGTACAGCCCAAAAATCTTCTTTGGGTGGATACTCAAAAGCTAGAGTAAACACTTTTGCAGCAATATTTCCAATTTCGAATCCTAAATTTGTTCTAATTGTTATTTTAGATGAACCAAAACTTTCAAAAAATTATATTTATAAATATAGGAATAAGCCTGGATCATTTGTAGGAACTCCATTTAACACAGCTGGTTGGACATCTGTTGAAATAGCGGGAAAAATAATTGAAAATATTGGACCAATTTTAGCCACAAAATACTAAGATTTTAAAATTAAATAAATGTATATTGGAAATATCATAGATAAAATTGATAAGAAATATCACTATCAAAAATTTAATAGAATAAATTTTAATAGTAAAAAATGTAAAAAGGGAGATATTTTTTTTGCAATTAAAGGTAATAAATCAAACGGGAATAAGTTTATTCAAGATGCGATTAAAAATGGTGCAAAAATCATTGTATCTAACCAGCAAGCACAGGGGCATAAAGAAGGTGTACTTTATATTAAAAGTAAAAATCCTAGAAAATTATTATCGGAAGCCTGTTCCAAAATTTATAAATTAAAACCTAAAAATTTAATTGCTGTAACCGGAACAAATGGAAAATCTTCAATAGCAAATTTCTTTTTTCAAATTTTAAAAAAAAATAATTTTAAAGTTGCTTCTATTGGTACACTTGGAATTTTTACAAATAACTCAAACAGAACCAGTAATAATACAACATTAGATCCTATTACATTACACAAAGCACTCGGTGATCAAAAAAAAAGAGGTATTGAAAATGTAATTCTTGAAGCATCAAGCCATGGTCTTAAACAGCATAGACTTGATGGCGTTAAGTTCGATTTGGGAATATTTACAAATTTTTCAAGAGATCATTTAGACTACCATAAATCTTTTAAAGAATATTTCAATTCGAAAATGTTGCTATTTAAAAATTTGATGAAAAAAAAATCTAAAGTAATATTTGATAATGATATAAAAGAATCTAAAAAAATAAAAAAAATTGCTAGTAAAAATAATTCTGAATTAATTACAATTGGTAAAAAAAGATCTAATTTAATTGTTATCAGTCATAATTATTTTGGAAAATATCAATATATAACATTTAAATTTAATAATAAAATTTATACAATTAAAACATTTTTAATTGGAAAAATTCAAATAAAAAATATTTTAATGGCAATTTTAGCAGCAAACTCACTTAAAGTGCCCATGAATAAAATAATTAAATCGATTTCTACGATAAAACCAGCTTATGGCAGACTTCAAGAGATTGGAAGAATCAAAAATAATTCTAGAGTAATATTAGATTATGCACATACTCCAGATGCTCTATTAAATTGCATCTTAAGTGTAAGAGAGCAATTTAAATTAAGTAAAATTTCAATTGTTTTTGGATGTGGTGGAGAAAGGGACAAGCCAAAAAGAAAAATTATGGGCAATATTGCAAATAAATATTGCGACAATATTTACCTGACTGATGATAATCCTAGAAAAGAAGATCCAAAAAAAATTAGATCAGATGTAAAAAAAGCAATTGATAAATCAAAATTATTAGAAATTTCATCAAGAGAAAAAGCTATTTCATTGGCTATTAAAAATTTAAGTTCTGGAGATATACTCATTATAGCAGGCAAAGGCCATGAAAATTATCAAGAGTATAGATTTAAAAAGTTTTTTTCTGATACAAAATGTATATTAAAAAATATCAAAATAAAAAATAAAAAATTATCTAATAACTTAAAATCAAATATTATTAATGAAAATTTAAAAAATAAAAGTTTTATATTGAAACAATCAATTAGTTCAGCGTCAATTAATTCAAAACAAGTTAATAATAAAAGCATATTTTTTGCAATAAAAGGTAAAAAAAATGATGGCAATAGATTTGCTAATAATGCTTTAAATAATGGAGCTAAAATAGCAATAGTAGAAAGAAATTTTGGAAAAATTAATAAAAAAAAAATAAAAGTAAGAGACTCATTATATCTATTAACTAAATGTTCTTCAGTAATTAGAAAATCATCTACAATAAATAGTATTGCTATAACTGGTAGTTCAGGAAAAACTTCATTAAAAGAATTGATTGGACAAAGTTTAAATAAAATTTTTCCTACAACCTATTCTAAAAAATCATTTAATAATAAATATGGCGTACCTCTAAGTATTTTTAACATTCAAAAAAATGATGTCTTTGGAATTTTTGAAGCTGGCATGGATCGAAAAGGGGAAATAAACAAATTAACTAAATTAATTTCTCCAAATTTGGCAGTAATAACAAATGTTTCTCATGCTCATATTAAAAATTTTAATAATTTAAACGAAATCGCATCTGCTAAATCTGAAATAATTGATAATATTCTACCAGGTGGTGCCGTTGTTTTAAATAAAGACGATAATTACTATAATTTTTTTAAGAATAAAGCATTAAAAAAAAATCTTAAAATCTTATCATTTGGAATAAACAAAGATGCAGATATACATTTAATTAAAATAGTAAAAAAAACAAACAAATGTATATTTGTAGTAAAAATAAATAAAATTATTAAAAAATTTATTATAAAAAGAAAATTAATTAATCAAGCTATGAACTTACTCGCTGCAATAGCTGTAATGTCAAATTACTTTGAAGTTAAAAAATTAAAAAAAAATATTTTTTACAACTGCACACTGCCAACTGGGCGAGGAAATTTAATTAAAATAAAAAAAGGTAATAAAGTTATTAATTTAGTTGATGAAAGTTATAATTCCAATCCATTGTCGCTAAAATTTGCAATAAATAATTTTGACAGAATGAATATAAAATCTTATCAAAAAAACATTTTACTTGGAGATATGTTGGAATTAGGAAAATTTTCAAAAAAACTTCATAAAGAGGCTTCAAAAATCGTAAATAAATCAAATATAAATAAAGTCTATGTTTATGGTAAACACATAAAAGGCACATTTAACAAAATTAAAACACAAAAAAGAGGAAAAATATTAGTTAATAAAAAACAAGTTTTTGATTTAATAAAAAATGGTTTAAACAATAATGATTATTTGATGATTAAAGGTTCAAATGCAACAGGACTAAACAGTATGATTTCAAAAATAAAAAAAGGTCGATTTAATGCTTTATAGTTTACTTTCAAGTTTTGTAGAAATTTTTTCATTCTTAAATGTATTTAAGTTTCTTACTGTTAGAACAGGATTGGCAATGTTTACATCAATGCTAGTTGTATTTCTTGTAGGTAATCCATTTATAAATTTTTTTTCCTCTAGAAAAATGTTAGACCCAATAAGGGAAGATGGACCAGAGGAGCATATTATTAAAAAAATTGGAACTCCAACAATGGGAGGATTATTAATTCTGTTAGGCTTATTTTCTGGGGTGTTGTTATGGGGAGATTTAAAAAATCCATATATATGGTTTTTAATATTTATAGTAGCTTCATTCGGTGCATTAGGTGCGTATGATGATTATAAGAAAATAAAAAATAAAAATTCTTTAGGAATATCTTTTAAAATAAAAATAATTTGGCAAATTATTTTAGCTTTAATTGGAATTGGAATTTTTACTTTATTTTCAGATACTCCAGAATTAAAAAATTTATATCTACCTTTTTTTAAAAATTTGGTTATTAATCTTGGGTGGTTTTTTATTCCATTTTATGTTTTTATAATTGTAGGCTCATCAAATGCAGTTAATCTTACTGATGGATTGGATGGTTTAGCCACAGTACCAGTAATTCTAGTTGCTTCATGCTTTGCATTTATTAGTTATGTAACTGGAAATGTTGTATTTTCAGAATATCTATTAATTCCTTACATCAGAGATGTTGGAGAGGTATCAGTTTTCTGTGGTTCTATAATTGGTGCTTGCATAGGCTTTTTATGGTTTAACGCTCCACCTGCAAAAATTTTTATGGGTGATACTGGTTCATTAGCTTTAGGAGGTTCTCTAGGAACTGTAGGAATTATAACAAAACATGAAATTGTGCTAGCAATAACAGGTGGACTTTTTGTATTAGAGGCGGTTTCAGTAATAGTTCAGGTAATATCATATAAGCTAACTGGTAAAAGAATTTTTAAGATGGCACCAATCCATCACCATTTTGAAAAAAAAGGTTGGGCCGAGTCAACAATAGTTGTTAGATTTTGGATAATTTCAATTATTTTGGCAATGATAGGTTTAGCTACTCTTAAATTAAGATAATGCTCAATTTGAGAAATATATTCAAAAAAAAAAAAATCTTAATTTATGGCTATGGCATAACAGGGAAATCTTGTTTTAATTACTTAAAAAAAGAAAATGACGTATTAATTTTTGATGATAATAAAAAAAAAATTCCAAATAAATTAAAAAAATACATTTTACAAAAATCACAATCGAAAAATCTAATAAGGTTTGATTTTATAGTACTAAGTCCAGGAATAAACAAAAAAAAATGCAATTTAAATAAAAGTCTTAAAAACAATAATCACAAAATTATAAGTGATCTAGATATTTTTTATTTAAAAAATGTTAATAATTTTAAAACTACAATAACGGGAACAAACGGCAAATCAACTACAGCTAAATTATTATATGAGGTTTTAAGAAACCATGGAAAAGACGTTAGATTAATTGGAAATATTGGAAAGCCCGTACTATCAGAAAAAAATATAAAAAAAAATACTCAATTTGTTATTGAAGCTTCATCTTATCAAATTGAATATAGTAAATTTTTCAAAACTAATATTGCAATGATATTAAATATCGCTCCTGATCATTTAGAAAGACATGGAAGTTTTTCTAATTATGTAAATGCCAAACTAAAACTAATTTATATGCAAGATAAAAATTGTTTTG